>NZ_JBFBHW010000028.1:0-110535 GCF_040685395.1 Kitasatospora sp. NPDC088779 | reverse complement strand
ACACGGACCCGGCCGCCACGAGATCCTGAAAACGAGTCCGTGCCGCAAGAACCAAAGCCGGACAGTTGGGGGGAATCCCCTATCGAACACCCTCTCAGAGCAAGGCGTGGGCCTCGCCGCCGATCACGCCGGTCATGGCGGTGACCGGTGAGGCATTGGTGCAGGCTCCGGTGAGGGACTGCACCGTCTGCGAGAGGGAGACCGAGTCGCCCACGTCCCTGCCGGCGGTGACCTGGGTCCCGTCGGAGTCGTCGGTGATCTGGGTGCCCATCGGTTTGGTGGAGTCGATGGCGACTGTGTCGTGCACGTCCACCGTGCTGGTCGTCCCGTCGCTCCAGGTGACTTTGTTGGTGCGGGTCAGCGGGAACGTGCCGCTGCAACCCAGGACGCTGGTGCCGGTTCCGACGGTGAAGGACACGGGGTGGGCGGTTCCGGCGGACCCGTCGGGCGAGGCGCAGTTCTGGAAGGTGCCCGCGCCGGTGACCGTCTGGGTGGTGGGGGTAGGGGTGATGCCCGGCGAGAAATGGAGGGTGTAAGTCGCCTTGCAGGTCTCGTCCTCCGCTCCGATCAGCACCCGGTGCGCAGGCGTATGCGACTGGGCCCGGGCCTGCCAGGCAGCGCCGACCCCGACCGTCAGCAGGAGGGCGACGGACCCGATCCTGAGCAGGCGTGAGCGCTGGCCGCCGACGGGGGGCTCGGCTTTCGGGCCCTCCGGGGCCGGCCGCTTCTCGAAAACCATGGCTCTTCCTTCCGAGGCTCGGCAGGCCCGCTGGCCCACCGCTCTCAGAGAGTATCCATTCCATTACTTTCTGTTTTGATTCGGCGCTCGGGCGGGTCGACCCAAGTCCTGTGGGTGGTCGTCGCGGTGGCTGTCACCCGGGGGAGGTCGGCCATCGGGGTGATGTCTGCGGGCCCGCTTGCCGAACCTGTCCCCGGGAAGCCCAGGGCGACCTAGGGTGCGGCGTGGCAGAACCTTGATACGTGTGCGGAGTCGAGCTGAACATGGGCAGGCTTGTGGAGGTTCCCGTTACCACGACCGCCACCGGCGGGAACAGGCGGGCGGACGCGGAGCCGGCGCCACGGTGGGCGGACCGGTGGCGCGTGCGTGCCCTGGTACGGACACCGCAGGGGGACCAGTACGCCTTCGAGGTCACGTTCGTCCGCAGCGGCGAACCGCAGGTGCCCGGACCCGTCCGCACCACGCTTTCGTGCGGCACGACCGACATCACCGGCCGTGCCTTCGCCCGCAGTTCGTGGCTGGACGGCCCTGCCCTGCGGGCCTGCCGGACGGCGCTCGCTCACGACACCTCGGTGGACCGGCGGGTGCGGGCCGCGTTCGACGACGCACTGGCGACGGGTGTGCCGACCCTGCCGGACCGGCTGTTCAGCCATCCGGTCACCACGGCACCGGACGGGAAGCTCGACTTCGGCCCCGTCGGCGCGTTCGAATCCCCGGCGGAGGGATCCTGGCGTCTCCGACTCGCGGACGAAGCACAAGGGCTCGACGTGCTTCTGGAGTTCCTCCCCTGTTTCGACGGGCAGAGGTGGCGCGGTTCGGGCGTGGTCGCGACGTTCACCGGGCGCGACGGTAGCCCGACCACCGCCACCGGCACCGCCTGGTACGAGGAGCCCAGTGATGAATCCCTCGGGCCAGGGGCGGCTGCTGACACGGCGGGGAACGAGCTGTCCCTCTACCTGGACAACGGCTGGCACCTGGACCTGGACAGCTGCTCGGTCGCGGACGGGCCGGGGCCCCATCAGCGGTTCCTGCGCGCGACCGCGCCGGACGGGCGGCTCGGTGTACACACCTGCACGGTCAGCACGGAGGAGACCTGGACATCGTTGGCGACCCTCAACGTCTACCCCGTCCGGTGGCGGTTGAGGGTTCCGGATCTGGCGCTGGACCTGACGGTGCAGGCGCGTGTACCCGAGCAGGAGTCGCGGTCGCTGCTCACGGGCGTGGGCTGGCGCGGTCATGCGACAGTGCACGGCTCACTGGGTCACCGGCCGGTCGGCGGGGACGCCTTCGCGGTGACCGAGCCGGACGGCGGCCTGGTCAACCTGGAGCGTCACATGAGCAGCATCGGCCGGGTGGTCCGGGAGGAGATCCGGGCCCTGTACCCCGATGCCTGCGACCGCGCGTCCGTGCACTCCATGGCGGGCCTGCGCGGCGGCGAATCCCTGGACGACAGCTGTCGACGGGATCTGGCGGCGGCCCTCTCGGCGCCGGTGCGTCACCTCTCCGACGTCGGAGGGAAGACCTGGCGGCCGTACAGCGCCGCCGCCGTCCTGGAGATGTTCGGCACCGGCGCCGACCGCTACCGGCCGTTGCTCGCCGCCATCGAGCTGTTGCACATCGGCTCCCTGATCATCGACGACGTCCAGGACAGCTCGCCACTGCGACGGGGGCGGCCCGCAGCCCACACGGTGTACGGCCAGGCTCTCGCGATCAACGCCGGTACCGCCGCCTACTTCGCCTTCGACCGGGTGCTGCGCGACACTGTTGCGGACGACCCCGAGCTGCGTCTGCGGATCTACGAGGTCTATCTGCGGGGGCTTCGAGCCGGCCACGCCGGGCAGGCGCTGGACATCGCCGGGCATACCGCGGCGATGGACCACGCGGTCGACTCCGGTGACCCGACCCTCCTGCTCGAACGCCTGCGCACCACTCATCGCCTCAAGTCCGGCATCCCCGCCCGAGGCACGTGCGAGATCGCGGCCCTGCTGGCCGGAGCCGACCGGGACCAGATCCGCGCCACCGGCGACTACTTCGAAGCGATGGGGCTCGCCTACCAGATCAGCGACGACGTGGCCGACCTGTACGGCGTCACCACGGCAGCCGACCGGGCCCACGGCCGCGCAGCCAAACGAGCCTGCGACGACCTCCATCAGGGGAAGGTCACCATGCCGCTTGCCCACGCCGTGGGCCTGATGCCGCCGAGCGCCCTGCGCGCGCTGTGGGCGGGAGTCCGTGGCGGCGCCACAGACTCCCGGTCGATCGAAGCGGCCAGCCGCGCCCTGCGGGACTGCGGGGCGGTAGCGGCCTGCGAGAACGAAGCCGAACAGCTGGTCGAACTGGCCTGGAACGCGAACGCACGGCACTGGCCGCACACCCAGCACAAGGTCATGCTACGCGCGGTCGGCTGGTATGCCGCCCGACGCGAGCCCGACCGCGCGGTGCCGTTCCAGGGGCGAGTGATCTGAGTGATGAGTCCGCTTCGCTGTCCTGTGTCCAGTCCGACGCCGGACACAGCCCTCCGGCCCGTACCCGGCCGCCACGGGCGCGCGGGTTCATGGCGGGGCATCCCGGGGAACTCCGGCTTCCCGTTCCTCGGGCAGTCCCTCGCCTTCAGAAGCGACCCGGTCGGCTGGGGGATGAAGCGTTACCGGCGCTATGGGCCGGTGTCCCGTGCCACCATCGTCGGCAACCGGGCCGTCTTCCTGGCCGGTCCCGAAGCCGTGGCGCCGGTACTGGCCAACCACGACCGGGTGTTCGCCAGCGGCCCTGGCTGGAACCCGGTGGTCGGCTCGCTGCTCCCGGACGCACTGTCCTCGATGGACGCGGCTGAACACCTGTACTGGCGGCGGATCATTCAGAGCGCCTTCAGCCGCGACAGCGTGCGCGGCCACGTGGAGAACTCGGCCGCATTCACCAGAGCTCAGACCGACACCTGGCAGACCGGCGACGGGTTCCGACTGCAGTCCGCCCTGGAACGGCTCATGGTGGGCCTCTCGCTCCAGGAGTTCACCAGCACGTGCGAGATCGGGAGGCTGGAAGAACTCAACGAAGGGTTCAAGGCCATCAGCAAGGCCGCTGTGTCACCCCTGCGCATCCCTCTGCCGGGGAGTCTGTGGGCCCGTGCCGCCAAACAGCGGGCGACACTGGAGACGTACTTCGGGGAGATGATCACGGCCAAGCAGGGCACCAGCGGCGATCTGCTCGCCCGCCTCGCCACGCTGCCCGAAGCCGCCCACGGCGGCCGGAGCCTCGCCAACTTCCTCGTCGCTTTCTTGATCGCCTCCTACGGCACGACGGCCAACACGCTTGCCTCCGCCTGCTACTTCCTGGCCAGGCACCCCGAGTGGCAGGACCGGGTCCGCGCCGAGTGCCTGTCGGCCGGGACCCCGGAACTCGGCCTCGCGCCGACGGACCGGCTCAAGGACCTCGACCGGGTGCTCAAGGAGACACTCCGTCTGCTGCCACCGGTCTTCATCATCCCGCGGGCAGCGACGCGGGACACCGAGATCCTCGGGCACCGCATTCCAGCCGGCACGTTCGTGGCGGCGCAGATCATGCTCACCCAGCGGCTGCCCGAGATCTGGCCGGACCCCGACCGTTTCGCCCCTGACCGTTTCGATCCGGCAGGCCGCACCACCGGTCGGCAACGCGACCTTCTGATGCCTTACGGCAACGGCGTGCACAAGTGCATCGGCCTTCACCTCGCCGAGGGGCAGATGAGGACCATCATGTATCACCTGTTGACGACGTTCCGTTGGAGCATCCGGGAAGACCGCGAACGGGCCTTCGACTTCTCCGTCCTGCACTGCTTCGCGGACGGGCTCCCGGTACGACTGGATCGGCTTCCCGGATAGCAGGCGGGTCATCAGGTGTTGGTGACCGCGCCGTTGGGAGCTGCGGCGGGCGGCTGCTGCGGGAAGGGCAGGGCTGCGAGTACGGGCGCGTTGGTACTGGGCTGTGCCTCTCGGGGCACCGGCGCGGTCACAGCGGTGAAGTCGGCGGCCGAACCGTCCGGGGCGGGGCCAAGACCCAGCCGCAGCTGCACGAGCTGGGCGATGTCCGCGATCGTCGCGTTGCCACGCAGAAGTTCCATGGGCGGGATGTCCACGCCGTAGCGCTGCTGGAGCGAGATCAGTAGCTCGGCCGCCATCAGCGAGTCCAGGCCGTACGCGTCGAGCCGACGATGGGGGTCGAACTGTTCGGGATCCATCTGAAGTACTGCGCCCAGTAGCTCGGTCAGGTTCTTGGTCAGGAAGACCAGCGGCTGCTCGCCGGCCAGTCCGCGGATGAGCTCCGTACGGCTGACGCCGTCCTGATCGTCGCAGGCGGGGGCCAGCCCCGTCATTCGCGGGCTGGTCGCCAGCTTCAGGATCGCGCCGGCCTTGGCCCAGTTGTAGCGGCCCACGCCCGCGACGACGGCGCGGGCGTCGAGAAGTCGTTCTGCGGCGGTGAACGCCTCGGTCGGGCGGACCTGTTCGATGCCGAGACTGCTGAGGGCCTCGGTCAGGTTGTTGCGGGTGACGTAGCCGGTCTCGCTGATGGCTCCCCAGGCGATCGCGAGCCCGCTGCGTCCTTCCTGTCGTCGTCGGCGGACCAGGGCTTCGAGGTAGAGGTTGGCCGCGGCGTACGTGCTCTGCCTGAGGTTGCCGACCATGGCGCTGCCGGAGGAGTAGAGCAGGAACAGGTCGCAGTCGCGGTCCCGGGTCAGTGCGTCCAGGACGGCGGCCCCGCCGATCTTGGGCTTCAGCACGGCGGCGATGCGCTGCTCGTCGAGGTCCACGAGCGCGTCGTCGTCCAGGTGCATCGCGCAGTGGACCACGCCGCGCAGCGGGTGACCGTCGGCATCGATCGCGGCCACCACGGCCCGCATGGTCTCCGGGTCAGTCGTGTCGGCGGCGAAGGCGGTTGCGGTGACCCCGCGATCGGCAAGGGCGGACAGGATGGCGCCGGCCTCCGGGCTGTCCGTACCCCGGCGTCCGACCAGGGCCAGGTGCCGGGCGCCGAGGCCGGCCAGCCAGCCGACGGTGGCTGCACCGAAGCCGCCCAGCCCACCGGACACCAGGTAGGTGGCCTGGGGGTCGAGCGTGGGCGTGCGCGTGATCCGCTCGACCGCCGGGGGTTCGTCCAGGGGGCTGAAGGTGACGACGACCTTGCCGATGTGCCGGGAGTGCTGGATGAGCCGGAAGGCGTCGGCGACCCGGGCGGCGGGGAATGCGGCATGTGGTAGCGGGTGGCACCGCCCCTCGCGCAGCAGCCGGCCGACCTCGGCGACGACCAGGTCGATCTCCCGGGGAACATCGAGGATCGCGTTGAGGTCCACCCCGAAGAAGGCGATGTTGTTGCCGAAAGGGCGCAGCAGCAGCGGTTTGTTCTCGTGGATGTCGCGTTTGCCCAGTTCGAGGAACCGGCCGCCCGGGCGCAGCAGTTCCAGGCTGCGGGTGATCGCCTCGCCCGCGAGTGAGTTGAGAACGATGTCCACGCCCCGGTGCGCGGTGATCTGGAGGACCTGGTCGGTGAAGTCGAGGCTGCGCGAGTCCAGCACGTGGTCGATGCCCAGCGCGTGGAGATAGGCGCGTTTGAGGTCGCTGCCGGCGGTGGCGATCACCGTGGCGCCGTGTGCCCTGGCGTACTGGACGGCCGCCAGCCCGACTCCGCCGGCGGCCCCGTGCACCAGGACCGTTTCGCCCGGTTGGATCCGGGCCAGGCGGAACAGGCTGTAGACGACGGTCGCGAGGGCCACGGGCGTGGTGGCGGCCTCGTCATAGCTGAGGCCCGCCGGGATGGGCCACAGGTGCGAAGCGCGGGCCACGGTGTGCGAGGACAGCGAGGCAGCCGCCATGCCGGCGACCCGGTCACCCGGCCGCAGGCCGGTCACTCCGGAGCCGCAGGCTGTCACGACGCCGGCGCATTCGAGGCCGAGACCGCTCTCGGACGGCGTTCCCTCGATGACCGCCGCCGGAAGCAGGCCGGTGACCTGCATCAGGTCGCGGTAGTTCAGCGTGGCGGCCCGCACCTCGATGACGACCTCGCCGGGCCCCGGTTGCGGGCGTCGGACCTCCTCCCAGGACAGGTTGTAGGAGAGGCCGGGGTTGCGCGACCTCAGCGCGAACGGGACCGCTTCCCGCGTCGGCCCGGCCACTGGTCGGTGCTGCTCGCGCGGGACGAACCGGCCGCCCGCGGTCAGCACGACCTCGTCCTCGGTGCCGGGACCGAGTAGTTCGCGGGCCAGCCGTCGCGCGTCGGAGACCGGGTCGGCGCCGGGCTCCAGGCAGATGCGGCGTCCGTCCAGGTCCGGGTGCTCGTTGGCCAGGCAGCGCGCCACGCCCCACGCGGCGGCGTGGACGGGATCCGTGATCCGCGCCAGGGCGGGCACGGCGCCGCTCGTGCGGGTCACCAGCCACAGCCGGGCACCGACCTCGCGCGGCAGACGTGCGCAGGCGGCCGTGACCACACGCAGCAACTCCGTGTGCCTGGTTGCCTGGACGACCTGGTCCGCAGGGTCGTTCTGCGACGAGGGTTCGTTGTGCGGCGAGCCGCCGAGGAGGAGTGCGATGTCGACGGAGTCGATCACTGGAGTGCTGAGGCCGGTCTCGGGCGGGGCGGTCGCGGCGGACAGGGCCCGGTCCCAGGCGGATGGTTCGGCTTCGGCCCGGATGACGCGCACGGTTGCTGCGTCCGCAGCGGTCAGCGTGTCGGCCAGGGCGTGGACCAAGGGGTCCTGGCCCACGGTCTCGGACGCGATGACGAACACCGCTCCCGCCGGCGCGGTGGGCAGTGCGGGCGGTGCCGCCGACTCGGGCGTAGGGGCACCGGCGAGCAGGACGCTCCGGTGGTCGCGGGTGGGCTTGCGGTCATGGCCGGTCTGCACGATGTCGCGGTAGCCGCACCGCTCCAGCAGGGCGGGCCACTGCTCGCGCGACAGCAGCGGGAAGTCGGGCCGCAGCTCGGTGTCGGTACCGGTGTGAAAGCTGTCCGGGGTACCGAGGGAAAGGGCGAGCATCTCCGGGTCGTGCGACTCGCCGATCAGCAGCTGGCCGCCCGGGGCGAGCAGGGTGGCCACCCTGTGCAGTGCCGCGGTCAGGTCTTTGGCCATGTACAGGGAGTCGACCGCCACCACCACGTCGAATCCCTGCTGCGGATAGCCCTGCCCGAGCGGGTCCGCATCCAGGTCCAGCACCCGGTAGTCGACGAAGTCGTAAGCAGCGAAGCGCTTCTGGGCACGCGGGAAGAGGAGCGGGGAGACATCGGTGAAGCAGTAGCGGGTCCGTTGCGCGGGCAGCAGCGGAAGCAGCGCCGCCGTGGTGCCCCCGGTACCGGCCCCGATCTCCAGGACCCGCAGCGGACGGTCGACCGGCCAGTCGCGCAGCATCTCGCGCAGCAGTGCCTGGGTGAGGCGATTGTGGAAGCGGGAGACCGGGGCGGTGTCGTGGAGTTGCTCCAGGGCTTTGGCCACGGGCTCGGAGCCCAGCAGCTCCACGGGATCCGTGCGGCCGCGCAGCACTTGCTCGAGGTGGGCCCATCGGTGGGTTCCGAGCGCGGTCTCGGTGACGAACGCGGGTAGCTCGGTGGCGATCTGTCGGACCAGCTGATCGACGGGGAACTCAGCTGCCGTCAACCGCCACCGGCCGTCCGGTTCGCAAACCAGCACCCCGTGCCGGACGAACAGGGGGATCAGCAGGGAGACCAGGCGACGGAAGCGCGGTTGCATTCCGGCTGCCACGAGATCGTCCAGTTCGAAGGGCGCGGACGGCTCGGGCAGTACGGCGGCCAGCGTGGTGCCGATGCTGCGCGCGCTGCATTCCTTGAACAGTGGGACGAACCTCTCATGCCCAAACCGCCGCCAGTCGGATCGCAGCTCGGCGATCCGGTCGGCCGCCGCCTGTTGCACGGTCCGCGGGGGTGGCAGGGGGGACGGTTCGCAGGGAAGGTCGCTGTGCGGGGCGGCGCGCAGCACCGTGTGGTAGACGGCAATGCCTGCGCGCGCGGTGACTGCCAGACGGCGCAGCCGACAGCCGTCGAGTTCGGCGGTGACGACGCCGTCCTGGTCGGTGAGCGTGATGTCCCAGCAGACCTCCTCGGTGGTCCGGGTGCGTTCGCGTACCCGGACGACACCGGTTTCGGGCAGAGTGCCCCAGAGACGCACCGCCCCGATCGAGACCGGAAGACATGCGTGCCCGTCGGTCACCAGCCCCGCCAGCAGCGGGGCGCCTGCCTGCAGCGCGCCGTCCAGCAGAGCGGGATGTGCGGTGTAGGGATCGCCCGGTGTGCTGTGGTGGTAGGTGGCGAGGACTTCGCCTTCACCCACGCGCAGTTCGCGCAGTACCTGGAAGCCGGGACCGTAGGCCAATCCCGCCGCCGCGCACGCCGTGTAGTGTTCGTCGGCCGACGTCAACCGTGGGCAGCGTTCCCGTACCGTGTTGAGATCAAGGGATTCGGGGCGGTCCCGCAGCAAGGCGCGAACCCTCGCGCGGGCGTGCGGGCGCGCTGCGTCGGCCGCGCGGCCGGGGCCGTGGTTGGTGCTCGTGATGCTCACCGTCCCGTCGTCCGGGGAGAGGCTCAGCTGCACGCGGACACTGGACGGGTCTGCCCAGGGGATCACCAAAGCGCGGCTGAGGTCGAGATGCTCGACCTCCACCGGGCCGGCGCAGACCGCCCGCCCGGCCGCCAGCGCCATCTCCACGAAGCCGGTGGCCGGCATCACCACCGATCCGGCCACTCTGTGGTCGCCCAGCCAGGGCAGCAGTACCGGTTCGATGGGGCCCTGCCACACCGGCAGCGGGGCAGGCAGTCGCTCGCCCAGCAGCGGATGGCGCAGCACGCCGTCGCCGCTGCTGCTGATCCAGGACTCCCGGGTGCCCTCCCAGTGGCGTTCGCGCTGCCAGGGGTACGCGGGAAGGCCGGTGACCTGGCCCGGGCGGGGGAAGTACCGACCCCAGTCGATGTCCGCTCCGGCGGCGAGCAGCGCTGCGTGGGTGGTGGCGAGCTGCGTGGCTCCGTCCCCGTCACGGCGCAGTGTTCCCAGCACCGTGACGGCGGTTCGGGGGCGCGTGGCGGCGATACGCCGCAGGTAGGTCTGCAACACCGGGTGGGGGCCGATCTCCAGCAGGATGTCGCCCCCGTCGTCGAGTGCCTGCTCCACTGCCGCGCTGAACCTGACCGGCCGACGCACGTTTTGCCACCAGTACGCCGCGTCCAGGTCAGTACCCCCGGCCCTGGCGCCGGTGACGGTGGAGTGCAGTGCGACGGCGGCGGGGGAGGGCGCCAGCGCGGCCAGCGCGGCGCCCAGGGGCTCGGCCAGACTGTCCATGGAGCTGCTGTGGAAGGCGTAGTCCAGGTCGAGTTCACGGAAGAACACCGCCTGCCCGGTCAGCTGCCTTCCGAGGTCGGCCAGCGCCTGCGGGTCGCCTGCGATGGTGACGTCCTGCGGACTGTTGACACCCGCGATCTCCAGCCTGCCGCCGAACGAGGAGAGTCGCTCGGCCGCGCGCTCCGCCGACAGCCCGACCGCCGCCATCCTGCCGCCGCCACGGGTGGCGCCCTGCAACCGGCTGCGTTCGGCGATCACCAGCGCGGCCTGGGCCAGGGTGAGCGCCCCGGCGCAGTGCGCCGCGGCTACCTCACCGACGCTGTGCCCCAGCACCATCGCCGGCTCGATGCCTCGCTCGCGCAACACAGCCGCCAAGGCGACCTGGAGCGTGAAGAGCAGTGGTTGTGCGCGCTCGGTCAGGTCCAGGCACCACTGCTCGGGCGGCGCGGCCAATGCCTCGGCCGCCGACCAGCCCAGAAGGGGGGCCAGTGCTGCGTCCACCCGGTTCACCGTCTCGCGAAAGATCGAGTCGCCCGCCAGGAGGTCGGTACCCATCCCGGCCCACTGCGACCCGTTGCCGCAGAAGACGAACACCACCCGGCCACGCTCCACCGCCTTGGCACTCGCGCCGGCCGCAGGTGCTCCCGCCCCGCGCTCCCACCCGCCGACGGCTGCGGCGCCACCCGAGTGCGTCACACCATCAGCCTTTTGCTGAAGGGATGTTGATGCTTCGTCAGTAGTGGCAAGAGCGGTGAACCCGCGTTCCGCGTCCCCCGTGGAGCGGGCGAGCACCACCGCGCGGTGCTCGTGCTTGCCGCGGCGCCTGCACGAGGTGTAGGCGATGTCGTAGAACTCCCGTGGCGCGGCGCTGGCCAGCCGGGCCGTCATCCGGCGCACCGCCTCGGCCAGAGCCGGTTCCGTGCGCGCCGAGACCAGCACCGGCAGGCCCTCGGGCGGTGCCGTGGACGCGCCGGGCGGCAGGACGGGGGGAGCGGAGGCGAGCACGGTGTGCGCGTTCGCACCGCCGAACCCGAAGGAGTTCACCCCCACCACCAGACGCCCATCGGTGGGCAGCGCCCGGTTGCGGACCTCGATCCGCAGGCCTAGCCCCGCGAAGTCCACGTCGGGATGCGGCTGCTCGCAGTGCAGCGTGGCGGGCACAGCCCGGTGTTTGAGCACCAGCAGCGCCTTGCACAGGCCCGCCAGTCCGGATGCGGGCTCCAGGTGTCCCAGGTTGCTCTTGACCGAGCCGATGCCGAGGTCGCCGGTGATGCGCCGGATCCCCAGGGCGCGGCCGATGGCCCGGGCCTCCAGCGGGTCCCCGACCGGGGTGCCGGTGCCGTGCGCCTCGAAGTACACCAACTCGTCGGGGTCGACGCCCGCCTCGGCGTAGATCCGACGCAGCAACTCCTCCTGGGCCTGGGGATTGGGCAGGGCCAGACCCATCGTCCTGCCGTCGCAGTTGGTGGCACTGCCAAGGATGACGCCGTGCAGGCGGTCCCCGTCGGCCAGCGCATCGTCCAGCCGCTTGAGAAGCACCACCACGCCGCCCTCAGCGCGCACAAAACCGTCGGCCTGGGCCGAGAACGAAGCGCACCTGCCACGGGCCGACAGCATGGACGCCTGTGAGAACCCGACGTAGTGGAAAGGGGAGAGCAGCACATTCACCCCTCCGCACACCGCGACCCGGCTGGTGCCCGACCACAGACTCCGGCATGCCTGGTCGAGGGCGACCAGCGAGGACGAGCAAGCGGTGTCCACCGCCATGCTCGGACCACGCAGATCGAAAGTGTAGGAGAGGCGGTTGGCAGCGATGGAGCTGGCACTGCCCGACATCGTGTAGGCGTTGACCGTGCGCGGCGACAACAACTGCAAAGTGCCGTACGACATGTCGGAGATGCCGACGTAGACGGCGGTGTCCGATCCGGCCAGCGTCTCGGGGGCCACGGCGGCGTCGTCCAGGGCCTCGGCCGCCAGTTCCATCAGCAGCCGGTGCTGCGGATCGACCTGTGCCGCCTCCTTGGGTGAGACGCCGAAGTAGGCGGCGTCGAAGCCGGCGACATCGTCGAGGAAACCGCCGACCGCCGTGTAGCTCTTGCCGACGCGCGGCATCGAGGGGTCGACGAAGCGGCTGGTCTCGAAGCGGTCCTCAGGCACCGACCCGATCAGGTCCCGGCCCTGTTCCAGCGCATTCCACAGTTCGTCCAGGCCGTTGATGCCCCCCGGCAGGCGGCAGGCCGCCCCGACGATGGCGACGGCCTGCCGGTCTGCGCGTTCCCGGTCCCGATGCATGTGAGCCCTTCTCATCCATGCCTGGGGTGGCGAGTTCTCCAGTCGGTCGCCCTCATGCGGGCGAAGCACTCACGGTATTTGATCGACAGCACAAAGTCACGGATGGGGCGTGGGTGTGACGCGCGACCACATCGGAGTGCGCACCGCGCCCGCGTTGCCGGAGCAAGCTCGTTCGAGTGAAGACCATGTCGATCTCGCAAGGTCAGGATGTGGGCGAACGACCATGACCTGACTGCGGGTTCGGGCAGCGGCCCCGTCTGGTCTCGGCCGAAACGGAGGTAGCGGAGGCAGCGGATCGTACTCGCGGAGACCACTGGGCCGTAGGGTGGCGTCGCCGCAACACGCTCAGCCCGTCCCGACAGCGGCGGTTCTGAACCCTGGGAGCCATCCTTGTCCATCCTGTTCACCGGTGCCACCGGATTCCTGGGATGCCGCGTCCTGCGGCGGTTGCTCGACGAGGGGAACGGGGCAGTGATCACGATCCTGGGACGCGCGGATACCCTGACACTGCGTCAACGCGTCGAGGCGGCGGTTCTTGCGGCGGAACCCGATCCACCGCCCGCCGGCTCCCTGGGCCGCCTGCGCTACGTCGAGGGCGACCTCACCAAGCCCAGTTTGGGGCTCGGCCGCCGCGAGATCGCTGCGGCAGCCGACGGGCTCACCTCGATCTGGCACTGCGCGGGCCTGCTCGCCCTCGTGGGTGATCCGGCTCCGCTGTTCAGGACCAACATCCTCGGGACCCGTGGCCTGCTGGAGCTGGCAGACCAGGCCCCCCAGGCGCACTTGTTCCACACCAGCACTGCCTACGTGGCCGGGCGGCGGAGCGGTGGCCACATCCTGGAGGACGACCTGAGCGAGGAGGCAGGCTTCCAGACCTACTACGAGGAAAGCAAATTCAACGGTGAGCGCCTGGTCCGCAGGTGGGCCGCACACACCGGCCGCTCGGTCACCATCATGCGTCCGAGCCTTCTCGTACTGGACCAGGTGATCCCCGATGGGCTGCCGAACCAGACCCTGGGGATCCTCGCTCGCCTGATCGACGTGAGCCTGGGCGCCGACGCCCAGGCACGGCCGGGCGGCGACGGCGCACTGCGTGTCCGAATCCGGAGCAACCCCGAGGACTCCCTCAACATGCTCCAAGTCGACTACGCCGCACACGCCATGGTGCGCGTCGCGGCCCACCGGCCGACGGGCCTGCGCACCGTGCACGTCACCCACCCGCAGAACACTTCCATGAGTGTCTTCCTGCGTGCGTTCGAACTCGCCTATCCGGGCCTGGCCGTGGAGACAGTTCCAGCCCTGCACGCGCCAATCCCGGTGGAGGTCCTGGCAGCCACCCAACTCGCCCAGGTTTCCTCCTTCATGACGCAGAGCCGGACCTACGGCCGAGCCAACCTGCTGGCGACAGTGGGCGATCTGCCCGATCCCGCCCCCGTCGACAGCGCCTACCTCGCCCGTGGCATGCGAAGGGCCGGGTCCGTGGTCGGGGTCTGATTCACCGAGTCCAGCGCGCAGCCTCACTGGACATCAGCAACGGCTTGGTCCAAGGAAGTACTCGGCATCCGAGGCTCCGATCCCAGGAGCGCGCATTTGCTCCGGGTACAGCGGACCGCCAGTGGTCCGGTTGTGACAGAGCCGAGCATCAGAGTCTGGGAGGACTCGGACACTCAGCTCGTCGGGGACTACCAGGTGACGATGACGTACCCGTGGCCGCCCGCGACCCCCGTCGCTCCGCCATCACCGGCGGGACCCAGGACCGCAAGGCCTCCTTGTGGATGCCGAGATCGCGAGCCACATGGGCGACGGGGCGGCCGGTCGAGCGGACCTCGCGCACGGCGCGTTCACGGAGTTCATCGGGGTACTTGCGTGGTGCTGGCACTGCTCGTGGTTCTCCTTGCGCCTGGATCGTAACAAACCCAGACATCAGGGACTCCAAGAAGGCCGGAGCAGCTCAGTCGGGGGTGCCGGGGCAACCGGAGGGCGGCGGCCAGGACGCAGTCGGCGTGCTCGCGCCGGACCGGGCGGAAATGCGGGCCTTCCCTGGCCTAAGTCAAGTCTGTTGACCTAAGCTGCCAGGCATGAGCGAACGGGTAGTCCCCGAGCCCCGGCGGCAGCGTCGGCGGCCCACCAAGCAAGGCGTCATCCTGTCGAGGGAACTGATCGTCGACACCGCGTTGCGGCTCATCGAGCAGCACGGCGCCGACGCGCTCACCGTACGGCGGCTCGGTACCGCGCTCGGCGCCGATCCGAGCGCTGTCTACCGCTACTTCCGCAGCACCGACGACCTGCTGCTCGCCGTCGCCGACGAGCTCATCGGCCGCGCCCAGCACGGTTGGCAGGCCACTGGTGACTGGCGCGCCGACCTGCGTGCCATCGGCCTGCGAATCCACGCCGCCTACCAGGCCCACCCCCAGGCCGCGCTGCTCGCCGCCCACCGCACCACCGGCCGAACCTACGAGATCGCCGCCGTCGAGGCCATCCTCGGCGTCCTGCGCGGGGCGGGCTTCCCCGACCGCGAGGCCGTCCGGATCTACCACGCCTTCGTCGACCAGAGCCTCGGCTTCGCCGCGCTCGACGCCGCCGCCCTCGCCCTGCCCGCCGCTGCCCAGGCCGCCGACCTGGAGGTCTGGCAGGCCTCCTACGCCCGGCTCGACGCCACCACGTACCCGCACATCGCCGCCACCGCCCGCCTCCTCACCAGCGACATGCGCCGCAGCGGATATCCCTACGCCCTCGACCTCCTCCTCGACGCCGCCGAGGCCCGCCTCCCGGCCACGGGCTGAGCGCGGGCGACGGGCTGAGTGCGGGCGACGGACTGAGCGCTGCCGGATCCGAAGCGGCCGACGCAGCCGGGCCGATCGCTCCCGGCCGCGTCGGCGACCGTCACGGTGCCGACGCAGCCCTGGGGCCTACGCGTTCCTGGGTACGTTTCATCACTTCGTGCGGGGGATCCTGGCAGTGCCCTGAGACCGCCGGGGCACCGACTCACCCCCGGGCGGCTCAGTCCGCCGCGTGGACGAGCCGGCCGCCGACGTAGGTGCGCAGGACACGGGCGTCGGCGATCTCCTCGGCGGGGGCGGTGAAGAGGTCGCGGTCCAGGACGACGAGGTCGGCGAGGTGGCCCGTCGTGAGGGTGCCGGCGTCGTCATGGCCGTTGACGTGGGCGGTTCCGGCCGTGTACGCGGCGAGGGCGGAGGCCAGGTCGAGGCGCTGCTCGGGGAGGAAGACCCGGCCGTCGGTGGCCCCCGGCTCGCTCCGGTTGACGGCCACGTGGATGCCGGCGAGCGGGTCCGGGCTGCTCACCGGCCAGTCGCTGCCGGCCGCCAGGGTGGCGCCCGCGCGCTGGAGGGCGCCGAAGGGGTACTGCCAGGCGGCGCGCTCCGGGCCGAGGAACGGGATCGTCAGCTCGTCCATCTGAGGCTCGTGCGCGGCCCAGAGCGGCTGGATGTTGGCGATCGCGCCGAGCCGGGCGAAGCGGTCGAGGTCATCCGGGTGAACCACCTGGAGGTGGGCGAGGTGGTGGCGGGTGTCGCGTCGCCCGTTGGCGGCGCGGGCCGCCTCGACCGCGTCCAGCGCCTCGCGGACGGCCCGGTCGCCGAGGGCGTGGAAGTGCACCTGGAAGCCGAGCGCGTCCAGCTCGGTGACGTACCCGCGCAGCGCGGCCGGGTCGACGAAGCTGAGGCCGGAGTTGGCGGTGGCGCAGCCGCAGCCGTCCAGGTACGGGCTGGTCATAGCGGCGGTGAAGTTCTCGGCGATGCCGTCCTGCATGATCTTCACCGAGCCGGCCCGGAACCGCCCGTGGCTCAACCCTGCACGCCGCCCGACCAGTTCGGGGATCTGCTCGGCCCCTCGGTCGCGGTCCCACCAGAGCGCGCCGGTCACCCGGGCGGTCAGCGCGCCGGAGCGCGCGGCGGCCAGGTAGGCGTCGGACGGATCCGGCTGGCCGTTGAACTCGCCGAGCAGCGCGTCCTGCCAGCCGGTGATGCCGAGCGAGTGCAGCAGCCGCTGGGCGCGCAGCAGCCCGTCCAGCCGGTCGGCGGCGGTGGAGGGCGGGATCAGCCGGGCGACCAGGCCGGTGGCGCCCTCCTGGAGCGTGCCGCCCGGGGTGCCGTCCGGCTCGCGCTCGATCCGGCCGTCCGCCGGATCGGGGGTGTCCCGGGTGAGGCCGGCGAGCTCCAGGGCCCGGGTGTTGGCCCAGGCGCCGTGGTGGTCGCGGTTGGTCAGGTACACCGGGCGGTCCGGGACGACGGAGTCCAGCAGCTGCCGGGTCGGCAGCCCGCCCTCGAAGCTCTCCATCGACCAGCCGCTGCCGGTGATCCACGCCTGGCCGGGGTTGGCGTCGGCGTACGCGCGGATCCGTTCCAAGTAGTCGGCGACGCCGACCGTGCCGGTGAGGTCGCAGACCGCCAACTCGGTGCCGCCGAAGACCGCGTGGACGTGAGCGTCCTGGAATCCGGGCAGCAGCAGCTTGCCGGTGAGGTCCACGACCTCCGTCCCCGGCCCGATCAGCTCCCGGACCTCGTCGTGGCCGACGGCGGTGATCCGCTCGCCGGTCACGGCCAGGCTGGTCGCCCGGGTGCGGGCGGCGTCACCGGTGTGGACCGGGCCGCGGGTGAAGACCAGATCGGCCTCGGGCATGGGGGTGCTCCGTTCTCTCGTGGCTTCCACGGGCTGTCAGTCGGTGTCGGGCAGGAAGTAGGGCGAACGCCGCCGCCAGCGGGCCCAGGCGGCCGCAGGCAGTCCGGTGACGATCATCATCACCGTCACGGTCAGCTCGAACCACCCGTTGTCGGCGGCCAGTTCGAAGTGGTCGGCGGAGTCGTAGAACGACCAGGCGAGATAGCCGCCGACGGCGAGCAGCGCGGCCGCGCCCAGCAGCGGGCCGACCACCGCGCGCAGTCCCTCCAACGGGTCGCTGCGCAGCAGGTGCCGGAACCGGACGGCCGCCGCGACGGCCGTCAGCGCGTAGTACAGCGCGACGATGATGCCGATCGCGTTGACGGAGGCGGAGATCAGGTCGTTGACGGTGGGGATGGCGATCGAGGCCAGCGCGAGGGCCATCGCGATGCCGGTGATCAGGAGCGTGCCGACGGCGGGCGTCGTGTGCTTCGGGTGCAGCCGGGTCCAGACCGGGCCGAGCACGCCGTCGCGCCCCATCGCGTACATTCCGCGCGCCGTCGGGATCACGGACGACTGCAGGGAGGCCACCGCGGAGAACATGAGCGCGATCAACGGCAGGGCGGCCAGCGGCTGGTGGGCGAGCGTCGTGCCGAAGTAGGCGAGCCCGTGCGCGCCGTTGTCGGCCAACTCGTCGATCGGCAGCACCCGTTGGAAGGCCGTGCCGGCGAGCAGGAAGAGCAGCAGCATCACCACCAGGGCGAGCATGCCGCCCCGCGAGGCGTCCCGGGGGCTGCGCACCTCCTCGCCGACGCTGAACACCGACTCGAAGCCCCAGTAGCAGAACACCGCCAGCACCATGCCCTGGGCGAGCGCGTCGAAGGACGGGATGTCGAACGGGTTGAACCACTGCAGCGAGAACGGCTGGTCGCCGGCGAACAGCCCGTAGCCGCAGAAGCCGAGCAGCACCGCGTACTCGAACACCAGCAGCGCCTTCTGCAGCCGGGCGGCCAGGTCCAGGCCGCGCACCGCCACCAGCGCCGCGCCGACCAGGACCACCAGGCCGAGCAGGGTGCACTGGACGGTCGAGTCGGCGTCGAGGCGGAGGCCCGCGACGCTGCGCACGTGGGCCAGGTCGAGGAGCTGGATGATGGAGGACCCGGTGACCGTGGTGGTGTAGGCCATGAAGACCACGGTGCCGACGGTGTTCACCCAGCCGGTGAGGAAGCCCAGCCAGGGGTTGAGTATTCGGCCCACCCAGCGATAGCTGCTGCCGGCGTCCGGCTCGACGGCGTTCAGTCGCCCGTACCCGCCCGCGATGGCGAGCACGGGCAGGAAGGCCAGCAGCATGATCGCGGGCAGGTGCAGGCCGACGACTCCGGCCATCAGGCCCAGGCCGATGCCGATGCTGCTGGTGGCCGCCGTACTGGAGGCGGCGATCGTCGCCCCGTCCAGCAGGCCGATGGACTTGTGCATGGTGACGTGGGGGCTGCTCGCGTCCGGTCTCGGAGCGTTGCCCGTGGCCTTCACCGTCGGTGTCAACGGATCACCGCCTTGCTCGTGTGGGGGAGGGGTGCGAGACATGAAACCGGTGGCGCCGTTACACGTCAATGCTGTTGTCATAAGAGCTGGGGCGTGGGAGTGGGAGTGGGGCGAGGCGGCCGCAGGGGCGGGTGCGGCGGGTGAGGGGCGGAGACGGGCCCTCCCCTCACCGGGGAGCGGCGGCTGCCCCCATGCGCGCCCGAGGGCATCGAGTCGCGGCTCGCCAGGTGAACGACCCTGCTGGTCGGGCAGGGTGCTGGAGCGTTCCGCGGACCCGGCCGGGTGGCAACTTGCCTGTGACGAAGAAGGTCGTCATCGAGCGGCTCCACGCGTGCTCGTCGATCCTCGACTCCGAGGGCCGGCAGTCCTACTGCGGCCGTCCCGGCGGCCGACTGCCCGCCGGCGGCGAGGACGGCGCGAAGCGCTGCGCGACGTTGCGCGGGGAAGCGGGTCGTGGCGTGCCGGACGCGGCCGCGCGCTGGCGGGCCGCGGTGCTGAAGTATGCGGCGCGCCGCCGCAGGTGGCGCAGGGCGCCGTAGCGCGGCGGGGCCGGGACGGTGCTGGCGGCTGCGCCGTAGAAGAGGCGTTTGCCGACCTCGATCAGGACGAGGTAGGCGATGATCATGCCGACCAGGGTGGCGAAGAACGCCCCTGGTAGCGGCTGGAAGCCGAGGGTGTGGGCCAGTGGCGTGGCGGGCAGCAGGGTGCCGACGGTGACGACGCCGAGGGCCGACAGCGTCAGTGGCAGGCTGGGGTGACTGCGGAAGAACGGGATGCGCCGGGTGCGGATCGCGAAGATCACCAGGGTCTGGGTGGCCAGCGACTCCACGAACCAGCCCGAGCGGAACTGCGCCGGGCCGGAATGGAAGACCCAGAGCATGACGCCGAAGGTGATGAAGTCGAAGACCGAGCTGAGCGGGCCGAAGCAGATCATGAAGCGCCGGATGAAGGCGATGTCCCAGTGCGAGGGCTTGTGCAGCTGTTCCTCGTCCACGTTGTCGGTGGGGATGGCCAGTTGGCTGGTGTCGTAGAGCAGGTTGTTCAGCAGGATCTGCGAGGGCAGCATCGGCAGAAACGACAGGAACAGCGAGGCGCTGGCCGCGCTGAACATGTTGCCGAAGTTGCTGGAGGTGCCCATCAGCACGTACTTGATGGTGTTGGCGAAGATCCGCCGGCCTTCGGCCACGCCGTCGGCCAACACGTCCAGGTCCTTCTCCAGCAGGATCACGTCCGCGGCGTCCTTGGCGACGTCGGTGGCCGATTCGACGGAGATGCCCACGTCGGCCGCGTGCAGGGCCAGGGCGTCGTTGACGCCGTCGCCGAGGAACGAGACCCCACCGCCGCTGCGCCGCTGGGCGTGCACGATGCGGGCCTTGGCTTCGGGGCTGACCCGGGCGAAGACGGTGGTGCTCGTGATCGCCTCGGCCAGCCGGGTGTCGTCCAGGGCGTCCACCTCGGCGCCGGTCATGGCCTCGCCCCCACCCAGTCCGAGGTCGTGGCAGACCTTGGCGGCGACTGCGGCGTTGTCGCCGGTGACGACCTTCACGGAGATGCCTAGCGCGGCCAGCCTGCTGAGTGCGGCGGCCGCGTCCGGTTTGGGCGGGTCGAGGAAGACGAGCAGCCCGGCCAGCTGAAGACCGTTCTCGTCCGCCGGCCGGATCTGCCCCGATCCGGCGACGCCGGGCCGGGTGGCGACCGCGATCACCCGGTTGCCGGCGGCGAACTCCGCCGCCAGCGCGTCACGGGCTGCGGCGGGCACGTCGGCGCAGCGTTCCAGGATGCTTTCCGGAGCACCCTTGGTGACCAGGGTCGATACGCCGGCCGTGTCCCGCACGAGGACGGAGACCATGCGGCGCTCGTGGTCGAAGGGGAGCACCGCGAGCGAGGTGTAGCCCGCCAGCGCGGCCCGCTCGCCCGCGGCGGCGGGCGAGCGCCACAGGGCCTGGTCGAGCGGGTTCCCGCCCACGTCCCGCTCGTCCCGCGCCGCGTTCTCGGTGCACAGCAGCCCCCATCGCAGCACCGTGTCGGGACCGTCGGCGCCGACGGGCACGGCGCGCATGTAGTCGATCCGGCCGAGGGTGAGGGTGCCGGTCTTGTCGGTGAACAGGACGTCGACGTCGCCGAGGTCCTCGATGCAGACAAGCCGTTTGACCAGGACCTTGCGGCGGCTCATCCGCCGCGAGCCCGCGGCCAGGCTGGTGGAGACGACGGCGGGCAGCAGCTGCGGGGTGATGCCGACTGCGATGGCCAGCGAGAACAGCAGGGCATCGATGATCGGTTTGTGCAGCGCCACGTTGATCACGAAGATCGAGGTGGTCAGCGCGCCCGCGACGTAGACCAGCAGCAGGGAGAAGCGGCGCAGGCCGACCTGGAACTCGGTGTCGAGCTGGTGGGTGCCGAGCCCGGCGGCGATCTTGCCGAACTCGGTGCGGGCCCCGGTGGACACCACGACCCCCCGGGCGCCGCCGGTGCGCACCACCGTGCCCATCAGGGCGCAGCCGGACAGCTCGGCCAGCGGTGTCCCGGCCGGGACGGCGGCGGTGCCCTTGTCCACGGGCAGCGACTCGCCGGTCAGGAGCGACTCGTCGCACTCCAGTCCCGTGACCTCCAGCAGCCGCAGGTCGGCCGGGACGATGTCGCCCAGGTGCAGCTCGACCAGATCGCCGGGAACCAGCGCGGTGACATCCACCGACACCGCCCGTCCGTCGCGCACCGCCACCGTCGTGTGGCGGATCTGCGAGTGCAGCGCCTCGGCGGCCTTCTCGGCCCGGTACTCGTTGACGAAGCCCAGCCCCACGGACACCGCCACGATCACCCCGATGATCACGGCGTCACTGCGCTCGCCGACCAGGAACGATGCCACGGCGGCGCCCAACAGCAACCCGAGCAGTGGCGAGCGCAACTGGTGCCACAGCACAGGGAAGAACCGGGCCCGGTGCGAGGAGACCGCATTGGGCCCGAACCGGGCCCGGCGCCTGGCCGCTTCACCGGAGCTCAACCCCGCCTCGGCATTGACGTCGAGCCCGCGCAGAACCTGTTCCCCAAGCAGTGCCGCCGAGGCTGCCACCCCGTCCGCGGGCCCGGCCGACCGCACGGGAGCCGCGGCGCTCATCGCGGGTGGTCCCCGGTCCCGCCCGTCACCGTTCTCGGCATGCGACGGCACGCCGACGGGATGCGGGGGAGTGGTGCTGTGTCATACGGATCGCCGCCTCTGGGCACGTGCCACGCCCGGCGAGGGCACGGAGTCCGAACAGACCCGGGCGCGCTACGTTTCTCCAGGGTCGCATGGGTCGATCGCTTCTTCCCTCCGGTGCCTGGCTCGGCGCTCACCGGGACGCCTCCTCGGCGCGGCCTCTGGTGGCCGACGCGTCGCTGCGGGACCAGAGTGGAGCAGACGGGGTTCGCGAGGGTTCTCCGCACACGGGGCGGGCGATCCCGGAGCCCGGTGGGACCGTTCCGCCGACGGCGCGGTGCCGGCTCGCGTCGAGGCCGCGCCCGGGTCGGCCGGTGCCGCCGGCGCGGGAGGAGGTACCGACGGTGGCAGGACAGGCCGGCAAGCAGGACGAGCCGCACGGTCGTGCCCTGGGACGCCGTCTGAACTGGCTGCGGGCCGGGGTGCTCGGAGCCAACGACGGGGTCGTCTCCACGGCGGGCCTCGTGATCGGTGTGGCCGGTGCGACCACCTCCCACATCGCGCTGCTGACGGCCGGGCTGGCCGGGCTGCTGGCGGGATCGATGTCGATGGCGGTGGGCGAGTACGTTTCGGTCAGCAGCCAGCGGGACTCCGAACGGGCCGCGCTGCTGGTGGAGCAGGGTGAACTGGCGGAGGCGCCGGAGGCGGAACTGGACGAGTTGACCGGTCTCTACGAAGCCAAGGGGCTGCCTCCGGCACTGGCGCGGGATGTGGCCGAGCAGCTGACCGAGAGAGACCCGCTGGCCGCGCACGCGGACGCGGAGCTGAAGCTCGATCCGGACGCCTTGACGAGCGCCTGGCAGGCGGCAGGAGCGAGCTTCGTGTCCTTCACCGCCGGCTCGCTGCTGCCTCTGCTGGTCATCCTGCTGCTGCCGGTGTCGTCCCGGGTCCCGGTCACGGCTGCTGCCGTCCTCGCGGCCCTCTGGGCCACCGGGGCTGTCAGCGCCCGCCTCGGAGGGGCGCCCCCCGGGCGGGCCATCCTGCGCAACGTTCTCGGCGGAGGGCTGGCGATGGCCGTCACCTACGGGGTGGGGGTGGCCCTCGGCGTTACCGGTGTCTGAAACGTTCCCGCATCCGGCGCTCCCGGCCCGGGCGAAGGCCCTGTTCCTGTCGGCGGCGTCCTTCGCACCGGGGGCGTGGGCGCAACCGCTGGCGTGGACAGCACCCACAAGCCGCGGGTAGCGTCGAAGCAGCGGGTCGGTCGTCGCCCCCCCGGGCCCTCCGCCATCACGCCGACTCGCAGTGGCCCCGCTCGCAGCCGGGCAGGGCTCGGTGAGTGGCGGACACCGTGGTCACGTCGGACAGCCGGGTACATCGGACCAGTCGGCTGGCCGGTCACTTCTCAGGAGGCGGCCGTCGCGTTGACTCGGCCGGCTCGCCGCCCGGGCTGCGCTGTGATCAGGTCCACCGGGCAGCCCCACTCATCCGGGATCGGCACCGGACATCAGCGGCATCGGGAATCTGGACGCCGTGCGGAGGAGCCTCGTGAGTAGCCAAGCCCGACAGCTGGTCACCGACACCGCTCCCGCGCTGGGCCGCCGGTGCCGCGTCGCGACGGGCGCCCGGTGTGCGCCCGAGGCCGCGGGCGCGTATGTGACGGTGCCCTGACATGCGTATCGTGGCCGCACTCGGTGGCAATGCGCTGCTTCGCCGTGGTGAGAGGCCTGATGCCGGGATCCAGTTGGGGCACGTGCGCACCGCCGCTCGGGCTCTCGGTCCGCTGGCCGCCCGGCACGAGCTGGTGATCTGCCACGGCAACGGCCCGCAGATCGGCATGCTCTCCCTCGAAAGCGAGAGCGACCCGGCGCTGTCCCGTCCCTACCCGTTGGATGCGCTCGTCGCCCAGACCCAGGGCATGATCGGTTACTGGCTCACGCAGTGCCTGGGCAACGACGGCCTGGCCAAGCCTGTCCTCAGCCTCGTCACCCAGACGCTCGTCGACCCGGGCGACCCGGCGTTCGCCGAGCCGACGAAGTTCGTCGGCCCCGTCTACGACCACCGGCGCGCCCGACAGTTGGCCGACCTGCACGGCTGGACCATCGCCGCGGACGGTGACCGGTGGCGCAGGGTCGTGCCCTCGCCCGAGCCGCAGCGGATCATCGAGCAGGACTCGATCACCCACCTGCTGGATACCGGTTCGGTCGTCATCTGCGGCGGAGGCGGCGGAGCCCCGGTCGCCGATGACGGCTCCGGCCGGCTCCACGGCGTGGAAGCCGTCGTCGACAAGGACTCCACCGCGGCCCTGCTCGCCACCACCCTCCACGCCGACCGGCTCCTCGTCCTCACCGACGTACCCGCCGTGATGGCACACTTCGGCACCCCGCAGGCCACCGCGCTGCGCCACCTCGACCTGGACGACCTGGCGGGCATGGAGTTTCCCGCCGGGTCGATGGGCCCCAAGATCGCGGCCTGTCGGCACTTCGTGGCGGCCACGGGCCACCCGGCGGCCATCGGGCAGCTGCCCGATGCGAGCGCGATCCTCGCCGGTGCCGCCGGCACCACCATCACCACCGCCCACGCACACGAGCCGGGCAGCCGTCCGCGCCGGCAGCAGCCGGGCGAGGGTGGCTCGTCGCCGGATGGTCGGCCGAACACCGGCCCCAGCCGTACGCACGACCTCAGCACCGGCGGGACACGGCCGCGTCCGACCGACGGGAGCCCCGAGCCATGACCGGACCAGCGCTGTCACCGGAGCTGCTCCACCGGATGGACGCCTACTGGCGGGCCGCCAACTACCTGTCGGTGGGTCAGATCTACCTCTACGACAACCCGCTGCTGAAGACACCGCTGGAACTGTCGCATGTGAAGCCGCTGGTCGTCGGCCACTGGGGCACCACGCCGGGGCAGAACTTCATCTACACGCACCTGAACCGGGTCATCAAGAAGTACGACCTGGACATGGTCTACGTCGCGGGGCCCGGCCACGGCGGGCCGGCACTGGTGAGCCACACCTACCTGGAGGGCACGTACAGCGAGGTCTATCCGGACGTCAGCCAGGACGAGCCGGGGATGAGGAAGCTGTTCACCCAGTTCTCCTTCCCCGGCGGGATCTCCAGCCACGTCGCGCCGACCACGCCCGGGTCCATCCACGAGGGCGGCGAACTCGGCTACTCGCTCAGCCACTCCTTCGGCGCCGTGTTCGACAACCCCGGCCTGATCGCGGCCTGCGTCATCGGTGACGGCGAGGCCGAGACCGGGCCGCTGGCGACAGCGTGGCAGTCCACCAGGTTCCTCGACCCGGTCGGTGACGGGGCGGTGCTGCCGATCCTGCACCTCAACGGCTACAAGATCAGCAACCCCACCGTGCTGGCGCGCATCGAGGAGGAGGAGCTGACGCAGTTCCTGCGCGGCTGCGGCTGGGAGCCCCACATCGTGGCGGGCGACGAACCCGAGGCGATGCACCAGCTCATGGCCCGGACCATGGATACGGCCGTCGAGGAGATCCGGGAGATCCAGGACACCGCGCGCGCCCGCACGGACGCCGGCCGCCCGCGCTGGCCGGTGATCGTCCTGCGCTCGCCCAAGGGCTGGACCGGGCCGAAGACCGTCGACGGCCTGCAGGTCGAGGGCACGTTCCGCTCGCACCAGGTACCGCTGCTGGTGGACGCCGACCACCCCGAGCACGTCGGGCAGTTGGAGCACTGGATGCGGAGCTACCGGGCGCAGGAGCTGTTCGACGACAACGGCCGCTTCCTGCCGGAGCTGGCCGGCCTCGCTCCGGTGGGCGAGCGGCGGATGGGCGCGAACCCGCATGCCAACGGCGGGATGCTGCTGCGGGACCTGCGGATGCCGGACTTCCGAGTCCACGCCGTGGACGTCCGCGCGCCCGGAGAGGTCAGCGGCAAGGACACCCTCGTTCTGGGACGGTTCCTGAGAGACGTGGTCGCCGCCAACGGGGAGCGCCGCAACTTCCGGATCTTCGGCCCCGACGAGACGCTCTCCAACATGCTGGGCGCGGTCTTCGAGGAGACCGACCGTCAGTGGGACGCCCGCACCATGGAAGGCGACGAGTTCCTCGCCCCTTCGGGCCGGGTGCTGGACTCGATGCTCAGCGAGCACCAGTGCGAGGGCTGGCTGGAGGGCTACCTGCTCACCGGACGGCACGGGCTGTTCAACTGCTACGAGGCGTTCATCCACATCGTCGACTCGATGTTCAACCAGCACGCCAAGTGGTTGAAGGTCACCAAGCAGCTGCCCTGGCGCCGCGACATCGCCTCCCTCAACTACCTCCTCGCGTCCCACGTATGGCAGCAGGACCACAACGGCTTCACCCACCAGGACCCCGGCTTCCTGGACCACGTCGCCAACAAGAAGGCCGACGTGGTGCGGATCTACCTCCCGCCGGACGCCAACTGCCTGCTGTCCGTGATGGACCACTGCCTGCGCAGCCGGCACTACGTGAACGTTGTGGTGGCGGGCAAGCGCGCGATGCCGCAGTGGCTGTCCATGGAGGACGCCGTCGTGCACTGCACCCAGGGTGTGGGCATCTGGCCGTGGGCGAGCAACGACGAGGGCGGGGAGCCGGACGTCGTGCTGGCCTGCTGCGGCGACACCCCCACCCTGGAGGTCCTGGCCGCGGTGTCCATCCTGCGCGAGCACCTGCCCGAGGTGAGGGTGCGGGTGGTCAACGTCGTCGACCTGATGAAGCTGGAGCCCGACACGGTGCACCCGCACGGGCTCAGTGACCGGGACTACGACTCGCTCTTCACCAGGGACAGGCACATCGTCTTCGCCTTCCACGGCTACCCCTCGCTGATCCACCGGCTCACCTACCGCCGCACCAACCGAAACCTGCACGTGCGCGGATACAACGAGGAGGGCACCATCACCACCGCCTTCGACATGCGGGTGCAGAACCGCCTGGACCGCTTCCACCTCGTCCAGGACGTCATCGACCGGCTGCCCCGACTCGGTGCACGGGGCGACTACGTGAAGCAGCGGATGCGCGACAGGCTGGTCGAGCACAAGCTGTACATCGACCGGCACGGAACGGACCTGCCGGAAATCCGGGACTGGACCTGGGTCGGCACCACCAGCAGCGTTCCCCGCCCGGCAGAGGACGGCTGACTCGGGTCACCACCCTTCGACGCCTCCACGGTGCCTCTCGATGTCCTCAGCCGGGACTGCGGCGTGCCCGGGCGCGGGCCACCGCCTCGTCGAGCAGTTGCTGGGCCACTGCGGACGCCTTCCGGTTCTGTGCCTGGCTCATCGCACGGAGCTTGTCGAAGGCCTCGGCGGGGGTGCAGCCGCTGCGGCTCATCAGGACGCCCAGGGCCTGGTCGATCGCCGAGCGGTGGGTCAGCGCGGACTGCAGCTGTGCGGCCAATCGTGTTGTCCGGGCGAGGGCCTGGGCGTTCTGTACGGAGATCGCGGCCGGCACGGCGAACAGCTCGCCGAGTTCCACGGCCCAGGCGTCGAAGACGTCCTCGGCGTGGGCGTAGACGTTCATCGCGCCCAGGACCCGGTCGTCGGTCAGCAGCGGCAGCGAGAGCACGCTGTGCACGCCCAGCCGGCCGACCCGCGGTCCGAAGCGCGGCCACGACGGGTCCTTGCCCAGCGAGGCCGAGCGGACGGTGCGTCGTTCGGCCGCAGCGGTGATGCACGGCCCCTCACCGATCCGGTACTGGATCGCATCGACGGTTCGAACGAAGGCCGCGCTGGACACGATCGTGTCGGCCCGGCCGTCCTCCACGAGGGTCAGGCCCACTCCGTCCGCGCCGGGGATCGCGTGCGCCGCGAAGTCGGCGACGTGGACCAGCAGGGCCGGCAGGTCCAAGCGCCCGCTGGCCAACCTCGACAGGCCGGCCAGGCTCTCCCGCAGGTCCGCGTCGTCGGCCGGGCTCCGGCCAGGAGCGGCACCCGACACCGGGGTGTCGCTGGACTCCGACGCTCCCGGGGCCGACTCCGCCATGGTGGATCTCCTCAGCCTCACCGACAACCGACCGACCGCACTGAGGGTCGGACAGACCGAACCGCGCCCCCTGCCGCCCATTGTCCGCCCGGCCGTACTCGAACGAGCGGCGTGCTCCGTGCGCGCCGCGTGGCCGGAGATCGGAGAGTACCGTCGGAGGTGGTTGAGTCAGCAGCCAGTCCGGAGACGAAGGCCCACCTCGCGTCGGCCTCGGGAGCGACCAGCTCACAACCGGGCCCATCCGGTGACCTCATCATGCGAGGCTCACCATGCCCATGCAGTCGCCCACCCGCGCCGACGGCCCGGCCCCTGTGGCGCGCCCGCCCTCCCCCCTCGGCAGGGCCGGCGAAGAGCCCCCCGCAGCGGCGTCGGCGACCGAGGCCCGGCCCGCTCCGGCGGGGCGGTCCGCTGCGTCGGCCGGTCGCCCTCCTCGCCGGGGGCCACGCAGATACCCTGCCGAGACGGAGCCTCCCACGTGCTGCGTGCCGCCTCGCAGCGGCCGGCGGGCCGATCCCGGCCGAACAGGCGGCCCCGCGTCCCGGGCCGAGTGGTCCCTGTCGCCGGGGCCGGACGCACTCTCCCGACAACTGAACAGAGGCACGCCATGAAGATCCTGATCGTCGCCGTCGTCATCGTCGTCCTGCTGGTCCTGGTGGGCCTCCTGCTCTCCGTGAGGATCGTCAAGCAGTACGAGCAGGGCGTGCTGTTCCGGCTGGGCCGGGTGCGCGGCCCGAAGAAACCCGGCTTCACCCTGATCGTCCCGATCGTCGACGTCCTGCACCGGGTGTCGCTGCGGATCGTGACAATGCCCATCCAGTCCCAGGGCATCATCACCCGCGACAACGTCAGCGTCGACGTCTCGGCGGTCGCCTACTTCCGGGTGGTCGACGCGGTCAAGTCGGTCGTCGCGATCGAGAACGTCTACTCCGCCATCGACCAGATCGCCCAGACCACGCTGCGCAAGGTGGTCGGGCAGCACACGCTGGACGAGACGCTGTCCGAGACCGACACCATCAACCTCGACATCCGCGAGATCCTGGACGTGACCACAGTCGAGTGGGGCGTCCAGGTGACGCTGGTGGAGCTGAAGGACATCCAGCTGCCCGAGAGCATGAAGCGGGCGATGGCCCGCCAGGCCGAGGCGGAGCGGGAGAAGAGAGCCAAGATCATCAATGCGCAGGGCGAGTCGCTGGCCGCGGCGGCACTGGGCGAGGCCTCGGACACCATGATGGCCCACCCGCTGGCCCTGCAACTGAGGAATCTGCAGAGCCTGGTGGAGATCGGTGTGGACAAGAACACCACCGTCGTCTTCCCCGCCCCGCTGATGAGCACCATCGGCGAACTCGGCTCCTTCCTGGCCCGCGAGAAAGCCGCGGCTGCCGCCGGACCGCCCGTCCCGGTGTCGCTGGAAAAGCCTCCGGCGGCCACCACACCACTGCTCGTCCAGCAGCCGGCCCGCGGGCTGCTGGTCGAACAGGTGCCGGACGGCGAGGTGCAGGCCAACGGAGGACCTGTCGTCCTGCGGAAGTAACGCGGCGCGGGCGGGCACGGAACGGTCCGTGCCCGCCCGAGAAACCGAGGCGAAGTCATGATCGAGAGCATGCCGGGCACGCTGTGTGGAACGGGGCGAGACGGAGGTTCGTGATGGTTCTCTTCCTGCTGGTCGTCATCGTGGCGATCGTGCTCGCATCATCGGCATCGTCGTCCATGGACTGCTCCACCTGACCGCCATCGCCGTCCTCCTGCTCATCGCCGCCGCCGTGTACCTGGCCGTATGCCCGGCACGGAACCGGCGCTCTCGACGGTGACACGCGGGCGGACATGCAGCGCGGACGGAGACGATGCCTCCGATGCGGTCCGGCCGACTGCCCGCCGGGCGGCCGACGGTGAGACGATGAGGAGGCGGGTCACCGTGCCGTCGGCCACCGCACCTTCGGAACGAGGGGTGATCATGGGCAAGGTCCTTCTGGTGCTGTTGTGCCTGGTCCTGCCGTTCCTGGCGGTACTGATCAAGGACGGGCCGAGCATGAAGGTGCTCTGGGCCTTCCTCCTCCAGCTCTGCGGCCATGTGCCCGGAGTCATCTACGGCCTCTACCAGGTGGTCAAGGACTGAGACCCCGAAACAGACACCCGACACGCCGGGTTGGCACCCATGTCACGACACGAGAACGAACACCGGCACACCAGCACGGCCGACGGGGCCGGGCCCGCCACCAACGGAGCCGGGCCCACCGAGAGCCCGACCGACCTGTCCAAGAAGTCGTGGTGGGGCGTCCTGAAACGCACCACCAAGCAGTTCAAGGCCGACAGCCTCAGCGACGCGGCGGCCGCGCTCACCTACTACGGGCTGCTGGCGATCTTCCCCGCCCTGCTCGCGCTGGTGTCGATCCTGGGACTGGCCGGCAGCTCCGCCACCAAGCCGCTGCTCGACCGCCTCCGTGACCTCGGCCCCGGATCCGTCCGCCAGCTCCTCACCACCGTGGTGCAGCAACTCCAGACCGACCAGGGCAGGGCGGGCTTCGCACTGGCCATCGGGATCGTCCTGGCCCTGTGGTCCGCCTCCGGCTACGTCGCGGCGTTCATGCGCGCCGCCAACCGGGTCCACGACACCGCTGAGGGCCGGCCACTCTGGAAGACCCTGCCCACGCGCCTCGCCCTGACCGTCGTCATCATCGCGCTCCTCGCGCTGACCGCCACCGGTGTCGTCTTCACCGGCGCACTGGCCACCCGGACGGGGAAGATCCTCGGAGTCAGCGAGAACGCCGTACAGGTGTGGGACATCGCCAAATGGCCCGTCCTCGTCATCATCGTCATCGCGATGGTCACCCTGCTCTACTGGGCCGCTCCCAGCGCCGAAGCGCCCAAGCTGCGCTGGATCCTCCCCGGAAGCCTGGTCGCCGTCGCGCTCTGGGTCATCGCGTCCGGCGCGTTCGCCCTCTACGTCGCCAACTTCAACAGCCTCAACAGCACCTACGGCAGCATCGGCGCCGTGATCCTCTTCCTCCTCTGGCTCTGGGTCTCCAACGTCGCGATCCTGCTGGGCCTGGAGTTCAACGTCGAACTGGAACGCGGACGAGCCATCGAAGCCGGCCACCCGCCCGAGGACAAGCCCCACCCCGAACCCCGCGACACCCGCACACCACCACCCGACACCCCGCAGGACCACGACGGACCCGGTCGCTGACTCCCGGTTGTGCTCTCACCACTTCGCCTCTCAACCCGCCCAGTGGCACACCAGCCGACCGCGCACCACCTCGGCCCCGTGTCCAAGAGTCAGCTGGCGTCGGCATGCAGCAAGAAGCACGCGGGTCAGTACAGCCAGGGCGGCAGACCTGGACCTCACCCCGATGGGGTTCCCGCACTCGGTCCGTCGCAGCCCGTTCACCAGCGCGGCGGCCAGTGACCAGGCCGGCTGGGCCCGTCCCCGGCCGGGGAACGACCCGACCGACGTTCCCTTCAGGAACTACCCGGTGCCGTCAGGGCTGGAACAGTTTCCACTGCCCCTCGGAGACGACCTGGGCGGTGCCGTCGACCACCTTGATGGCGGTCTCGTCGTCGATCGCATACGTCGGCGCGGGAATCCGTGCCGCCCACCTCTCCGCGTTGGCCAAGGAGGCGTCGGGGTGGTCCGGGTGCTCCAGGTGCGGGATCACCGCGAAGTCGACGAGTCCTGCTCCCTGTCCCGTGACCAGGATTCTGTCGACGTCGCCCTGAGGCGTGGCGAAGACGATGTCTTCCGACCTCAACGGTCCATCGTTCCCGCGGGGCGGTTCGCGGTAGGTCTCGACAAAGGTGGAGGCAACAGCCATGCTCCCGGCGCTCACCCCCACGTAGACCGCCTCGGAGCGCAGCGTCGGCAGTAGGCCGGTCAAACCGGAGCGCCGCATCCAGTTGGCGAGGAACAGGGGGTCGCCGCCCCATACCAGCAGTGCGTCGGCGGCCTGGACCGTTGGCACCCAAGCAGCCTCTTCGATGCTCGACAGCGCCGTCAGCTCCAGGATCCCCAACGATTTCCAACCCAATCCACACAACGGCGATGGACCCTCACCAGAGATCGCCCGCCACGCCATGCCGGGCCCGCCAGGGAAGGGGTAGATGGCGGTGGGGACGAACAGGGCGTTGGACTCGGCGATCGATTTGCCCAGCAGGTCGACCAGCGCGTCGTGGATGCTGCTGTTCTTGATCCCGGACGACGTGAGGAGTGCTCTCATGTGCCTACCTCCCTGAGTTGCCTGCTGCGGAGCGCTCGCTGCGCCCCGGACCTCGCTGGACCTGCGCTCGGGTCGGACACGGACCGATCCGGGCGGTGCGATGCACCACCCGAACGCCGGTCCGATCACGACAACGAGACACTCCGACACCATAGAACGCGGGTACGACACAACCCGGCCGCCGTAACCGGTCAGAGCACTCGGTGACGACGTGACGTGCGTCGGTGGCCCGAACGGTGCCCTCTCAGACCGCTACTCGACGGCCACGCCGGCCAGTTGTCTCCCAGCCATCGGGGAGCGCTGGATCAGCGGCGCGTGAGTCGCCGGCCTCCACCGCCGCGGCGCCGACGCGGGCGTCACTCGAATCGGCTGGTCCGTGGCAGGTGATGCTCAGCCTTCCGTGTCGCCCTCCGGCCGCCGTGGCGGGGCGAGGAGTTCGTGGAGGGCGGGGGCGATGACGGTCGCGATGTGTTCGGGGGAGGCTTCCTCCAGGGGTGGGAAGCGAAGGACGTGGCGGCCGATGCCGATGCCGAGGACGATCGAGCCGAGCAGGGCCGCCTTCAACTGGGCTTCCTCGCCCGGGATCGCGACCACCATGGGGTCGCGGTCCGGGTCGGCGAGGAAGGCGGCCCGCAGCGTGGACCACGCCTGTTCGTGGGTGAGCATCGCGCGGACGACGTGGAGCGCGCTGCCGCCGGTGTCCTCCAGGGCGTGAAGGAAGTCGAGCAGCATCCGCTCCCCGAGTCCCTCGCCCGTGTCGCCGCCCGTGCCGCCCTCGTCCTGCCACTGGGCGCCGCGCAGTTGGAACTGCTCGATGACCGCGCGGGTGAACAGCGACTCCTTGGACGTGAACCAGCGCATCACCAGTGACGCGTCGACGCCCGCCCGTGTGGCGATGGCGCGCACGGTGGTCGCGTCGTAGCCGTCCCGGCGGAAGAGTTCCCGGGCGGCGGACAGCACCGCCTGCTCTCCGCGCCTGCGGCGCTCTGCTCTGGAGGCGGCGAGTGGTGTGCCGGCCGGTTCGGCTGATGTCGACATGGCTGGATCCTACCCGATTTGATCAACGCTGTTGACCGAAGTGGGGTTGAGGGCTAGCTTGAGTCAACGCCGATGACCCAATCTTCAACCGATCTGTGAGCAGGGGAACATGACGATGGACCTGGTACGGGCACGAGTCGACGCCCGGTGGTGGATCTGGGGGCTGCCGCTCTCCTTCGCGGTGCACGACGGGGAGGAGGCCGTCGCGATCGTGCTCGACGGCGGCCTGGACCAAGGCGGCACACGTTTCACCGTCGCGCAGTCCCTCACCGCGATCCTGGCGGAGTTCGCCGTGGTCTGGGCCCTCACCCTGTTCGCCGACCGCGCCCTGCGGGCCGGACACACCGGGCGTACCGGTCCCGGCGGTTGGGCGCTCGACGCCTACGCCGCCCTGCTGGGCGGCTGGACCCTGCACGGGCTCCACCACGTCTACCTCGGGCTCAGCGGCAGCGGCTACCCGCTCGGGGTGATCACCGCCCTGCCCGCAGTGGTGCTCTACGGCGCACTGACCTACGCGGCACTGCTGCGCGCCGGGCTGCTCGACAGGCGGCGGACGGTGCTCAGTCTGGTCGCCGGGGCGCCCGCCGCCGTCCTGCTCATCGCCGCCGCCCTCACCTTCGGCCGCCTCACCTCCTGAGCGCGGGCAGCCCTCGCGGGAGCCCCGCGAGGGCCACTCCGACCCCCACCCCGGCCCGCCCCGCGCGACCCGGGTCCCGCAGGGCTTTTCATCACCGAGTGCACGCAAGGGTTTCGTCAAAACGACCTCGGCTGGGTCCGCGCGTTCGCTTCCCCGGCGTAGTCTCCGGCTGCGTCCGTGTGTTTCGTGCAAGTTGAATCGGCTCCTTTCCCTCGCTGTTGACAGGGGATCAGCATGATGAGCTCTCGGGTGTGCGTAACCCCGTCCACGCCTGCCGCTCCGCTCGCGGAGGCAGTAGCGTTGATACGTCAACTCACCGTGGAGGGACATCTTCCGGCCGGCGGCGCGCAGCGGCGGGTAGCGGAGATCACGGAGGAGCTGGCGACGACGGGAAGTTACTCCCAGACCCAGCAGGAGTTGTTGGTCGGCTCCCGGATCGCGTGGCGGAACAATCCGCAGTGCATAGGCAAGTTCTACTGGAAAGCACTGGAGATCCGGGACTGCCGTGCGATCGGCACCGGCGCCGATGGCGGTGACGAGGGAGCGGTGTTCGAGGCACTCGTCGAGCATTTGCGGCAGGCGTGGAACGGGGGCAAGGTGCGCCTGCTGCTGAGCGTCTTCGCGCCGAGCACACCCGATCGGCCCGGACCCCGGCTGTGGAACGGCCAGTTGATTCGCTACGCCGGCTACCGGCAGTACGACGGGTCCGTGATCGGCGACCCCGAGACGGCGGCGCTCACCGAGGCGGTCCAGTGCCTGGGGTGGCGTGGTCAGGGCGGCGAGTTCGACGTGCTGCCGCTGGTCATCCAGTGGCCCGGGCGTGAACCTCGGTGGTTCGACCTGCCCGCGGACGCGGTCCCGGAGGTGCGGATCAGCCATCCCGAGTACCGGTGGTTCGAAGAACTCGGCCTGCGCTGGCACGCCTTTCCCACGATCTCCAACCAGGTCCTCGAACTCGGCGGGCTGCGGTACCCGTTGGCACCCTTCAGCGCCTGGTACACGTGCACCGAGATCGGTGCCCGCAACCTGTCCGACACCAGCCGATACGACAAGCTGCCTGAGGTCGCCCGGCGGATGGGCCTGGACACGGCCCGGGATCGCACCCTGTGGCGGGACCGCGCGTTGCTTGAGCTCACGGCGGGGGTGCTGCACTCGTACGACCGGGCCGGGATCTCCATCATCGACCACCACTTCGCCACCAAACAGTTCGTGCGACACGAGGAGCGCGAGCAGAAGAGCGGGCGCGACTGCCCGGCCGACTGGTCCGCGATCGTGCCGGCCACCAGCGGGTCGACCACTCCGGTCTGGCAGCGCCGCTACGACGCCACTCGGGTGCTGCCCAACTTCTCGCCGCACCCGCCGTCCTGCCCGGCCCAGGGCGCCGAGGGACTCCCGAGCTGACTGGTGCGCCACTGCTGGCACGGTGACGGAAGCCGGACGCTGCCGTCGGCCGCCGGCCGGCTTCGTGGCGGTCTCTCCCACGGGGCCGTCCCGCTGTAGGAGGTGGTCGGCGGGAACCTGGACGGGGGGAGTCGGCTGGTTGACCGGGCGGCGGACTGTTGTACGAGCGGCTGGTTCGCCGTCAGGAAGGCCTTGTCACCGGTGGTGGCGTTGCTGCCGACCGAGGTCTCGGCGAGTGCCGCGACGCTGTGGGAGGTCGCCGCGGCCGGGGTGTGCCCGGACCGGGGTCAGGGCGACTATCGCCCTGACCACCGGTGCACTTCGTACGGTGCGGCCCTTCAGCGGGGGTTGGTGGGGGAGCGATCAGTGGTGGTGCACAGACCGGAGTCCCGTCGTCCCGTTGTTGCGGTGGATGCCGGCCTGGTTCCGGGGCCCGCCTCGGTCAGCCCGCGGCGTGGTTGGCCCAGAGCGACGGGTCGTCGACGTTCTCCTTGGTGACCAGGGGAGCGGGGAGCTGGTCCTCCAGGCCGTTGGGCAGGGTGATGATGGTCGACTGGTGGTCGGTGGGCCCGGGTTGGAATTTCCTGCCTTCGGCAGCGGCCTTGGCGTAGTACAGGGCGTACTTGGCGTAGAGGTCGGCGGGCTGGGAGACGGTCGCGTCGATGTCGCCCTTGCGGATCGCGTCGAACTCCTGCGGGATGCCGTCGTTGGAGACGATGGTGATGTGGCCGGGCTGGCCGGCGGGCTTGAGCAGGCCTTTCTGGCGTAGGAGGTCGAGGGTGGGCTGGAGGAAGACGCCGCCGGCCTGCAGGTAGATGCCGTTCAGGTCCCGGTTGGCGGCGAGGGTGGACTGGAGCTTGGCGGAGGCGATGTCGCCCTTCCAGTCGGTGGGCAGCGCGATCACCTGGATACCGGGGTAGTTGCGTTTCATGCAGGCGGCGAATCCCTCGGAGCGTTCGTATCCGTTGATGGAGGTCAGTGCGCCCTGGAGCTCGGCCACCTTGCCCTTGCCACCGAGCTGCTTGCCGAGGAACTCGCAGGCCTTGGTGCCGTACGTCTTGTTGTCGGTGCGGACCACCATGTAGACGCTGCCGTGCTCCGGTTCGGTGTCCACGCTGATCGTGTGGATGTTGGCACGGAACAACTCGGAGAGTGTCGAATCGGTGGTCATGGTGTTCTGCGGCGCCATGACGATGGACTTGGGGTGTCGGGCGGCCAGCGACTGGACGTTGGCGGTGAACGTCGCGTCGTCGCCGTTCGAACGGGTCGGGGGCAGGACACTCAGCTGCTGGTCGTTGATCTCCTGCTGGAGGTACTTCGCGTACGCCTTCCAGAAGTCGGAGTCGGCGCGGGGGATGTCGATGCCGATCTGGGGGCGGGAGTTGCCGGGGTCATCAGTGCCACCGCAGGCGGTGAGGCAGCCGGCGAGCAACACGGCGATGCAGCCCGTGCAGGTGGTCCGGATGGTTCGGCTCTTCATGTGTCAGACCGTCCTGGGTCGTGGGGGTCTTGCGCGCTGAGGGGGAGGGGAACGGATGTGCGGGATTCGGCACGTCGCCGTCAGGCGATGGCGTCGAGGTCCGGGGGGTCGAGGTCCGGGGGGCCGGTGCCGGCGGCCAGCCAGTCCTCGACGGCGGCGACGTGCACGGTGCTGGCACTGGCGGCCAGGACGGCGTCGTGGTCGACCAGGGCCCGCCAGATGGCCTCGTGTTCGCGGTGGGCCTGCTCGCGGGCAGAGGCGTTGTGCGTACCGCGCACGATGCGCAGCCGCTGGGTGTGGGTGGAGAGGATGCCGAGCAGGGTGGACAGCACGGGGTTGCCGACGGCATCGGCGATGGTGCGGTGGAACTCGATGTCGAGCTCGATGAACTCCTCGATGCCGGCAGCCGCGGCGCTCTGGTCGAGGACGGCCCGCAGCGTTCGCAGGTGGTCGTCGGTGAGCAGGCCGGCGGCGAGGGCGGTGACCTGCGGCTCCAGCAGGCGCCGCACCTGGAGGAGTTGCCGGGCCGTGTGCCCGTGGGAGACGTCGGAGGCGAAGGCCATGGCTTCCAGCAGGAGGTGTGGCTCCAGGCCGGAGACGTAGGTGCCGTCGCCCTGCCGGGGGACGAGGATCCGCATCGCGGTGAGCGCCCGGACGGCCTCGCGCAGCGAGTTGCGGGACAGCCCGAGCTGGTCGGCGAGGTCGGCCTCGTTGGGGAGTCGCGCGCCGGGCAGCAGGGCGCCGGAGACGATCATTTCCTTGATCTTCTCGATGGCCTGGTCGGTCACCGCCATGGTGTTCGCCTCCTGCGTGCGGGCATGGGAGTGCTGGTCGGTCGAGGGGGCGGGGCAGGGGAGGCCGAAGCGGCGCGACCGGTTCCCGCGGAGCTGGTCGCGTCGCTTCGGTGGCTCTCGGGCCGGGGGACCCCGTCACTCCTGTTTCTCGCCCGAGGCGAAGCGGGAGATGATCAGCGCGACGATGATGATCGCGCCGTTGAGGAACTGGTTCCACAGCGGCGGCACGCCCGCGAGGGTCATGACGTTGACCACGAGCTGGAGGGTCAGCACACCGGTCAGGGCGCCGAAGAGGGTGCCGCGGCCGCCGTTGAGGCTGACGCCGCCGATGACGGTGGCGGCGAAGACCTGGAAGATCCACCCGTTGCCCTGGTCGGCGGAGATGGAGCCGTAGTGGCCGGTGTAGAGGACGCCGGCGAAGGCGGCCAGCAGGCCGCCGAGGATCAGCACGGTCCAGGTGATCCGGTCGACCCGGATGCCGGCGGCGCGGGCGGCCTCGGAGTTGCCGCCGATCGCGTACAGGGCGCGGCCGTGGCGGAGCCAGGCGAGGGCACAGCCGCCGGCCAGGAAGAGCAGGGCGCAGATCCAGATCGCCGCGGGGACGCCGAGCCAGCTGGTGCTGCCGAGGTAGGTGAAGGAGCCGGGCAGGTTGACGATCGACTGGCCCTGGGAGATCGCGACCTGGAGGCCGCGGAGCAGGGTGAGCGCGCCGAGGGTGACGATGAAGCCGTTGAGGCGCAGCTTGAGGATCAGGAACCCGTTGATCGCCCCGATCAGCGCGCCGACGGCCAGGCACAGCGGGATGGCCGTCCAGGAGGGCAGGAGCCCGAGGCCGTTGAAGCGCGCGCCGTGGTCGGGGAGGACCAGCCAGACGGCGATGACGGGGGCCACGCCGATCGTGGATTCCAGGGACAGGTCCATCCGGCCGACGATCAGGATCAGCGCCTCGGCCAGCACCAGCAGGCTCAGTTCGGTGGCCTGCTGGCCGACGCCCAGGAGGTTGTCGGAGGTGAGGAAGGCGGGTGAGACGACGAAGCCGATGACGCCGAGGACGAGCAGGACCGGTACGAGCGACAGGTCGCGGTAGCGGGCGAGGTCGAAGCGCCGGCCGGCCGGTGCGGTGCCGGCGGTGGCCGCGCGCGGGCTGACCTCAGTGGTGGGAGACATTGCGTTCCTTCGTGTCGGTCGGGCCGGACATGCCCTCCATGGCTGCGACCAGCTGTTCGTCGCTCCAGCCGTGCTCGAACTCGGCGACGACGCGGCCGTGGAACATGGCCAGGACGCGGTCGCAGACCCGCAGGTCGTCGAGTTCGTCGGACACGATCAGAGCGCTCCTCCCGGCGTCGGCGACCTCGCGGACGGTGCCGAGCAGGGACTCCTTGGATTTGACGTCGACGCCGTTGGTGGGCCGGATGGCCACCAGGACGTGCGGCTCGGTGGCCAGGGCCCGCGCGATGACCACCTTCTGCTGGTTGCCGCCGGACAGCGCGGACACCGGGGCCGAGGGGCCGGGTGTCTTGATGTCGAGGTCGCCGATCATCCGTTCGGCGAAGGCCCGGGTACGGGAGGGCAGCACCGTGCCGAAGGGCCCGAGCTGGTCGGTGACGGTCAGGGTGGCGTTCTCGGCGACACTGCGCTGCGGGATGAGGCCCTGGATGTGCCGGTCCTCGGGCACGAACCCGATGCCGGCCGCGAGAGCGGCGGGAACGCGCCCGGTGCGCACCGGGCGGCCCGCGACGGTGATCGTGCCGGCCTGCGGGCGGTGCAGACCGGCGATGGTCTCGCCGAGCCGGACGTTGCCGCTGGCGGCCGCGCCGGCCAGGCCCACGACCTCGCCGGCGTGCGCGGTCAGGGAGAAGTCCTGGTAGGCGCCGGCCAGGCTCAGGCCCGAGACGTCCAGCAGCGGGGCACCGTCGGGGCGCGTCCGGCCGGTCACCGACCAGGCGGGCCCGCTGTCCCGGGAGCTCTCGCCGGTCATCGCCTCCACCAAGGCCTGCTGGTCGAGTTCGGCGACTGGCGCGGTGATGATGTGCCGGGCGTCGCGGTAGACCGTGACGGTGGTGCAGAGGTCGTAGACCTCCTGCAGGTGATGGGAGATGAACAGGAAGGCGACGCCCTGTTCCTGCAGTGAGCGCAGCTTGTCGAAGAGCCGCTCGATGCCGCGCGCGTCGAGCTTGGCGGTGGGCTCGTCCAGGATGATGAAGCGGGCCCCGAAGGACAGCGCCCGGGCGATCTCGACGAACTGGCGCTGCTCGACACTCAGGTCCTCGGCGCGCGCGGTCGGGGCGACGTCCACGCCGTACTCGGCGAGCAACTCGGTAGCGCGGCCGCGCAGCTGTTTCCAGCTGATCGGGCGCAGGGCGCCTTTGCTCTGCCTGTCCAGGAAGAGGTTCTCGGCGACGGTCAGCGCGGGGATGATGGTGGAGCGCTGGTAGACGCAGGCGACCCTGGACCGCCAGGCGTCGGTGTCACCGGGGGCCGGGGCCTGCTCGCCGTCGAAGCGCAGGGTGCCGGTGTCGGGGTTCTGCAGGCCGGTGAGGATCGACACGAGCGTGGACTTGCCCGCGCCGTTGCGCCCTACCAGGGCGTGCGACTCGCCGGGCGCGACCGAGATGCGGGCGTCGCTGAGGGCGACGGTGGCGCCGAAGCGCTTGCTGATCCCGTCAGCCTCGACGACGGGGCCCCGGACGGGGCTGGGGTCCGCCATGGCGGGGACGTCCTTTCCGCAGGATCCGTGCGTGGCGGCCCGGGAAGGGGGGTCCGGGCCGCCACGCACGAGGGGTCGGTGGGCTACTTGCCTACGCCGTTGCCCCAGAGGGACTTGTCGTCGACGTTCTCCTTGGTGACCAGGGGAGCGGGGAGCTGGTCCTCCAGGCCGTTGGGCAGGGAGATGATGGTCGACTGGTGGTCGGTGGCACCGGGTTGGAAGGTCTTGCCCTCGGCCGCGGCCTGCGCGTAGAACAGCGCGTACTTGGCGTAGAGATCGGCGGGCTGGGAGACGGTCGCGTCGATGTCGCCCTTGCGGATCGCGTCGAACTCCTGCGGGATGCCGTCGTTGGAGACGATGGCGATGTGACCGGGCTCGCCGGCGGGCTTGAGCAGGCCCTTCTGCTGGAGCAGGGCGATGGTGGGCTGCAGGAAGACACCGCCGGCCTGCAGGTAGACGCCGCCCAGGTCCGGGTTGGCGGCGAGGGTGGACTGGAGCTTGGCGGAGGCGACGTCGCCCTTCCAGTCGGTGGCCAGCTCGATCACCAGGATGTCGGGGAACTTCTCCTTCATGCAGGCGGCGAAGGCCTCGGAGCGGTCGCGGCCGTTGACGGAGCTCAGCGCGCCCTGGAGTTCGGCGACCTTGCCCTTGCCGCCGAGCTGCTGGCCGAGGAACTCACAGGCCTTGGTGCCGTACGCCTTGTTGTCGGCGCGCACCACCATGTAGACGTTCCCCTTGTCGGGGCGGGTGTCGATGCTGACCACGGGGATCTTCTTGGCGGTCAGCTGGTCGAGGGTGGAGGCGATCGCGCCGGTGTCCTGCGGGGCCATGACGACGGCCTTGGCGCCGGTGTTCTGGAAGACCTGGACGTTGGCGACCAGCTTGGTGACGTCGTTCTGCGAGTTGCTCACCGGCAGGGTGTTGAGGCCCTGGGCGGAGGCGTCCTGCTTGATGTACTGCGCGTAGGAGTTCCAGAAGTCGGAGTCCGCACGCGGCAGGTCGATCCCGAGCGCCGGCTTGCCGCCGGCGGCGGAGTCCGTCGTGCTGCCGCGGTTGCAGGCCGTGGCGGCCCCCGCCAGGACGACTACGGCGGCGGCCGTGGCCGCGATTCTGGAGGAGCGAGGCTTCATGGTGCTGATCTCCTTGGCTGGGATGTCCGGGCTCCCCTGCGAGGGTGGGGAGCCGGTGTGGCGGGAGGCGGAGAGGCCTGTCCCCCCGGGAGGTGAAGCGGGGGTGGTTGAGCCGGACCTCCCCTCCCGGCCGTCATCCAGGAGGGAGGCCATGGATGCGGCGGGTCGTGGCAGGCGCGCTGGATCGTGCTCCCCGCAGTCATCGGATGGCTTGCGATCACGAGGACCATACGAGCTTGGCACGTGACTGACAATAGGGAAACCTCGGGCGAATCTCAACCGTAACGTCCGGGCCTCCATGTTGGATGATAACGAGCTGTCATCTCCTCTCTGAGCTGGAGATTTGATGAACAGTTAGGAGATGTTCGGCTCCTGACCCCGACGGGCGCCGACAGACATCGGAGGACTTCTTGCGGTGCGTGGCCGACACTCGTATGGTCAGGGCGTCGAGGATTCATCCGATGTGTCGGCCCGGTGAAGAACCCCGGCCCGCAGACCTATGACAGGAGCCATGGCATGAAGCTCATGCGGATCGGACCGGCGGGAGAAGAGGCTCCGGCAGCCCTCGGCGACGACGGCCGGGTCTTCGCGCTCTCGGGCCTGACCGGTGACATCGACGGGGCGTTCCTCGCCTCGGACGGGATCGACCGCGTTCGCGCCGCCCTGGCCGCCGGAGAGCTCCCTGCGATCGACCCGGTCGGCCTGCGGATCGGCGCCCCCGTCGCCCGGCCGGGCAAGGTCGTCTGCATCGGCCTCAACTACCGCGACCACGCCGAGGAGACCGGCGCTGCCGTCCCCGCCCGGCCGGTGGTCTTCATGAAGGACCCGTCCGCCGTGGTCGGTCCCTGTGACCAGGTGCTGATCCCGCGCGGCTCGGCCAAGACCGACTGGGAGGTCGAACTCGCGGTCGTGATCGGCCGCGAGGCCCGCTACCTGGACTCGCCCCGACAGGCCCTCGCCCATGTCGCGGGCTACGCGATCAGCAACGACGTGTCCGAGCGGGAGTTCCAGCTCGAGTACTCCGGGCAGTGGGACCTCGGCAAGTCCTGTGAGACCTTCAACCCGCTCGGCCCCTGGCTGGTCACCCCGGACGAGGCCGGCGACGTGCAGGCCCTCGGCCTTCGTCTGGCCGTCAACGGCGAGCAGCGGCAGAGCGGCAGCACCAAGAACATGATCTTCGACGTCCCGTACCTGGTCTGGTACCTCAGCCAGTACATGGTGCTGCGGCCCGGAGACGTCATCAACACCGGCACCCCGGCCGGCGTGGCCCTGGGGCTGCCCGGCACCCCCTACCTGCGCGCGGGCGACACCGTCGAACTGGCCATCGACGGCCTCGGCACCCAGCGCCAGACCTTCTCCAACGCCTGAAAGGCACCACGTTGTCCGCAACCACAGCGCGGATCACCGCCGTCGACACCTACGACATCCGCTTCCCCACCTCGCGGGAGCTGGACGGGTCCGACGCCATGAATCCCGACCCCGACTACTCCGCCGCCTACGTCGTCCTGCGCGCCTCCGCGGGCGGCCACGAGGGCCACGGGTTCACCTTCACCATCGGTCGCGGCAACGACGTCCAGGTCGCCGCCATCGACGCGCTGCGCCCGCACGTCGTCGGACGGTCCGTCGCCCAGCTGTGCGCCGACCCCGGCTCCCTGTACCGCGACCTGATCGGTGACAGCCAGCTGCGCTGGCTCGGACCCGAGAAGGGCGTGATGCACATGGCGATCGGAGCCGTCGTCAACGCCGTCTGGGACCTCGCCGCCAAGCGTGAGGGCAAGCCGCTGTGGCAGCTGCTGGCCGACGCCGACCCCGCATGGCTGGTGTCCCAGGTCGACTTCCGCTACATCGCCGACGCGCTGACGCCTGATGAGGCCCTCGAACTGCTGCGCAAGGGCAGACAGGGCGCACCCGGGCGGGCCGCCGAACTCCTGCGCCGCGGCTACCCCGCCTACACCACCTCGCCCGGCTGGCTCGGCTACAGCGACGAGAAGCTCACCCGCCTCGCCAAGGAGGCGGTGGCCGACGGCTTCACCCAGATCAAGCTGAAGGTCGGCGCGGACCTGGAGGACGACATCCGCCGCTGCCGCGCCGCCCGCGAGGCCGTCGGTCCGGACATCCGGATGGCGATCGACGCCAACCAGCGCTGGAACGTCGCCGAGGCGATCGAGTGGACGAACCAGCTCGCCGAGTTCGACCCCTACTGGATCGAGGAGCCGACCAGCCCGGACGACGTGCTCGGCCACGCCACCGTCCGGCGCGGTGTCCACCCCGTCAAGGTCGCCACCGGCGAGCACGTGCAGAACCGCATCGTCTTCAAACAGCTGCTCCAGGCCGGCGCCATCGACGTCCTCCAACTGGACTCGGCCCGGGTGGCCGGCGTGAACGAGAACCTCGCCATCCTGCTGCTCGCCGCCAGGTTCGGCGTCCCCGTGTGCCCGCACGCCGGCGGCGTGGGCCTGTGCGAACTCGTCCAGCACCTGTCGATGTTCGACTACGTCGCGCTCTCCGGCACCACCGAGGACCGCGTCATCGAGTACGTCGACCACCTCCACCAGCACTTCCTCGACCCCGTGGTCATCGACGGCGGCCGCTACCGGGCACCCACCGTGCCCGGGTTCTCCGCCACCATGCACCAGGCCGCCATCGACACCTACACCTACCCCGACGGCACGTTCTGGGCAGCCGACCTGGCCGGCGGCGACAAGGAGGAGCGCTCATGACGACCGACCTCGACGGGCTCACCGCCCTGGTCACCGGCGGTGCCTCCGGCATCGGACTGGCCACCGCCCGGTTGCTCGGCGCACGCGGAGCGGACGTCGCCGTCCTCGACCTCGACCCGAGCGGCGTCCGCGCCCCGCTGCGCGGCTTCACCGCCGACGTCGCCGATGACCGCTCCGTACGCGAGGCCGTCCAGGCGGCGGCCGAGGCGCTCGGCGGGATCGACATCCTGGTCAACAACGCCGGCATCGGCGCCGCCGGAACCGTGGAGGACAACTCGGACGAGCAGTGGCACCACGTCCTGGACGTCAACGTGCTCGGCATCGTCCGCACCACCCGCGCCGCCCTGCCCCACCTGCGCCGCTCCGACTCCGCCTCGGTGGTCAACACCTGCTCCATCGCCGCCACGGCCGGACTGCCCCAGCGCGCGCTGTACTCGGCGAGCAAGGGCGCCGTCCACTCGCTCACCCTGGCCATGGCAGCCGACCACGTCCGCGAAGGCATCCGGGTCAACTGCGTCAACCCGGGCACCGTCGACACCCCGTGGGTCGGACGGCTGCTCGACGCGGCCGACGACCCGGCCGCCGAGCGCTCCGCACTGAACGCCCGCCAGCCCACCGGCCGGCTGGTCACCGCCGAGGAGGTCGCCGCCGCCATCGCCTACCTCGCCTCCCCGGCCGCCGCCAGCGTCACGGGCACCGCGCTCGCCGTCGACGGCGGCATGGCCGGCCTGCGCCTGCGACCGGAGCCACGCCCGTGAAGCCGCGCCACCACCCCCTCGGCCGCAGCAGGGCCCAGGTGACCGAACTCGCCTTCGGCGCCGCCGGCATCGGCAACCTGTTCACCCCGGTCACCGACGAGCAGGCCGAACAGGCCGTCACCGCCGCCTGGGAGTGCGGCGTACGGTACTTCGACACCGCCCCGCACTACGGCCTGGGCCTGTCCGAGCGGCGACTCGGCGCCGCCCTGCGCGCGTTCCCCCGGGACCAGTACACGATCTCCACAAAGGTCGGACGCCTGCTGGAGCCGGCCCCCTCCGGCGACGGCGACGACCTGGCCAACGGCTTCGCCGTGCCCGCCACCCACCACCGCGTCTGGGACTTCAGCGCCCGGGGCGTGCGCCGCTCCATCGAGGACAGCCTGGACCGGCTCGGCCTCGACCGGATCGACATCGCGTACCTGCACGACCCCGACGACCACGCCGAACAGGCACTCACCGAGGCCTACCCGGAACTCGAACGCCTGCGCGCCGAAGGCGTCCTGGGAGCGATCGGCGTCGGCATGAACCAGGCCGGGCTGCCCGCCCGGTTCATCCGCGAGACCGACCTCGACGCCGTCCTGCTCGCCGGCCGCTACAGCCTCCTCGACCAGCAGGGCCTTGCGGAACTGCTGCCCCTGGCCCACCGGCGCGGCGTCGGCGTCGTGATCGGCGGCGTCTTCAACTCCGGCCTGCTCGCCGACCCGCGGCCCGGCGCCACCTTCGACTACACCGCGGCCCCCACAGACCTGCTCACCAGGGCCACCGACCTCAGGGCCGTCTGCGAGCGGCACAGCGTCCCGCTGCGCGCCGCCGCCCTGAAGTTCCCGTTCGGGCATCCGGCGGTGGCGAGCGTGCTGGTCGGCACCCGCAGCGCCGGCGAGGCCCGGGACGCCGCCGCCATGCTCGACCACCCCGTTCCGGCGGCGCTCTGGGCCGAGCTCAAGCACCGCGGACTGCTTCCCGCGGACGTCCCGACCCCCGGGGAGGTGAGCTGATGCGCATCGCCCTGTTCATCACCTGCTTCAACGACACCCTCTTCCCCGACACCGGCCGCGCGGTGGTGACGGTGCTGGAGCGGCTCGGCCACCGTGTCGAGTTCCCCCAGGAACAGACCTGCTGCGGCCAGATGCACTTCAATACCGGCTACCGCCCCGACGCCGTCCCGCTGGTGACCCGCTTCGTCCGGGCCTTCGCCGACTACGACGCCGTGGTCACGCCGTCCGCCTCCTGCGCCGGGATGGTCCGTGACAACCACCCCCTGCTCGCTGAACGGCACGGCACCGCCTCGCTCCTCCGACAGGTCACCGAACTGGTGCCCCGGGTGCACGAGTTCACCGAGTTCCTGACCGGCGTGCTCGGCGTCACGGACGTCGGTGCCCGCTTCCCGCACCGGGTCGCCTACCACCCCACCTGCCACTCCCTGCGCGGCCTGCGTCTCGGCGACCGCCCGGACCGGCTGCTGCGCGCCGTCGAGGACATCGACCTGGTCGACCTGCCCGCGGCCGACTCCTGCTGCGGCTTCGGCGGCACCTTCGCCGTGAAGAACGCCGACACCTCCGCCGCGATGCTCGCCGACAAGAACGCCGCCGTCCTGGACAGCGGAGCCGAGGTCCTGTGCGCCGCCGACAACTCCTGCCTGATGCACATCGGCGGCGGACTGTCCCGCCGGGGCGCGACCGTGCGGACCCTGCACCTGGCCGAGATCCTCGCCGCCACCGAAGGAACCGCACGATGAGCAAGCCCGGCGGCCGTGGCGTCGTCTGGCTCGGTTCCCCGTCCTTTCCCGACGCCGCCCGCGAGGCGCTCGGCAACACCCGGCTGCGCGCCAATCTGAAACGCGCCACCACCACCATCCGCGACAAGCGGCTGGCCGTCGCCTCCGAGTTGGACGACTGGGAGCACCTGCGGGACGCTGCCGCCGCGATCAAGAACCGCACCTCACGCCACCTCGACCGCTACCTCGTCCAGTTGGAGGCCGCCGTCACCGCCGCGGGCGGCACCGTGCACTGGGCCTCGGACGCCGCCGAGGCCAACCGCATCGTCACCGAACTCGTGCGGGCCACCGGCGAACGCGAGGTCGTGAAGATCAAGTCCATGGCGACCCAGGAGATCGGCCTCAACGAGGCCCTCGCCGAAGCCGGCATCACCGCCTACGAGACGGACCTCGCCGAACTCATCGTCCAACTCGGCGACGACCGCCCCTCCCACATCCTCGTCCCCGCGATCCACCGCAACCGGACCGAGATCCGCGACCTCTTCCTCGCCGAAATGGCCCACTGGGGGAAGCCCGCACCGGAGAACCTCGGCGACGACCCGCGTGAACTCGCCGAAGCCGCCCGCCTGCACCTGAGGGAGAAGTTCCTCACCGCCAAGGTGGCCGTCTCGGGCGCCAACTTCGCCGTCGCCGACACCGGCACGGTCGTCGTCGTGGAGTCCGAGGGCAACGGCCGGATGTGCCTCACCCTGCCCGAAACCCTCATCACCGTCATGGGCATCGAGAAGACCGTCCCGACCTGGCAGGACCTGGAGGTCTTCCTCCAGTTGCTGCCCCGCTCCTCCACCGGTGAGCGGATGAACCCCTACACCTCCACCTGGACCGGCACCACCGACGGCGACGGCCCCAGGGAGTTCCACCTGGTGCTGCTCGACAACGGCCGCACCGACACCCTCGCCGACGAGGTCGGACGGCAGGTACTCGGCTGCATCCGCTGCTCGGCCTGCCTCAACGTCTGCCCCGTCTTCGAGCGCACCGGCGGCCACGCCTACGGCTCGGTCTACCCAGGACCGATCGGCGCCGTCCTCACCCCGCAACTGGTCGGCGTGGAGAACGCGGCGTCCCTGCCGTTCGCCTCCACCCTGTGCGGCGCCTGCTACGACGCCTGCCCGGTGAAGATCAACATCCCGGAGGTGCTGGCCCACCTGCGGGCCAAGACCGTCGAGAGCAAGCCTCGGGGAGCCGAGGCGCTGGCCATGAAGGCCGCTGCCACCGTCCTCGACTCCCCGCGCCTGCTCTCCGCGGCCCAGAAGGCCGTCGCGCTCGGCGGCAGGGCCCTCGCCAGGGAGGGGCGGATCGGCCGGCTGCCGGGCCCGCTGCACGGCTGGTCCGACACCCGCGACACCCCCGCACCTCCGGCAGAGTCCTTCCGCACCTGGTGGCGCAAGAACAGGGAAGGTGAACGATGAGCAGCCGTGAGGCGGTTCTCGGCCGCATCCGGGCGGCGCTCGCCGACGTCCCCGCCGACGAACGGTCCGACGACGTCCCCGTACCCCGGACCTACCGCCGCAGCCACACCGAGCCGGGCGAGGACACCGTCGCCCTGTTCGCCGAGCGGGTCGCCGACTACCGCGCGGACGTCACCCGCACCGACCAGGCGGGCCTGTCGGCCGCCATCGCCGCCGCGCTCACCGCAGCCGGGGCGAGCAACCTGGCACTGCCCAGCGGCTTTCCCGTCGAGCTGCTGCCGCCCGGCGACTGGCAGTGGCACCCGGAACCGCTGGACGTCCAGGCCCTGAACGCCCTGGACGGCGCCTGCACCCTCGCCGCCGCCGGCATCGCCGTCACCGGGACCATCGTCCTCGACACCGGCCCGGGCCAGGGCCGCCGCGCCCTCACCCTCGTCCCCGACTACCATCTGTGCGTCATCCGCGCCGGACAGATCGCCGCCGACGTCCCCGACGCCCTCGCCCGCCTCGACCCCGCGCTGCCGCTGACCTTCATCTCGGGCCCTTCTGCCACCAGCGACATCGAACTCGACCGCGTCGAGGGCGTGCACGGCCCCCGCACCCTGCACGTCGTCATCGTCGACCACCCCACCCACCCGGAGCAGCCATGAGAGTCGCCCTGCACACCCGCCTCCGCCCGGACCGGATCGCCGAGTACGAGGCCGCCCACCGGGACGTGCCCGCCGAACTCGTCGCAGCCATCCGGGCTGCCGGCGCCACCTCGTGGACGATCTGGCGCAGCGGTTGCGAGCTGTTCCACCTGCTGGAGTGCGAGGACTACGCCCGGCTCCTCGCCGAACTGGAGCACCTCCCGGTCAACACCGCCTGGCAGGAGAGGATGGGCGAACTGCTCGACATCAGCCACGACTACTCGAACGCCGGCGCCGGGGCCGGGCTCCCGGCCGTGTGGGAACTGTGACCGGACGTCAGATCGTCGACGCGCACCACCACGTCTGGGACCTCGGCGCGCGGCCGCAGCCCTGGATCAGCGGCGAGGCCCTCGCTCCCCTGGCCCGCTCCTTCACCGCCGCCGACCTCGCCCCCGAAGCCGCGGCGGCCGGAGTGGTCGCCACGGTCGTCGTGCAGACCGTCTGCGTCCCCGAGGAGACCCCCGAACTGCTGGCGCTGGCCGACGGCAGCGACCTGATCGCCGGCGTCGTCGGCTGGACCGACCTCACCGCCCCCGGCGTTGCCGACGCGATCGCCGCCCTGCGTGAACTCCCCGGCGGGGAACGGCTGGTGGGCATCAGGCACCAGGTCCAGGAGGAGCCCGACCCCGAGTGGCTGCTGCGTCCCGACGTCCAGCGCGGCCTGCTCGCCGTCGCCGAGGCCGGTCTCGCCTACGACCTCGTCGTCAAGCCGCACCAGCTGCCCGCCGCCGCCCTCGCGGCCGCCCGGCACACCGGCCTGACGTTCGTCCTCGACCACCTCGGCAAGCCCCCGATCGCCGACGGCGCGCTCGACCCCTGGGCAGCGGACCTGCGCCGCCTGGCCGCGCTGCCCAACACCGTGGGAAAGCTTTCCGGCCTGGTGACCGAGGCCGCCCCCGGCCGGTGGCGGACGGCGGACCTCAGGCCCTACGCCGACACCGCCCTGGAGGCCTTCGGCCCGGAACGGCTCCTCTTCGGTTCCGACTGGCCGGTGTGCACCCTGGAGGCCGGCTACGCCGAGGTCGCCCGGATCACCCGGCACCTCGCGGACGGGCTCAGCGCGGGGGAGGAGGACGCGGTGTTCCGGCACAACGCGGTCCGCGTGTACGGGCTCGGCGCCCCGTGCCAGCCCGCGGAGGGACGTGCCGGATGGTCTTGACCGGTCGCGATCAAGGCCAGCTCCGGGTGGGTGTCGGGGAGACTATGCTGCAGGGATCAGGACCAGGGAGGCATCGGCGTGCCAGTCACCGACTCGGCGATCGAGAAGATCAAAGCCATGATCGTCAGTGGTGAGCTGCGCCCCGGTTCGCGACTCCCCAAGGAGGCCGACCTGGCCGAGCGGCTCGGTCTGTCGCGCAACTCCCTGCGTGAGGCGGTGAAAGCTCTCTCGCTCATCCGGGTGCTCGACGTACGCCAGGGAGACGGCACGTACGTGACGAGTCTGGAGCCCAACCTGCTGCTGGACGCGCTGGGCTTCGTCGTCGACTTCCACCAGGACGACTCGGTGCTGGAGTTCCTGGAGGTCCGCCGCATCCTGGAGCCCGCCGCCGCGGCCATGGCCGCCCGAGTGATGCCGGACGAGGACATCGCCGCGCTCGGAGAGGTCCTGGAGAGCCTGCGTGACGACGCCCCCCTGCAAGAGCTGATCGACAACGACCTGGAGTTCCACCACAGGATCGCGGCCGGTTCGGGCAACACCGTCCTGTGCTCGCTCGTCGACGGTCTGTCCGGCCCGACCGCCCGGGCGAGGATCTGGCGCGGGCTGACCGAGGAAGGCGCGGTCGACCGGACCCGCCAGCAGCACCGCGCCATCCTCGACGCCATCGCCCACCGCCGCCCCGACGTCGCGCACGCCTGGGCGACGGTGCACGTGGCAGGCGTCGAGCAGTGGCTGCGGGACACCCTCGGCGCAGCCGGATCCTCGCTCGGCTGACCCGGGGCGGGTGCTTCAAGGGGCGCGGCCTCCGCGGGCCGCCCAGACCGCGTCCGCCCTACAGGCCGGTGCTGAGTCCGGTGAGTCCCTGGAGGACGTCGAAGCTGAGGGTGGCGGAGAAGAGCTGTTCCCCGGTGGCGAGCGGACTGGTGCCGAACTCCTGGGAGAGGGCGTTCGCGGCCGGCGCGGCCAGGTTGACGGGGGTGTTCTCGGCGCTGACCTTGGTCAGGGAGAGCCTGATGCCCTCGTCGGTGACGGTGAGCGTGTCGATGCGCCGGCCGAGGTGCTCGGTGGTGATGACGCTGGTGCGGTCGAGCTTCATCGCCAGCTCCAGGTTTGCGAACTCGGAGCGCTGCCCGTCGCGTTGGAAGGCGAAGCCGCCTCGGGCCCGGCCGGTGAGGCCGGACAGGTCGGTGTTGATCTCGCCGCTGTCGAGCATCGAGTGCATGCACTGGTGGCCGTTCAGGGTGACCAGTGTCGCGGGTGCGACCGCGTCGAAGGTGACGCCGGCGTCGGAGAGGGCCTTGGCGGCGGTATCGGTCAGACAGTAGTCGAAGGGCGTCCCGCCGCGCAGTTGGAGCGGCGGGAGCAGCGCACCGGGCGCCTGGGCCGAGGCCGAGGAGGGGGCCAGCGCCGCGAACGCCAGGACGGCGACGGCGGCAAGGCGCACGGGGGACTTCTTCACAGCGCACTCCAGAGTCAGGGGCCGGCCACGGCGGCCGACACGCGGATACGCCCGTCCAACGCACAGGCGACGGCGTCGGCACGCCCGGCAGATCCGGATCACCCGAAGAGCGCCGCGGCAGACCGCCCGGACACCTTCCGGCGATGGCTTACCCGCCGTGCGAACCGGTGGCGGCCGGGCGGCGGTGTGCAACGTCTGCGCCTGCCGGGTCTGGTGGGCAGTCCATTGGCGAGGCGACGGTACCGACCAGTGAGATGGCGTTCTCCACTACGGCCTACTCCCGGTCCGCGCCGAGTCCGTAGGGGGTCGCCTCCAACTCCGTGACCAGGTTCCCCAGGAGCGGCAGCGGACTGTCGCGGAACTGGAGGTGGACGGTGGCGACGGGCCCCTGGGCCGTGGGAGGGCTGAGCTGCGCGCCACGTCCTCGTCCTTGAGCCTGCGGGTGCGTACCGTGCCGGGCTTCCATTCGTCGCCCGCGCCCAGGCAGAACCATCCGTCCGGGTAGGGCGGGGCCTGTGGGCGGGAACGGGGGAGAGGGTGCGGGAACCTCCCACCCGCGGCCGGGCCAGGTGAATCGTCGCGGTGGAGGGCGTGGACTTCTCGATCGGCGAGGGCCTGAGCCCGGCTGTCGTCGACGCGGTGCCGCGCGTCGTCGCCGAGGTCCGCCGGGCGGTGGAAGGGCACCGGGCGGGGGCGTCATGACACCGAACCGCGGACGGTCGAGGCCTGCGGTTCGCGAGCAGCAGCCGCCCGCCGTCACCGAAACCGAGCGCACCTGATCGGGCGGGGTGCCTCCCCGCGCCCGGTCGGCCCATCCGCCCGCCGCTCCTCTTCCCCCGGGGCGCCGCCGGCGTCCGGAGTACGGTGGAAGAGCCACTGTCCGCGGCCTGCGGGTTCGGTCCGTGGTGCCCCGGCGACAGTGTCAGGCCGACCCAGGCGAGCCAAGGGCAGGTGTTCCGACATGACCGCAACCTCCGAGCCCGGCGGCGCCCGGGCGTCCCACCCGGAGCCGCCCGCGCGGCTCTCGCTGGTCCCCGAGGGCGTCGCCCCGGGGCGGCTGGGCGGGGCCTGGTGGCCCCGTTCCCGCGACCTCCTTCGTGAACTCCCCCCGCTGGCGGCGACGCTGGCCCCGTCGTGGGGAGAGATCCTCCGCGTCACCGTGAACCCGGCGCACTGGCCGGTCATCCCCCGGCGCGTCCCGGTCACCGGCCATGTCATCCACGTCGGCTGGTTCGAACAGGAACAGGACGCGGAGGAGGTGGTGGTGTGTTCCTTCGTGCCCCGGCGACTGGACCTCCTGGTGATTCCCCCCGAGACCGAGGCCCCGACCGCCGAGTGGCTGATGACGGCGGCATGCGAACCGGCCAACACCCGCACCGCCACCGAGCTCCTGGCCGCCGCGGGCGCCCCGACGGAAGGCGCACGGACAGGCGGGTGACCACGGTCAGTGGCGGACGGCGCTCCGCTCCCGACCGGCCGACCCCTCCTGTGACGTCCCGCGATCGGCTCCCGCTCCGGACCGCTCGGGGCGGCACGCGTTCGCACCGCGCTCAACGCGGTCGGCCTCGACCGAGGTGTGAGCAGGCGGCGCCGACCGCGGAAGACCCCTGTCGGAGGAATGGCCATGACAGCAGCCGAAAGTGCAGGGCAGCGCACCACGGCCTGGGTGGTGGAGCGCCCCGGCCCGATGTGCTCGTCCCCGCTGCGCCGGGTGGAGCGGATGCTGGAACCGCCCGGACCCCAGGAGTTGTTGATCGAGGTCGGGGCCTGTGGAGTGTGCCGCACCGATCTGCACCTGGCCGAGGGCGACCTTCCGCCGCACCGGCCCGCCTGCACACCGGGGCACGAGATCGTCGGCCGGGTGCTGAGCACGGGCCGGGAGGTGCGGGACTTCTCTCCCGGCGACCGGGTCGGCGCGGCCTGGCTCGCGAGCACCTGCGGCGACTGCCGGTACTGCCGGGCCGGCCGCGAGAACCTCTGCCCGAACTCCCGGTACACCGGTTGGGACGTCCAGGGCGGCTACGCCGGACACACCCTCGTGGACGCCGGGTACGCCTACCCGCTCCCCGAGGGGCCGCCCGACGAGGACCTCGCCCCGCTGCTGTGCGCCGGCATCATCGGCTACCGCGCCCTGGAACGCGCGCAGCTGCCGCCCGGCGGACGGCTGGGCATCTACGGCCTCGGCGCCTCCGGGCACCTCACCGCGCAGCTCGCGCTCGCCCGGGGCGCCACCGTGCACGTCCTCACCCGGGCCGCGAGCGCCCGGCGCCTGGCCCTGGAGCTGGGCGCGTCCTCCGTCGGCGACGCCTACGGCACACCGCCCGAACCCCTCGACTCGGCGATCCTGTTCGCCCCGGTCGGCGACCTGGTGCCGGTCGCGCTCGCCGCGCTGGACCGCGGCGGCACGCTGGCGGTGGCCGGGATCCACCTCACCGACGTTCCCGCCCTCGACTACCAGCGGCACCTCTTCCAGGAGCGCAGTCTGCGCAGCGTCACCGCCAACACCCGTGAGGACGGCCTCGCCTACCTCGCGGAAGTCGCCCGGCACCACCCGGCGGTGCACGTGCAGCGCTACCCCATGAACCGTGCCGACGCCGCGCTGGCCGACCTCGCGGCGGACCGGATCACCGGAGCCGCCGTCCTCATCACGCAGTGAAGGCTCCGGCCCCGGGACTGGTAGGCCCGCAGGTCGAGGTGCCGCGTATTCAAGCGCGGTCGACATGACGGACACGAAGAGCCATGGCTCGGGCGCCGCGAGGGCTGCCGTCCACACCGACCACGACGTAGGGCGGGTCCTGGGTGACGTGCTCGGGATCGCGGACGGCCTCAACGCTACCGGCATCCGGGCAGCAGTAGTGAGGGCGCCGTCGGGGTCTGCTTGACGGGCTTTCAGGTCCGTTCGTTCGGCTGTTTCCTGCTCGGCGTGCTGCTCGTCCCCGAAGTGCTGCTCGTCCCCGGACTCGACGGGATCGGGGAAGTCGAGGCGTTCGTGGCTGCGCCGGGTGTTCCGGACCGCGCCGACGCCCTCCTCGCGGTGGCCGGGAGGATCGTGGCCAGGGTGAGGGCGGCAGCCAGCCAGGTGGTGGAGTGGAAGGCCTCGGTGAAGGCCCGGGCGGTTTCCGGGGAGGCGCCCGCGTCCAGCGGGGACGATGACGTGCCCGGGGGGAGGAGCAGTCGGTAGGCCACCGTGGTGACCGTGCCGAAGACGGCGATCCCCAGGCCGGCGCCGGCCTCGTAGGCGACGGACTCGATGCCCGCCGCCGCGCCTGCCAGGGAGGACGGCGCGGTGGTCATGATCAGGTTCGAGGCGACCATCTGGACCAGGCCGTGGCCGAACCCGATCAGGGCCAGCCCGAGCGGGGCCACCGTGCCGGAGGCGACCAGGACGTATCCGGTCGCCGCGAGCAGCAGGCCGGCGGGCACGCCCGCGCGCGGTTGTCCCAGGCGGGAGAGGAGCAGTCCGCCCACCGGCCCCGCGACCGTCGCGGCCAACGGCATCGGGATCAGGTACAGCGCGGCGGCCTCCGCCGACAGTCCCTTGGCGATCTGCAGGTACTGCACCAGTTGGAGTTCGAAGCCGACCATCACCAGCACCGGCAGTACCGAGGCCACCACTCCGGCGCGCAGCCCGGGCAGCCGGAACAGGGACAGGTCCAGCATCGGGTGCGGCATCCGCTGCTGCCGTCGCACGAACAGCACCAGCGCGGTCAGGCCCGCCGCCGCCGGCAGCACCACCTCCGGGATGCCGACGCCGTCGTGGGTGAAGGCGATGATGGCGTAGGCGCAGCCCAGGAACCCCACCATCGAGAGCAGGGGCGAGGTGGCCTCCCACGGTTGCCGCTCGGACTCGACCTCGTTGCGCAGCAGCAGTGCCACGGCGGGTACGGCCAGTGCCACGATCGGCAGGTTGACCAGGAAGATCGAGCCCCACCAGAAGTGCTGGAGCAGGAAGCCGCCGGCCACCGGTCCCAGCGCCGAGGCGCCGGCGGCGACCGCGCTCCACGCCCCGATGGCCACCGCGTGGTCGCGGCCGTCGCCGAAGGTCTGCCGGATCAGCGCCAGCGTGGCCGGGATGATCATCGACGCGCCGACCGCCAGCAGTGCCCGGGCGCCGATCAGGGCCGGCGGGTTCGGTGCCGCCGCGCACAGTGCCGAGGCCGCGCTGAAGACGGCCAGTCCGGCCAGCAGCAGCCGCTTGTGCCCGATCCGGTCGCCCAACGGCCCGCTGACCAGCACCAGTCCGACCATCAGGAGCGAGTACACGTCGACCGCCCACAGCAGTTCGGTCGGGGACGCCCGCAGTTCGTGGGCGAGGGTCGGGACGGTGATGGTGAGGATGGTGACGTCCACGGCGGCGGGCAGGAAGCACAGCAGCACCACGGTCAGCACCAGCCAGCGCCGGGCCGTCCCGACCACGGGCAGCGGGCTGCTCACCGGCCGAGGTCCAGAGCCGTCCTGGCTCTGTCGATCAGGTCGTGCAGCTCGGCGAGGCTGGGGGCGTAGAACATGCAGCTCAGTCTGCCAGTTTGAAGGTCCGTCAGCTCGGTCGGGACCACACCCCGGTCGGCGTGTCGGGGCGAGGCCACGAGCGGTCCGAGCAGGCGCAGCACTTCCGGCAGGTACAGCCCGGTCGGAAGGCCGTAGAAGTCGTAGTTGCCGACCGCGTGGGTGTCGAGGTAGCCGGGGCCGATGAGGTGCTCGCCGAATTCGTGCACGTGGCTCGACCCGGTGCGGCGGGCGTTGAGGTCGTGCAGGTAGACGACGCCGTCGCGGGCGATCGCGTCGATGCCGAAGCGCCCGCGGTAGCCGCGCCGTTGCATCTCCTCGGCCAGCCGGAGCCCGCCCTCGGTCAGCGGGCGGTACCACCATGCGCGGCGCAGCTCGCGCGCGGTGACGTTGCCGCGCAGGTGCGTGGCGCCCTCGAACAGCATGTCGGTCGTGTAGCAGAGGTGGGGCGGGGCGTCCGCGGGCACCATGTACTCCACGGACGGGAAGGTGATGTCGCCGTCGAGGAACTCCTCGACGACCACCGGGTCCTCGTCGTAGAAGGTGCTCCCGGCCAGGCGTTCGGCGATGTCGTCGTCGCCGGGCCGGAAGATCAGCAGGCCGAGGCTCGCCTCGCCGCGGTCCGCCTTGACGATGCACGGTGTGCCGGTCGCGAGCATGTCCCGGACCGCGGCCGGCACGTCCTGTTTCCCGGCGCAGTGCGTACCGGGCGGGATGCGGCAGGGTCCGTCGGTCATGCCGAGGTCGGCGGCCAGGTCGCGCAGGCCGGTCTTGGTGTCCAGCAGGTCGCGCAGGGCCTGCTGCGGCGGGCTCTCCGGCAGTTCGGTCACCACGTCGTACCGGGTGCGCAGGGCCTCGGTGAACCGCCACAGGTCGGCGGTGGTGGTGTGCGGGATCAGCCGGAGTCTGCGGCCCGGTCCGGCGTGGGCGGCCACGGCGGCCATCAGCTCGGGATCGGCGAGCATGTCGGCGAACAGCGAGCCGGTGCGGCCCGCCGGGCTGAGGTTCACCACACCGTCGATCTCCAGGAACTTCCGCTGCCAGTCCAGGTCTCCGATCGGCTCGTAGGTGATGAGCATCTTGTCCAGCGGCCCCCAGAACAGCGCCTGGTCCTGCTGGGCGTAGCACTCCGAGAGCAGCTCGTCGACGTCGTCGGCGCGGACGGCGAAGTCGCGCAGGGTGTCGACGGCGTTGCTCACGCAGAGGGTGGGTACGGTCAAGGCTTCTCCTCGTGCAGATCGTGCAGAAGTCCGTCGCCCCGGGACACCAGGTCGACCGCGGCCGCGACCACGTGCCAGAAGAGTTCCTTGCCCAGGGCGACGGTGGCGCCCGAAGTGCTGGACAGGACGCCTTGGTTGGTCGTGCGGTTCACGTCGGCGGGGTGCAGGTAGATCCCCGGGCGGGGTGGGTCGGCGTGGTCGGGCCGGGCGGCCGAGACCAGGTCCGGGCGGAGGTAGAGCATCAGGCTGGTCTCGGTGATCCCCGCGTGCTCGGCGTGCCAGCCCGGAAAGAGCGGCACCCGCCCGGCCAGCCAGTCCGGGTCGACCAGGCTCCACCAGCTCAGCGCGATGAACTCCTTGCCCGCGGCCGCCGGCCGTCGGCCCACCTCGTCGAGGGCCTCGAAGAGGAACGGCTCGTTCTCGAAGTGGCCGTTGACGACCAGCAGTCGGCGCCAGGGCAGGGCGCACAACGACTCCAGCACGTCCTCCAGGAAGGCCAGCAGGGACCGACCGCGCACGTAGACGGTGCCGGGGAAGGCCAGGCCGCCGCCGCTCTGCGGCAGCGACCGCGCCGCGATGGACTGCGCCGGCAGGGTCAGGGCGTTCAGCTCGTAGGCGATCTGCCGGGCGAACGCGTCGGCCAGCACGGTGTCCACGGACAGCGGCAGGTGCGGACCGTGCTGTTCGGTGGCCCCCACCGGCCACACCACGGTCCGCCCGGCGGTGGCCGCCAGGACGTCGGCGCTGCTCAGGTCGCACAGCTGCGGCCCGGAGCTGCGGGGGGTCACGGTTGCACCTGCTCGGATCGGTCCGCTCCGGTGACGGGTGCGAGGCCGTGGCCGGTGTTCCCCGTTTCGGTGTTCCCCGTCCCGGTGGTCTCGGTCACGATCCGGGCGAGCGTGTGGTACATGTCGGTGTGCAGCGCGGTGTACACCTGGGCCGCCACCGCGCCGACCGCCAGGTAGTCGTGCACGTCCCGGCCCGACTGCACGCCGCCGGAGGCCAGCACGGGAAGGGCGAACCCGGCTCGGCGCAGCTTCCACAGGGAGGCCAGCACGAGCGGCTTGATGCCCGGTCCGGAGTAGCCGAACACGCCGCCGAGTTGGAGGTCGCCGGTCTCCGGGTGCACGGCGGCGGCGGGCAGGGTGTCGCTGATGGTCACCGCGTCGGCGCCGGCGCGGGCGGCGGCGAACGCCCGGGCGTGCAGGCCCTCCCCGCTGGCCAGCTTGACCGAGAACGGCACCCGTGTCGCAGCGCGGGTGGCCGCGGTGTAGGCGTGCACCCGCTCGGGAGTGTCGTCGAGGCCGTCCTCCTCGTTGAGGCAGGAGATGCCCAGTTCCAGCGCCGGGCAGCCCGTCGCCTCCACCCGGGCCGCCAACTCGGCGAGTTCCGCCGGGCTGTCGGCGTGCAGCGACGCGATGACCGGCAGCCCGTCCCGGGTCAGGTCGCGCAGGATGTGCACCCAGTGATCGACGGACCGTTTGGAGTAGGTGGTGCTGTTGATCATTCCGGTGGGCAGTCTGACGAGGCGCTCGTCCAGGCCGATCGGCGGGTTGGGGTGGATGGTCTTGGTGACCACCGCGCCCGCGCCGGCGTCCAGCAGCCTGCGGATGTTGCGTTCCTGGTCGGTGAGCAGGCCGGAGCCGACCACGACAGGGTTGGCCAGGTGCATTCCCAGCAGGTGGGTCGGGGCCGCCATGTCAGGCCGCCGCCCTGGTCCGGCCCAGCGCCGCGAGCACGCCGTCGACCAGCAGCGCCGGGTCCTTGGCGATCTCCTTGGCGGACAGGAACGTTGCGGACGCGACCTGGGCGAGCCCCTTGAGCAGGTGGCTGGCCGACTCGGCGAAGGGCTGGTCGGTGATGCCCACGATGGGGCGGCCCAGCGCGCTGGCCCACCCCAGTTCGATGTGTGTGCCGTCCGTGCGCAGCAAGGTGCCGTCGAGCACCGGCAGTACCGGCACGAACACATCGCATTCGCGCATCCACGCGTAGTCGCGCACGGACACCTCCTCGGGGGTGAACGAAGCGGTGTCGGCACCGAATCGTTCGGCCACGTGCGCGGACAGCACGGTGGCGCCGGCCTGCTGCGACTGGTCGATGGTCAGTCTCAGGAAATCGTGGATCGGCGCCGCCATCCCGCCGGGCACCAAGGCGTGCTGGATCGGGCCGCCAACGAACACGGTGACGCCGCGCAGGGCGTCCGGGGTGACACTCATGACTTTCGAAGCTCCTTCGAAGGAGTCTGCCGACGGCCGTGCAAGGGGCGTGGACTTCGGTCGGCAGGAAGCAGAAGTAGTCAGCGTCATCAGATGGTGCGCTTGCAGTGAACTGGGAGGGAGCCGGGTGCGAGGCCTGACGCCGCCGGGGGCCCGATGGCGTACCCGTTCCCGCGCTGTGCGTCCATCCAGACAAATGGACGACCTCAGGCTAGTTCGGGACGATTCACCAGGACAAGAAGCATATGCGCCAGGCGGAGATGTGTCTCAAATAGTGTAAAAGGTGCATAACTGTCACCTGGCCATCGATGCCGGCCCGCCCGGGACGCGCTGCGGGCTGGTTTTCGCAGGTAAATGGACCGTGTGCTCGTGAATGGCCGAATCGCCGTCGAACTAACGTGCAAAATAATCGTCGATTCCGGAGCTCGAAGCCGCATGGCGGGTAAATCGGGGACCATTGACAGGTGATAAAGCCTCGGCTAGCTTCGATAAAGCGCGAATGGCTGACACCGCCTCAATTTCGATCAGCGTCGGCCCACTTTCGGCCCGACCGTTTCCGCGATCTCGCTCGCCTTTCCGCGCGCCGGACGTCCGGTCGCAGCCTGTTCGAATGAACCCACCCAGAGGGGAAGTTCTGGTGAATCCTTTGCAGACCATCAAGCGAATTCTGCACTCCGAGGTGTTGGTGGAGGTGCCGATCGACCGGATGCGACTCGACGACAGGCTGCGCGAGAATTACGGCATGGACTCGCTCGGTTTCGTGGAACTGCGCGTGCAGTGTGAAGAGGCGTTCGACATCAGCATCCCCGACGAGGCCATCGCGGCGGGGGAGTTGTCCACCCTCGGTGATGTGCTGGCACTGGTCGAGCGGCTGGCGGGGGCCGACCGCCCCCCGGCCACCGCGTGAGCACGGCCCCGGTCGCCGGTGACGACCACACTGGGGACCAGACCGGTGCGCTGTTGCGCGGCGCGGACCTGCACCTCAACCACTACGGGGCGGCCCGGCTCCCGTTCGCCTGCGTGGGCGGGCGCGGCCTGCACCTCGACGTGGTCGATCTGAGCCCGGAACGCCGGGGCAGGCGGCTGAGGTTGCTGGACGCCAGCGGCGGCTACGCCAGCGCGACCCTCGGCGGCGACCACCCCGTCGTACGGGCGGCGCTGGCGCGCGGCACCGGAGTCGGCAACGTCACCGACGAACTGGGCTCGCTGGAACGGGCGGAGCTCCTCGACCGGCTCTTCGGCCCCGGCGGGTTGTGGACCGACCACTTCCCCGCAGGGCGGTACCACGTCAGCGGACGCAACTCCGGCTCGGAGGGCAACGAGTTGGCGCTGCGGCTGGTGCTGGAGTCCCGCTTCGACGGCCGGCGGCTGTGCCACCGCCCGGGCAAGGAGCGGCGCGACACCATCCTCGCCTTCCACGGCGCCTGGCACGGCTGGACCAGTGGGCTGGTGCAGCTGCTCAACCGCAGGTACTACCGGGCCGGGCTGCCCGGCACGGACACCGCCGGCCCGTACGGAGTCCGGGTCCACCACATCCCGTTCGGCGACCTCGACGCCCTGACGGAGTACTTCGCCGAGTCCGCCGACCGGCTGCTGGCCGTCGTGGTCGAACCGATCCAGGGCGACGCGGGCATCCTCCCGCCTCCGCCCGGATACCTGCGCGAACTCGCGCGGCGGTGCGCGGCCGACGACGTGCTGCTGGTGGCCGACGAGGTGCTGACGTTCGCCAAGACCGGCAGTTGGTTCGCCATGCGCGACGCGGACGGACCGGTGCCCACCGACATCACCGTCATCGGCAAGTTCCTGGGCATGGGCACGGTGTCCACCTCGATGGTGATCGCCCGCGAGGAGCTCGCCGTCCGCTCCTCCGGCGCCGTGACCACCTCCGACCTGCGACCACCGAACTGTGCGGTGATCCGCGACGGCATCGAGCACATCGAGACCGAAGGGCTGCTGAGAGGCTCGGCCGACGTCGGCGTGAACCTGGCCAAGCATCTCGACGACGCCCTGGTGGGCCGCCACCCGGACGTGTTCACCGAGGTCCGCGGGAGCGGGGTCATGTTCGGCGTGGAACTGACCGCCGCGGCGGCGGACCGGATCGGCGCGCTGCGCCGGGAGTTGATCGAAGCGGGCGTGTACGCGGAGTTCATGGCGGGCGCGGGCAAACGCTCCGGTGGCCGGCGCTACGTCCACCCCACCCTGCGGATCGTGCTGCCGCTGATCACCACCGGGACGCAGGCCGACGAGATCGTGGACCGGGTGGCGGCGGGCGCCCGGGCCCTGTGGTGAGCGCGGGGTTCCGCACCCGGGTCGAGCACGTCGACACCGACGCGACCGGGATCGTGCACTTCTCCCGCTACACCTCGTTGATGGAGACCGCTGGCACCGAACACCTCGAAGCGCACGACGCGGGTCTGACCGCCTTCAGTGCGGCGAACGTCGACCTGGTGGTCGCCGACCTGCGGGTGGCCTACCTCAACAGCGCCGTGTACCGCGACGTGATCATCGGGGACACCCGGGTCGACCACGTCGGCGCGGCCTGGTTCGCCCTCGCGGTACGTCTGCTGCGGGAGGAGGAGGACGGCACCCGCACCCCGTTGGTGACCGGCGACCTCGTCTTCGCCGCCGTCGCCCCCGACACCCGGCGCGCGGTGCCCCTGCCGGCACCGCTGCGACAGGCCCTGAGAGGAATCGTCCCGGATGCGACACCCGAACGAATCGGCACCCCCTCCCGTCACGGTCCGCGAGGCGCGTCCGCTGGGCACCTCGGCCATCGCGGCCCTGGTGCGCGGACGCCACCCCCGCCTGTTCATCGACCGGGTTCTGGACCATGAGCCCGGCGTGTTCCTGCGCAGCATGTTCGCCGTCTCGGCGGAGATGGGCGCGCTGTCCGGGCACCTGCCCGAGCGCGGCCTGACCCCGGGGCTGATCCTGCCCGGCAGCCACACCATGCAGGCCTTCGCCCAGTCCGGCGTCCTGCTCTACCAGTTGAGCAGCGATCCGCTCGCCGACGACGAGGTCACCCTGGTCGGCACGGTCAAGTCCCGATTCCTCGCCCCGGTCGTGCCCGGCGACCAGGTCGTGCTCGACGTCCGCGCGGACCGGCTGTCCGGCCCCACCTTCGCCTTCTCCGCCGTGGTGACCGTGGAGGGCCGGTCGGTCGCCGGGTTCCGCGGCGCGATGAGCCGGACGAAGGTCGATCCCGCGGCGGCCCGGCCGTGGTGACCCCGGTGATCACCGGACTGGCGTGGGACACTCCGCTGGGCCGGGACCAGGAGGCGGTGTGGGAACGGCTGTGCGCGGGCGATTCGGCGCTGGCGCCCGTCCACTCGCCGCACTCCTTGCGCAACACCGCCGCCGCCGTCATCGCGTCGGTGCCGTACGGGACCAGGGCGGGCGAGCGCCAGCGCGCGCTCGCCGGGCGGACGCTGTCCGCCGCGTTCGCGGATGCCGGCCTGTCCACCACCGACCCCGAGGTCGGCCTCGTCCTGGGCACCAGCTTCGGCGCCTGCCTGGACGAGGCGGAGCCGACGCTGCACGCCTGGGCCGACGACGCGGCGGCGGGCATCGGGCACCCGGGCACGCCGGTCTGCGTCATGACCGCCTGTTCCGCGGGGTCGGACGCGATCGCCGTCGCGCGCGCCCTGGTGCGCTCGGGCGAGCGGCGGGTCTGCGTGGCGGGCGGGGTGGACGTGGTCACCGAGGCCAAGCGGCTCGGGCACTCCGCGCTGGGCACGATGAGCCCCACCGGCCTGCGGGCCTTCGACCGGGCGCGCGACGGGATGCTGCTCGGCGAGGGCGCGGCCTTCGTGGTGGTCGAACACCCCGACTCCGCCCGGGAACGCGGCGCCCGGGTGCACGCCCGGCTGCGCGGGGCCGGCGCGGCCAACGACGCCGCCGGGCTCACCGCACCGGACCCGTCCGGACGCGCCGTGCTGCGCGCCGTCGAACGCTGTCTGGCCTCCGCGGGCCTGGCACCCGCGGACATCGCGGTGGTCAACGCCCACGGCACCGGCACACCGCTCAACGACGAGGTCGAGGCGCGCAGCCTGCTGGAACTGTTCGGAGCCGACGGCCCGTTGGTGTTCGCCACCAAGGGGGCGTTCGGGCACAGCCTGGGCGCGACCGGGGCCATCGAGGCCGTGGCGACGGTCCTGGCACTGCGCCATCGACAGGTCCCACCGGTCCTCGGGCTGCGCGATCCGGTGGCCCCGCTGCGGCTGGCCACGGAATCGGCGCAACCCGTCGGCCCCGGCGCCGGACTGAGCCTGACGCTGGGGTTCGGCGGGTTCAACACGTGCCTGCTGTTCGAAGGGGTGAGGGCGTGACACACGTGCCGACGGGCACCCGGATGCTGGGTTCGGCGACGGTCGTCGCCGACGACCCGGACGAGTACGCGGTGAACAAACCGTCCTTCTACGCCGACCCGGCGGCCTGGCTGGTCGCCGAGACCGTGGACCGGGCACTGGCGGACTGCGCCGAACCCGTGCTCGACGACGCCGCCGACACCGGGGTCCTGGTCATGAGCGCGACCGGGAGCGAGCGGACGATGCGCCGCATCGCCGACTCGGTGCCGAGGTCCCGGGTGTCGCCACTGCGCTTCGCCGGAGCGAACCCGGGCGTGCTGGCCGGGCTGCCCGCCCTGCGCCACGGGTTGCGCGGGCCGTCCCTGCTGCTGGCGGCGCACCCCGACCGGGCCACCCCCGTCGCGTTCACGGTGCTCGGCGGCTGGCTCGCGGACGGCCACGCCCGGCACGTGCTCCTGGTCGGCCTGCAACCCGCCGCGGGAGAGGGGAAGTTGTGTCGCTGCCTGGTCCTGACCAGCGCCCGGGACGACCGGTGAACAGCCTCACCCGGTCCGAGGTGGCCGACTTCCTGACCCGGGTCGAGGCAACCCCGGCCAGTACGGGCGGCGGCGCCCCGGCCGGGGTGGACGACGTGCTGGCGGACCTGGCCGGGCTGGGCCTGGCACCGGGCGACGCGGTCGTGCTCTGCCTCACCAACGGAGTCGAACTGCTGCGCGTGCTGCTCTCGTCGCTGCTGCTGGGCCTGGTGCCGCTGGCCGTGCCGCCGAGCACGCCGTGGCAGCGGGTGCGCGCGCTGGCCGGGCATGTCGGGGCCGGCGTCGTGGTGACCACCCGGCTGGCCGGCGCGGGGCCGCAGCTGCCGGTGGGCGGCGCGTTGGCCGTGCCGACCGGGCACCCCACCACCCCGTACCGGCCGGGCGAGATCCTGCTGTCCACCTCCGGCACCTCCGGGATGTTCAGCGCGTGCGTGCACCGGGTGGCCTCGCTCCTGCACAACGCCCGCCTGCACGCCGGGGCCACGGGCATCACCCCGGCCGACACCCTGCTGGTGAACCTGCCGCTGTACTACTCCTACGCCCTCGTGGCGCAGGCGTTCGCCGCGTACGTGACCAAGGCGCGGCTGGTGCTCGACGGGCCGCCGTTCTCGCCGGCCGCGTACCGCGACGCGGTCACCGCGCGCGGGGTCACCCACTCGGCGGTGACCCCGACGATCGCCCGCCAACTGCTGGCCGACCCCGGGCTCGTGCCACGCGGCCTGCGGGCACTGGCGGTCGGCGGGGACCGGCTCACACCCGCGGAGGTGGCCGACCTGCTGGCCGCGCGGCCCTCCGCGGAGCTGTACCTGACCTACGGGCTCACCGAGGCCGGACCACGCGTGTCGACCCTGGCCGCGCACGCCGAGCCCGCGCACCGGTACGGCTCGGTCGGCCGCCCGCTGCCGGGAGTGCGCGCGTCACTGCGCGGGGTGCAGGACGACGTGGGAGAACTGCTGGTCGAATCCGGCACCGTCCTGCTGCGACGGGTCGGGCAGCACAGCGGCAGAGTCCTGCTGGGGCCGCGGACCATCGCCACCGGGGACGCCTTCTCGATCGACGACGGCTATCTGACCTTCCACGGACGCCTGTCGGACTTCGTGGTGCTGCGCGGCGAGAAGGTCTCACTGAACACCGTCCGGCAGGCCGCGCACGCCATCCCGGGGGTCGTGCACTGCGTGCCCGAGGTGGTGAACGAGGACGGCACGCAAGTCCTCCACGTCCACCTGTCGGTCACCGGCACCCTCCCCGGCGGCGAGAAAGCGCTACGCCACCTCCTCAACTCCCAGCTGCTGCCCGCCGAACGCCCGCGCGCGGTGTTCGTCTCCACCGCCGACCCGGAGGCCTTCCGCAAATGACCCTCCGCCTCGGCTGGACCGTCCCGACGACCCTCTCACCCGCCGGACTCCGCGCGTTCGCGGTGACCGCGGAGAGCCTCGGGTACGACCACCTGTCCGTCCCCGAACACCTGGTGTCCGACGTTCCCGCGTACGAGAGCCTGACGCTGGTGGCGTTCCTGGCAGCCGTCACCACCCGGATCGAGCTGGCCACCGCGATGACGATCCTGCCGCACCGCCCGGTGGTGCTCGCCGCCAAGCAGGCCGCGCAACTGGCCCACCTCAGCGGCGACCGGCTGCGGCTGGGCGTCGCCATCGGATCCGACCCCGCCGAGTCCGCCGCCCTCGGCGTCGCCCCGGGCACCCGTGCGGCACTGTTCGAGGAACAGGTCCAGGCGCTGCGCCTGCTGTGGACGCGGCCGGACGCGGACTTCGCCGGCGAGCACGTCGCGTTCTCCGGCGTCACCCTCACCCCCCGGCCGCGTCCCGTACCCCTCTGGATGGGCGGCGGTACCCTGCGCACCGGAGGAAGACCGGGCTCACTGCGCCGGATCGCCACCCTCGCCGACGGCTTCACCATGTCCGGCCTGCTCGCCAACCGGGTCGACCGCGGTGCCGCACTCATCGCCGAACTGCGGACGGCGGTGACCGAAGCCGGCCGCGACTGGAGCGCCTTCGGCGTCGAGGCCCGCCTGCGCCCCGCCCCCGGCCGGCCGGACACCTGGCGCTCCCTCGCCGAGGCCTGGCGGTCCGCCGGCGCCACCCACCTCACCGTCACCACCGACGACCTCTCCCTACTGGGCCCCCTGCACACGGCGCTGACCGGGTAGCGCGCCGGCTCAGGACACGGAACCGCCGATCAGGCCATCGCGCGACCTCCGGAGGCCCGCGTACGGCCCGGCGGCCGTTGCTGGAGGGGACATACGCTCAGTCGACGAGGATCCGCTCCGCCTGGCCCTCCGGGGCGAAGAACCGCTCGTGCGGTGCTTCACCCGGGTGTCGGGGGATGTCCCGGCCTTCAGCCCGGGGAGGAATCCGGTTTTCCGCGTGGCGGGTCAGGGTCGGCCGTTCTGCCGCCAGGTGGACCGGTGTCCACCAACTCGATCGCGAACACTTTTTGTCAGACCGTCAGGCTATGGTGCCGGGCATGGCGATCACAGCGCAGAACACCGGCCCGGCATCCGGCCGGCATCCCGAGACCGACATCCGCCTGCCGTACTCTGCGCAGTGATCGACAAGTACTCACACGCGAGATCTAGGGGCGAGAACATGTCACGGACCGAACTCCACCGACGACGTGTCGTCATCGGGCTCATAACCGGTGCGACGCTGATATCCCTCGCCGGATGCGGATCGTCGAGCACGGCGAAGAGCGCCACCGCACCTGGGGCCGCGGTCTCGACGTCCGCGGGTGCGGCGACGGCTGACGCGGCGGCGCCCCCGGCGGCGGGCGCCCCCACCGGCGCGCCGGGGAAGGCCGGCAAGGGCAGCGCCGACGTGACCTTCAGCGGAGTGGAGTCGGGCTCCATCAAGGCCGCCGACAGCACCTGCACCGTCATCAAGGGCGAGCTGGAGTCCTTCCAGGCGCCGTCGGACCAGAACGCCGGCGGCCCGAGCGTCGCCGGCGTCCAGTCGGGCACCGGCTGGATGATGCCGGTCAGCACCGCCGCCCACGTCGGCGGCTACGTGAAGAACAACGCGACCGGCATCAAGGCGACGAAGACCGGCGACAGTTGGACGGTCACGCTGACGAACACGGAGGTGGCCGCCACCTACGACCTCGGTCAAACGGTCACGCTCAACGGAACGATCGTCTGCGGCCAGGTCGTCAGCGCCGGCTGACCGGCCGGAGAACGGGGCCTTGTGCCGACGCCGGTGGGAGCCACCAGACCAGAGGCTCCCCCGGCCACAACTCACCGGGCGCGCGGGCGCATCCCCGGATGCGACCGCCGGACGACCCCTCACGTACCTCTCTGGTGTCCTAAGGTGTCGATTTCGTAAGCCTGTTGAAGGATGGACGGGTCCTCATCCGGAGTGATGCTCCCTCGGTGGCGGCGCTGACAGGCTGACTCGTGGCGAACTCCTGTTCGCCCGAGTGAAGGGAAGCCCCATGTCTCGTCGTCTGACCAGTGCCCTGATCGCAGCCTTCTGTCTGGCGGTGTCCGCGTCACCCGCCTCCGCCGCTGTGGCGGGAGCCGAGGACTCCGCAGCTTCGTCGGCCCGCCTGCGTGGCGGTCCGCTGCAACTCGCCCTCAACGGGCTGACCGACGCCAAGGCGGTGTCCGCGATCGCCGAGGTGCGTGACGGTGACCAGCGGTGGCGCGGCACCACGGGGGTGACCGACCTGGTCGGTCAGGCGCCCGTCCGTGGCGACGGCCGGTTCCGGATCGGCAGCGTCACCAAGACGTTCGTCGCCACCACGGTGCTGCAACTGGTCGGCGAGCACCGGCTCGGCCTGGAGGACTCGGTGTCGAGCCACCTGCCGGGGCTGGTCCCCAACGGGCAGAACATCACCGTCCGCCAGCTGCTCAACCAGCGTACGGGCCTGTTCGACGCCACCAACGACGGCACCGACGTCTTTCCCGACCTCAACGACCCGGCCGTCTTCCGGACATGGCTGGCCCAGGGCGGTTTGAACCGTACGTTCACCGCGCGCCAGTTGGTGACCTCATCCGTCTCCCACGCGCCGTACTTCGCGCCCGGCACCCAATGGGGCTACTCCAACACCAACTTCGACGTCCTCGGCCTGATCATCGAGCAGGTCACCGGGCACCCCTACGGACAGGAGGTCGGTCAGCGCATCCTGCGCCCGCTCGGGATGACGAAGACCATGGTCCCCGGCCGCTCCACCACGATCCCCGGCCCGCACGCCCACAGTTACTGGACCACCGTGGACGGCGCCGGCACCGGAAACGTCAAGAAGACCGACATCGACGTCACCGACCAGAACCCCTCCTGGGCGGGCGCCGCCGGAGAGATCATCTCCACCACCGACGACCTGATCCGCTTCCAGCAGGCCCTGTTGAACGGGAAGTTGCTGCGTCCGGCGGAGCAGCGCGAGATGACCACGATGCTCGAGACCGTGCCGGGCTCGCACGACATCGACTACGGGATGGGGCTGGCGCGGGCGAAGCTCTCCTGCACCACCGTGCTGGGCCACAACGGCGGCACCTTCGGCTTCTCCACCCAGCTGTGGGGCACCGCCGACCGCCAGGTCGCGGTCTCCTACACCCCGCGGGGCGATGACGCCGAGCAGACGGCGCAGAACGAGGCGGGCATCAAGTTCCTCGACGCCGTCTTCTGCGGCGCCCGCTGAACGTCCGCCGGGGGCGGGCTGGGCGTGTCGACGATCAGTGTTGCTGATTCTACGTCAATTGTCGTTACAGTAAGCATATTTGGATTCCGTGGGCGCCGGTAGCATGCGCTGACGGATGGTCGTGGTGAACGGAGGAAGAGATGGACTGGTCGGCGGACGAACGGCTGGGGCGTCGCCACCTGCTCGCTCGGGCCGGTGCGGTGGCGGTCGGCGGTGCGGTCGCCGGCCTGGCCGTCGGGCCCGCCGAGGCGGCGGGCCGCCAAGGCCCGGGGCCGGCGGGAGCGGGAGGTGGTCCGGCGGGAGGTGGGGGCGGGCCGGAGGGTCGGCCGTTCGGGCCGGTCACGGTCCGCCCCGATGACTCCCGCTACGACAGCCTGCTGCGGGGCGACAACTACCGTTTCGTCGGCCGGCCGGAGGAGATCCGCCTGGCCGGCTCCACCGAGCAGGTGGTGCGGGCCGTCGCCGACGCCGTCCGCTCCGGGCGCCGGATCGCCGTGCGCAGCGGCGGCCACTGTTTCGAGAACTTCACCGGCGACCCGGCGGTGCAGCTCCTGCTGGACCTCTCTCCCATGGACGCCGTCGGCTTCGACCCCGCGATGGGTGCCTTCGCGGTGCAGCCGGGAGCGACCCTCGGGCGCGTGTACCGGGTCTTGTTCAAGGGCTGGGGCGTGACGATCCCGGCCGGCGGCTGCCCCGAGGTGGGCGTGGGCGGGCATCTGGCCGGCGGCGGGTACGGTCCGCTGTCCCGCGCCTACGGCTCGGTCGTGGACTACCTGCACGCCGTGGAGGTGGTGGTGGCCGACCGGGACGGGACCGTCCGGGCGGTGGTCGCCACCCGGGACCCGGACGATCCGAACCATGACCTGTGGTGGGCCCACACCGGTGGCGGTGGTGGCAACTTCGGCGTCGTGACCCGCTACTGGCTCCGCTCCCACGACACCCCCGGCCCCGACGTCCCCGCCCCCGGCCCCGACGCCTCCGGCACCCGCTCCCACGGCGACCCCGCTGCACTCCTGCCGCGCGCCCCGGGCGAGCTGCGGAGGTGCCTGGTCGCCTGGACCTGGGACGAGAAGATGACGGAACGGGCGTTCACCACCCTGCTGCGCAACTACGGCGCCTGGCACGAGCGCAACAGCGAACCGGGCACCCCCGCGGCGAACCTGTACGCGGTCCTCATCGCCGGACACCGCAAGTCCGGCACCCTTGAGCTGGTCGTGCAGATCGACGCGGGTGTTCCGGGTTCCGACGCGGTGCTCACCGACTTCGTGCGCGCGGTGACCGCCGACGTGGGTGCCACCGAACCCGCCACCCTCCGGGGCACCATGCCCTGGCTGCCCACCAGCACCTGGCCGGGGACCGGCGAGGCCGGCAACTCGATCACCCGGCGCTACAAGGACAAGGCCGGCTACCTGCGCCGCTCCCTCACCGACCCCCAACTCGCGACCGTCTACCGGTACCTGACGGACGGCACGGGCGGTGCGGAGTGCGGCCTGCTCCTCGTCGGCTACGGCGGCCAGGTCAACGCGGTGCCCCCGTACGCCACCGCCGTCGCCCAGCGCGACTCGGTCATGAAGGCCGTCTACTACACCGTCTGGGCCGACGAGTCGGACGACGCGGCCCACCTGGCCTGGGTCCGCGGCTTCTACCGCGATGTGTACCGCGACACCGGAGGCGTCCCCGTCCCCGGCGAGGTCAGTGACGGCTCCTACATCAACTACGCGGACACCGACCTCGCCGACCCGGCGTGGAACACCTCCGGCACCCCGTGGCACGCCCTGTACTACAAGGACAACTACCCCCGCCTGCAACAGATCAAGGCCCGCTGGGACCCGTGCAACATCTTCCGGCACGCCCTCGCCATCGAACCGCCCGACCAGAGGCCGTAACGAAAGTACCGGGGGAGGCGCGCCGGAGGTTCACTCGCACGAGTGATTGTTACGCTGTGCACATTACTGGACACTCTAAGTATCGGGGAGCTCATGGGAGCTCTCCCGGCGCGAGGGGAGCCGTCATGGCCGCAGCCGAATCTTCCTCCATCGAGGTGCCGCGGATCGCGAGCAGTTCGCAGCCCGCAGACCGGGACCAGGGCCTCGCGGCGATCGGCGGCAACGTCGGCGCCGTGTGGCGGGGGTGGTGGACGTGGACCCCGGGGAACGGGACGTTCAACCTCCAGATCGCCTGGAACGTCATCGGGATCGACTCGACGGTCGTCATCACGGCCTCCGAGATCGACGGCAACGGGAACCGGTTCGTCGGCGCGGCACCCTTCCAGGTGTCGAGCATCGCCCCCGGCAACGGGCTGGTGACGTTCAAGATCAATATCGGCTGGGGCAGCGCGCTGCCGATGCGCACCGACGTCCTGGTCTTCAACTGAGCACGCCTCTCCTGAGCACACCTCTTCGGCCGCCCGGGTCGCCCCGGACGCGCAGGCCGGGGACCGTGCCGCTCCGGTGACGACAGGCACGGCCCGCCCCGTGGCGGTTCCGGGTTCGCCCGGACCGCCACGGGGCGCCCGTTTTCCCGGGAGGGGCCTGTTCCGTCGCAGCCGCGCCGGGTTTCGACGTCCCCGCCGGTAGCGCAGGCGCTGTGCACTGTGCGCTGTGCACTGTGAATCACCGTGAACTCATATGAACGGTCGGATAATTCACCGCCCGCCGCGTTGACGACCCCCGTGTCGCGGATAGAACACTGAGCACATAAGTGATTCCGCACATAGGGGGCTCGATGCAGTTCGAGTACGTCCTGCTCGCCCTGCTGGCCGGCCGGCCGTTCAGTGGGTACGACCTGCGCAAGTGGGTCGAGACGGAGGGCCAGTTCCTCCGTTCGCGGGCCCACCACAGCCAGATCTACCGCCTGTTGGGGCGGATGGTGGCGGACGGCTGGGTGGCGTTCGAGGTCGACCCGCGCGAGGGGCGTCCCGACGCGAAGGTGTACCGGCTCACGCCGGTGGGGCGGGAAGCGCTGATGGAGTGGGTGCGCTCCCCGTACGAGCCGCCCAGCCGGTTCCAGGACGCGGACTTCCTCTCCCGCTTCGCCTTCGCCGCGGTCCTGGACCGCGAGGCGGCGATCCTGCTGATCCGCACCGAACTGGACCACCGGCGCGAGCAGATCGCCCGCAACCGGCCCCGCGACCGCACGGTCCGCTTCGAGGACCCGCTGCCCGAGCTGGACCAGGAACTTGCACGCGAGGTCTACGAGGAACTGCACCAGTACGGCGCCGGCGCGATGGACGCGTGGGTGGCCTGGCTGGAGCGCATGCTCCGGCGTCTCGAACAGTGGCAGCCGGGGCGGAAGACGCCACCGGCCGGAGAAGGGAGCGCCGCATGAAGGCGATCATGGTGATGTTCGACAGCCTCAACCGGCACATGCTGCCGCCCTACGGCGGGGACTGGACTCACGCGCCGAACTTCGCGCGGCTGGCCGAGCGGTCGGTCACCTTCGACAGCGCCTACGCGGGGTCGATGCCGTGCATGCCGGCCCGCCGCGAGATCCACACCGGCCGGTACAACTTCCTGCACCGCAGCTGGGGCCCGCTGGAGCCGTTCGACGACTCCATGCCCGAGCTCCTCAAGCAGAACGGGGTGTACACCCACCTGGTCAGCGACCACCCGCACTACTGGGAGGACGGCGGCGCCACCTACCACGGCCGGTACAACACCTGGGAGTTCTTCCGCGGCCAGGAGGGCGACCCGTGGAAGGGCCAGGTGGCCGACCCGGAGATCCCCGAGGACCTGAAGAAGCTCCGGTTCGAGTCCTACCGGCAGGACTGGGTGAACCGCCCGCACCTGGCGACCGAGGACCGCCACCCGCAGACGCTGACCTTCGACGCGGGCCTGGAGTTCGTCCGCACCAACCGGGAGGCGGACAGGTGGTTCGTGCAGATCGAGACCTTCGACCCGCACGAGCCGTTCTTCAGCCACCAGCGGTTCAAGGACCTCTACCCGCACGACTACGAAGGCCCGCACTTCGACTGGCCCGACTACAAGCGCGTGGTGGAGACCCCCGGCCAGGTCGAGCACGCCCGCCTGGAGTACGCGGCGCTGCTGTCGATGTGCGACCACTCCCTCGGACGGGTGCTGGACCTGATGCACGAGCAGAACCTCTGGGACGACACCCTGCTGATCGTCAACACCGACCACGGCCTGCTGCTGGGAGAGAAGGGCTGGTGGGGCAAGACCGTCCAGCCCTGGTACAACGAACTGGTCCACCTGCCGCTGTTCGTGTGGGACCCACGGGCCGGCAAGGCCGGGGAACGGCGCCGAGCCCTGGTGCAGACGATCGACCTCGCACCGACGCTGCTGGAGTACTTCGGCATCGAGCGCCCCGCGGACGTGCAAGGCCGCCCGCTGCCGGTGGCCGAGGACACCCCGGTGCGGGAGGCGGCCCTGTTCGGAATCCACGGCGGCCACGTCAACGTCACCGACGGTCGGTACGTCTACATGCGCGCCCCCGCCACGGCGCAGAACGCGCCGCTGCTGGAACACACGCTGATGCCCACCCACATGCGCGGGCGGTTCTCCCCGGCCGAGCTGGCGAACCTCCAACTGGCGGAGCCGTTCACCTTCACCAAGGGCGTGCGCACCCTGCGCGTCCCCGGCCGCACCTTCATCAACCCCTACCAGCACGGCACCCTGCTGTTCGACCTGGAGGGCGACCCCGACCAGCGCACCCCCCTCGTCGACGACGCGGCCGAGCTGCGGATGGCGACCCTGCTGGTGGAGCTGATGCGCGCGGGCGACGCACCGCCGAGCCAGTACGAGCGCCTCGGCCTGCCGGCCGAGGGCCCGGTCGGCGCGGAGCACCTGCTGGTCCGGGCCCAGCGCGAGCAGGCCGACCGGGCCGCCGAGCCGCTGCCCCACCCGGAGGACTACCCCCCAGGACGCTTCTCGCTGCGGACCCCCGTGTTCGCCCTGATCTCCGACCCGGTCGCCGTGGAGGTGATGCGCAGGCACCTGCCCGGCATCGTCGACTCCGAATTCCTGCAGTTCCTCGGCCCGACGCCGCTGATCGACGTCGCCGCCCTGGCCGGCGGCCTCACCGACGTGTCGGCCCTGCGCCGGGTGGCCGAGGAACTCGCCGCTCTCTGACCAGCCGGCGCACGACGTACCGGTGACGGGGTTGCAGCCCCGTCACCGGCGAGCACGCCGCCTTTCCCCCGCACTGCCCCTGTGACGAACGATGCGAAGAAGTGGAGTCGCGCATGTCCGACCTTATCGAGGGCACCTCCGGGCCCGCCACGAGGACCGGCCCGCCCCCGGTCAAAGGCCGATGGGCCCAGCTCTCGGTCCTCGGCGGCGCCATGCTGGTCGACGGCACCGAGGCCGGCCTGGTCACCGGCCTGTTCCCGGTCATCAGAAACGCCCTCGGCCTGACCCTCGGCTCGCTCGGCGTCCTGACCGCCGCCGGCAAGCTGATCGGCGTGCTCGCGGCCCCCCTGTGGGTGTGGGCGGCACGCCGCTGGTCGCGCAAGAGCGTCCTGGTCCTGTCCACCGGCCTGTGGGGGGTGTGGGGCGTGGCCGCCGGCTTCTCCAGGGACTTCACCGAACTGCTGGTCTTCGTCACGGTCCTCGCGGCCGGCTACGCGGCCGCCCAGCCGCTGGTTTCCGAGATCATCGGCGACCTGTTCGACCCGGCGTCGCGCGGTCGCGCCGTCGGTGCCCTCTACGGTGCGCTGTCGCTGGTCGGCTCGGTGCTCGGCCCGCTCATCGGGCAACTGGCGGGAGTCCACGACGGCTGGCGCTGGGGACTGTGGGGCGTCGGCGTCCTGAACATCCTCTTCGGCGGGGTGCTGCTGCTCTGCTTCCGCGACCCCGGCCGCGGCGCGGCCGAGCGGCAACTCGCGGACCTCGACCGGGCCGCCCGCGAGCCCCGGACGAAGGTCGGCCTGGCCACCGTCGTCTCGCTGTTCAAGATCCCCAGCTTCGCGATCCTCCTGGTGTCGCGGCTGCTCTCGGGACACCTGCTGCTCTCCTCGTTCGCCGTCGTCTACCTGGTGGACGTGTTCGGCTTCACCACCCAGCGAGCCGCCGTCGTCCTGATGCCGCTGGGCATCGGATACCTGCTGGGCACCCTGCTGGGAGGCTTCCTCGCCGACTGGGCCACCCGCCGCAGCCCCCGCCACGGGCTTCCCGGCGCGCTCCAGGGCGCCCAGGTCGCCTTCGCCGTCCTCGCCTTCCTGGGCACCCAGGTCCACTACCGCGGCATCGGCGCCTACGCCCTGCTCTTCTGCCTGATGGGTGTCGCCCAGGGCGTCAATCCCAGCCTCAACCGCCCGATGGTCATGGCGGTCACCCCACCCGAGCTGCGGGCCACCGCCTTCACGATCTACGTCTCGGTCTTCGAAGCCCTCGCGTGGGCCGCCTTCGGCCTGGGCGCCGGCTTCCTCGGCCAGGTGGTCGGACTCCGCCCGGTGTTCCTGGCGGTCCTGGTGGTCCTCATGCTCGTCAACGGCGCTTTCCTGACGCTGCTCCACCTGCCCTACGCGAAGGACGTTCAGCGGGTGCAGCGGGAGCTCGACCTCAGGCGCCGGGCAGCCCTGGCCTGACCCGGCCCGCCTGACCCGGCCCGCCTTGCACGGCCGGCCTCACACGGCCGGCTGAACCCACTCCCGGAGGAACCCGTGAACCTGCCCTCGGCGCCCTGCTGCACGCCCTCGCGAGGCCCCGGCACGCTCCGCCCGCTCCACCTCGCGGCCCCGCGTCCCGCCGGCCCGACGGACGGCATGGTCCTCCTGCCCGGCGGCGGGTTCCTGATGGGCACCGACGACTCCGAAGGCTTCCCCGACGACGGCGAAGGCCCCGTGCGGCAGGTCCGGCTGGACCCGTTCCTCATCGACGCCCGCGCGGTCACCAACGAGCAGTTCACCGCGTTCGCCGCCGACACCGGCTACCGCACCGACGCCGAGCGCCTGGGCTGGTCCTACGTCTTCGCCGGCTTCCTCCCGGCCGCCGTGCGGCGCACCGCCGTACGGGTGGAGCGAACCCCCTGGTGGTGCGCGGTCACCGGAGCCGCCTGGGACCGGCCCGAGGGCGCGGGCAGCACGGTCGCCGACCGCGGCGACCACCCCGTCGTCCACGTCTCCTGGAACGACGCGCACGCCTACGCCTCCTGGGCCGGCAAACGCCTGCCCACCGAAGCGGAGTGGGAGTACGCGGCCCGCGGCGGACTCGAACAGGCCCGGTACCCGTGGGGCGACGAACTCGATCCCGACGGCACCCACCGCTGCAACATCTGGCGCGGCACCTTCCCGGCGAAGAACACGGCCGCGGACGGCCACCGCGCCACCGCCCCCGCCGGCTCCTTCGCACCGAACGGCTTCGGCCTGTACAACATGTCCGGCAACGTGTGGGAGTGGTGCGCCGACTGGTGGACCACCGACCACCCCGCATCCCCCACCCCGGCCAATCCCACCGGCCCCGCCACCGGAACCGCCAAGGTCATCCGCGGCGGCTCCCACCTGTGCCACAAGTCCTACTGCAACCGCTACCGCGTCGCCGCCCGCAGCTCCAACACCCCTGACAGCTCCAGCGGCCACGCCGGCTTCCGCTGCGCCCGCAACGCCGAACAGCCCGACTGACGCGCCGACCCGTCCGCGACGGGCCACGCCGTTCAGCCGGGCTCGCAGATCACCGACCCGCTGTCCTGACCTCGTCCCGACCTCCGGGCGGGCCGTCAGCCCTCCGGTGCGGGTGGCAGGTGGAAGCCGACCTCGGCGCCGCCGGAGGGGGCGGCGGTGGCGAAGACGGTGCCGTGGTCGGCGGCGACGAGGTCGTGGACGATGGCCAGGCCCAGCCCCGAGCCCGGGGTCGACTGGGTGCCGGCGGCGCGGTAGAAGCGCTCGAAGACGGCCTGCCGGTCGCCGGGGGCGATGCCGGGCCCGTGGTCGCGCACGGCCAGCCGGGTGCCGGTGACGTGGACCTCCACCGGGGTGCCGTCCGGGCTGAACTTGACGGCGTTGCCGACCAGGTTGTCCACGCAGCGCTGCAGCGCGCGCGGGCGGGCCCGCACCGGCACGGGCCGTTCGGCGGTGACGGTGATCTCGCGGCCGGTGCGGCGCCGGAAGCGCCGGGCGCTGTCCTCGGCGGCGGCCGTCAGGTCCACCGGCTCCGGGTCCTCCACGGTCTGCTGGTCGGTGGCCAACTCGACCAGTTCGCGCACGAGTTCGTCGAGGGCGACGGTTTCGGTGACCAGGGTGGCGAGGATCTGCTCCTCGTCCGCGGGGGCGAGCCGGCCGCGGGCGCGCTGGAGGAGTTCGGCGCAGCCGCGTACCGAGGTCAGCGGGGTGCGCAGCTCGTGGCTGGCGTCCTGGACCAGGCGCTGCTGCTGGTCGCGGGAGCGGCGCAGGGCGCCGACCATCGCCTCGAAGGCGCGGGTGAGGCGGCCGACTTCGTCGCGTCCGGCGGCGGGCAGCGGGGTGGCCAGGTCGCGGGTGGTGGTGATGTGTTCGGCGGCGCGGGCCAGGCGTCGCACCGGGCGCAGGATCCGGCCGAGGACGAGCCAGCTGAGCAGCGCGGAGGCGGCCGCGGCCGCGGCGCTGGTCCAGGTGATGCGGCGCAGGAACGCGTCGTCGACGGTCTGCGCCCCGGCGTAGGTCTGGCCGACCATCACCGCGCCCTGCCCGTCGGGGCGGGCCTTGGTGAGGATGCCGTAGGGGGTGCCGTCGACGGTGGCGTCCTCCTGGTGGGCGCCCTGTGCGGTACGGGCCACCTCCCGGGCCCGGGCCGAGACGGGCAGCGCCGGGCCGCCCGGGGCCCCCAGCGGCCGGGTGGTGCCGTCGGGGAGCAGCAGCTGTTCGACGGTGTCGGGCCGTGCGGGCGGGGAGCGGTCGAGGTCCAGGGCGGCGAGCACGGTGTGGGCCCGGTCCTCCAGGCTCCGGTCGAGCTGGTCGGCGACCAGGGTGCTGACGCCGCGGTAGGCGGCGGTGACGGGCACGGCGATGGCCAGCAGGACGGAGGCGAGGACCACGAGGCCGATCCTGGTGCGCAGCATCAGGCGGTCCTGGCGGTGTAGCCGACGTTGCGCACGGTGTGGATCAGCCGGGGCGCGCCGCCGTCTTCGGTCTTGCGGCGCAGGTAGCCGACGTAGACGTCGAGCGAGCGCGAGTCGGTGTCGAAGTCGTAGCCCCAGATGCGTTCGTAGATCTGGTGGCGGGTCAGGACGGTGCCCTGGTTGCGCAGGAGCAGTTCCAGCAGGTCGAACTCGGTCTTGGTCAGGTCGAGCCGGCGCCCGCCGCGGTGGGCCTGGCGGGCGCCGGGGTCCAGGGCGAGGTCGTCGAGGCCGAGTTCGGCGCTCTCGCCGCCGAGCGGCTCGGTGCGGCGCAGCAGGGCGCGTATACGGGCCAGGAGTTCCTCGGTGGCGAAGGGCTTGGCCAGGTAGTCGTCGGCGCCGGCGTCGAGCCCGGCGACCCGGTCGCCGAGCTGGTGGCGGGCGGTGAGGACCAGGACGGGCAGGCGGTCGCCGCGCTGGCGCAGCATCCGGCACAGCGCGAGGCCGTCGAGGCGGGGCATGACCACGTCCACCACGGCGAGGTCGGGGCGCCGGTGCTCCAGGAGCTCCAGGGCCTCCTGTCCGTCGGCGGTGGTGAGCACCCGGTAGCCCTCGAAGCGCAGCAGGTGGTCGAGGGTGTTGCGGACGCCGGGGTCGTCCTCGACGACCAGGACGGTGCGCCGGGCGGCGGTGGGATCTGTCATGGTGTCATCTTCGCTGGTGGCGGGCGTGGTCATGCCGGTCGGGGGTGGTCGGTCCGCGGGTCAGGCGGCCGGTCAAGGGGGGCAGCGGGTCAGCGGGGGACCGGGACGACGGGCACCGGGGGGATGTGCGCGAGGCAGGAGGTGTCGCCGACCGCGCCGGTGCGGATGAAGTGGGTGGAGATGTCCACCGCGCAGCCGGTGGACTCCATCTCCGGGACGTGCCCGCTGTTGGGCACGGAGACGAAGGCGCTGCGGCGGAACTGGGCGGCGGAGAGGCGGGAGTTGGCCTCGGGGGTGTTGGTGTCGAGGTCCCCGGAGAGCACCAGGACGGGCACGTCGGGCACGTTCTCCAGGTCGGTCGGCTGCGGGTCGGCGGTGCCGCGGCGCGGCCAGGACAGGCAGTTGTCGCCGCCGTCGGTCTGCCCCTCGGTCCAGCCCTTGACGCTGAACGCCCCGAAGTCGGCCGGGTCGGCGGCGGCCAGCGCGGCCCGGTACTGGCGGCGGCGCTCGGCGGGCGGGGCGGCCGGGTCCCAGGCGCGGGCGTAGTCGTTGCAGGTGACGGCCAGGAAGGAGGCCTGGTCCTCGGTGCCGGTGTGCTCGACCTCGGCGCGCACCAGGGCGGCCAGCGGCCCCTCGTCGCCCGCGGCGAGGGCGTGCAGGGCGGCCGGCAGCGCGCCGAGCAGGCCGGGCTCCTCGGGGTGCAGGCCGATGCCTCGGGTGGCGGGCTCGTACATCAGGTCGGCGAGCTTGTCCTCGCTGAAGACCACGGTGCGCGGCCTGCCGCCGAGGGAGGCGGTCAGCACCAGCGGGCGGGTGCGCAGCCGCTCGGTGGTGGCGGCGAGGTCGCGGACGGCGCCTTCCGGGTCGCAGGCCCCGCTGCGCTCGCAGATCCGGCGCAGTGTCAGGGAGACCTGCTGGGCGCCGGGCCGGGCCAGGGAGTCGAAGGCGAGCGGGTAGGCGCCGGACAGCACCATCGACTCGACCCGCTGGGGGTGGCGGTCGGCGTAGACCGGCATCAGGTAGGTGCCGTACGACAGGCCGTACAGGACCAGCTTCGGGGCGCCCAGGCGCGCGCGGGCGGCATCGAGGTCGTCGGCGGTGGCGGCGCTGGTGTAGCCGCGGGCGCGCGGGCCGAGTTCGTCGGCGCAGTCGGCGACGAGCTCGCGCTGGGCGGGGCGCGGGGCGAAGCGGTAGTCGGCCTCGGTGACGTCGCAGGGGAGCCGGCCGGAGCGGCCGGTGCCGCGCGGGTCCAGCAGGAGCAGGTCGTAGTCGTCCAGCACCCCCTGCAGTGCCCCGGCCACCTGGTCGGCGCGGTCGATGAGGGTCTCGCCGGGGCCGCCGGGGTTGAACGCGATGGTGCCCCGGGCCGGGCCGGGGCGGCTGTGGCGCACCACCGCGTAGCTCACGCCGATGCCGCCCAGGCGCGGCTCGTCCGCCACCAGCGGGCGGCGCATGGTCGTGCAGTCGACCTGGTGCCCGGGGACGGTCGGGCACCACGCGGGCCGGCCCGCCGCCCCGGTGGGGGCGGCCTGCGCGGGCGAGGCGGTGGTGACCGGCAGCACTGCGGCCAGCACCGCCAGCGCGGCGGCGGCCAGCCCGCCCCGGCGGGCCGGCTCCTTCGCCCGGCTCGCGGTCGCGTCCGTCGCCGTGCCGGTCGTCCCTGCCGCCGTGTTCGTCGCCGTGTTCGTCGTCATCGTGGTGCCCTCCGTACGTCCTGCGGTCGGTGTGGGCACGACCCTGCCGGGTGCCGGTCAGCGGTTCGGCAGAGCGACGGCAAAGGCGTGTAAGAACTCCGGCCGGTCCCGGTGCGAGAACCACGCGCGTCCTCAAGATCCTTTCCTTGATGGAAACTTGACGAACACGAGTCGTCCCCAAGGCTTCTCTCTGTTCGAAAAATCGGTCTAACTGGTAGCACCGGACGGGGCAGGGCCAGCACGCGGCAAGCGGCTGAAGCCCACGGACGCCGGTGCCTTCCCGCCGTCGGGAAAGCCGCTCACCTTGCCCGGCCACGGCACCGCCATGCCCGCGTCGGCGAACCGTCAGGTCGCGCAAGGAAAGAACTCGTGGTGTTCACGTGGGGGAGAGGGGCAAGTCAAGGATGACGAAGTCCGCAGGAGCGCGCAGATTCGCGCAGGTGGTGGCGCTGGTCACGGTCGTGGCAACCGCCGCGGCCTGCAGTGGCGGCGGTGGGGGCGGCGGCAGCGGCAACCCGGGGCCGGCCGGAGCGGCGGTGCAGGGGGGTGTGGTGCGGGTCGCCGAGGCGCCCTCCACCTTCCCGGACGCCATCTGGCCGTTCGACTCCCCGGCCCAGGTCACCACGGTGAACACCAGCCAGTTCCAGGAGCTGTTCTACCGCCCCCTGTACTACTGGGGCCTGAACGACAAGGTCGCCCTCGACCCGGAGGTGTCCCTCGGCGAGGCGCCCACCTGGAGCGCGGACGGCAGGACCGTCACCCTCCAGGTCAAGCCGTGGAAGTGGTCCAACGGTGAGGACGTCAACGCCCAGGACGTGCTGTTCTGGATCAACATGGCCAAGGCCGAGTCGTCCAACAGCGGCTACTACACCCCGCCGAACCCGGCGATCGGCGCCAAGTACTTCCCGGACAACGTGGCTTCGGCGACCGCCTCGGGACAGACCCTGACGCTGACCCTCAACACCCCGGTCAACCAGACCTGGTTCACCGACGACGAGCTCAGCCAGATCACCCCGATGCCGCTCGCCTGGGACCTCACCGGCCAGGGGCAGAAGGGCAGTTGCGCGAGCGACGCGTTCGGTTCGGACGCCGCCGCGAAGGACTGCGCGGCCGACTACGCCTACCTCAGCGCGCAGTCGACCAAGGGCGGCGACTTCGCGGGCAGCCCGCTGTGGTCGGTGGTCGACGGCCCGTGGAAGCTCAAGAACTACAACGGCACCTCCGGTGCGTACGGGATCGTGCCGAACCCCGCCTACTCGGGGCCGCAGAAGCCGCACCTCGACGAGGTGGACTTCGTCCCGTACACCTCGGCCACCACGGAGTACGCGGACCTGAAGGCCGGCAGCGGCGGCGCCAACGCCATCGACGTCGGCTACCTGCCGGCCGAGAACTCCCCGACCTTCAACGCCAAGAACCCGGACGCGGGCAACCCGTTGAGCAGCGCGGGCTACTACATCCCGGCCCCGACCTACCTGGACGAGATCTCGTACTACCAGATCAACTTCGCCAACCCGGCCGTAGGGCCGCTGTTCAAGCAGCCCTACTTCACCAAGGCCGTCCAGGACACCGTGGACCAGCAGGGCATCATCAACGGCATCTGGAAGGGCTGGGGCTACCCGAGCACCGGCGCCGTGCCCAGCCTCCCGGCTGGCAACCCGCTCTCCCCCAAGAGCCAGTCCGAGCGCGCCACGTACGACCCGGCGGCCGCCAAACAGCTGCTGAGCAGCCACGGCTGGAACACCGACAGCGTCCCGGCCACCTGCACCGACCCGGGCACCGGCCCGAACCAGTGCGGCGCCGGTATCGCGGCGGGCACCAAGGCCGCGTTCACGCTCGACTACCCCTCCGGCCAGGCCGCGCTGGACACCATGGCGGCGGACATGCGCTCGGACGCGGCCAAGGCGGGCATCGGCATCACCATGGTCAGCCAGACCCAGAACACCATCGGCAACGAGGGTGTGGCCTGCAGCGCCGCCCAGCCGGCCGGCTGCCAGTGGCAGGGCCTGCTCTACGGCGGCTGGGTCTACGCCCCCGACTACTACCCGACCGGCGACGCGCTGTTCGCCACGGGAGCCGGGCCGAACGTCTGGAGCTTCTCCGACCCGAAGCTGGACCAGCTGATCGTCAAGACCACCACCGGCAGCGACGTCAACGACCTGTACGCCTACGAGGACTACATCGCGGGCGACCAGCCGGTCATCTACACCCCCAACACGCTCGCGATCAGCGAGGTCACCAAGAAGCTGCACCTCGACGCCGGTGACCCCTTCCAGGGCTACGAGCCGGAGTACTGGTACTACACGAAATGACGGCCATCCGCAACGGCGTCGCCGCTGCCCCCCTCGGGGGGCGGCGGTGACGGCCTACCTGATCCGACGGCTGTTCCAGGCCCTCCTGACGGTGCTGATGGTCACCGTCATCTCCTTCGGCCTGATGCAGCTCATGCCGGGCGGCCCGGTCCGGGCGATCCTCGGCTCCCACGCCACCCCGGCCAACATCGCCCACCTGACCCAGCAGATGGGTCTGGACCGCCCCGTCTACGTGCAGTACTGGACCTGGCTGGACGGCCTGCTGCACGGCAACCTGGGCTTCGACTACATCCAGCAGCGCCCGATCTCCGACCTGCTGTTCAACGCCCTCGGCGCCTCCGCCTACATCGTCGGCGCCTCGCTGCTGCTCGCGCTGCTGATCGCGGTGCCGGCGGGCCTGCTCCAGGCCACCCGCCGCAACAGCGTGCTGGACCACGCCTTCACGGTGTTCTCCTTCGTCGCCTACGGCGTGCCGACGTTCTTCATCGGCTTCCTGATCCAGCAGTGGTTCGAGGACGACCTGCACTGGGTCTCGGTGCAGGACCAGGTGGCCACCTTCGGCGACGCGCTCACCCACCCCGGGGCCGTCTGCCTGCCCGTCCTGACCCTGACCGTCACCACCGTGGCCGGCTACAGCCGCTACATGCGCTCCGGGGTGCTGGACCAGATCACCCAGGACTACGTGCGGTCCGCCCAGGCCAAGGGCGCCTCCCGGCGCCGCACCCTGTACGGCCACGTGCTGCGCAACGCCTTGATCCCGATGGTCACGCTGGTCGGTCTCTCGCTGCCCGCGCTGGTCGGCGGCGCGCTGATCGTCGAGTACGTCTTCAACATCCAGGGCATCGGCCTGCTGACCACCCGTGCCGCGCTGCAGAACGACTACGGCATCACCCTGGCGGCCACCCTGCTCACCGCGGTGACCACCGTGGTCGGCTCGCTGCTGGCCGACCTCGGCTACGCCGTGCTGGACCCACGAGTGAGGCTCACCTGATGGCCCTGACACCCGGTACCACGGAAGGTCGGCCCGCCTCCGCCCCGGGCGGGGAGCCGGCCGGGCGGCCCCGCTCGATGCTCCGGCGCGGCGCGGAGGTCTTCGCCGAGAACAGGCTGGCCCTGGTCGCCGTCGCCGTCCTGGTCTCGATCATCGCCTTCTGCTTCCTCGGCCCGCTGTTCTACCACGCCGACACCTCGGTGGTGAACCTCTCCGCCGTCACCCTGCCGCCGGGCGCCGGGCACCCGCTCGGCACGGACAACGACGGCATCGACGAGCTCGGCAAGGTGATGGTCGGCGGGCAGACCAGCCTGGAGATCGGCCTCGCCGCCGGTCTGATCGCCGCCGTCCTCGGCGCGCTGTACGGCGCGGTCGCGGGCTATCTCGGCGGCTGGATCGACGCGTTGATGATGCGGGTGATCGACTCCTTCATGTCCTTCCCGCTGATCTTCCTGCTGATCTACCTCAGCAGCGTCTACGGGAAGAGCAAGGCCATGCTGATCCTGGAGGTCGGCCTGACCTCCTGGTTCGGCATCACCCGCCTGGTCCGCGGCGAGGCCCTGGCCATCAAGGTCCGCGAGTACGTGTCCGCGTCCCGGATGATGGGCGCGGGCGGCCGGCGGATCGTGCTGAAGCACATCCTGCCCAACACCATCGGGACGACGATCGTCAACACCACGTTCTCGATCGCCGACGCGGTCTTCGCCCTGTCCACGCTCAGCTACATCGGGCTGGGCCTCCAGGCCCCCAACAACGACCTGGGCGGCATGCTCGACGTCGGCACCACCTTCGCCGGCCAGGGCTGCTGGTGGATGATCTATCCGCCCGCCGCCGTGATCATCCTGATCATCCTGTGCTTCAACGTGATCGGCGACGCCCTGCGCGACGCCTTCGAAACCCGGCTGCAGAAGCGGTGAACCCGACGGAGGATCAGCAGTGGCGCTCCTCGAAGTGACCGGCCTGCGCACCGAGATCCGGCTGAAGCGCTCGGTGGTGCACGCCCTGGACGGCGTCGACCTCGCGGTGGACGTCGGCGAGACCCTCGGCATCGTCGGGGAGTCGGGCTGCGGCAAGACCATGACCGCCATGTCGATCATGCAGCTGCTGCCGAACGGCGGCAGCGTCGTCGACGGCCGGGTCCTGCTCGACGGCCGCGACCTGCTCGCGCTCGGCCCCGAGAAGATGGACCGGGTGCGCGGCAACGACATCGGGATGATCTTCCAGGACCCGACCACCTCGCTCAACCCGACGATGACCATCGGCCGGCAGATCTCCGAGTCCGTGCGCATCCACCGCCGGGCCTCCCGGAAGGAGGCGCACGAGCGCGCCGTCGAGGTGCTGTCCCTGGTGGGGATGCCCAGTCCGGCCCAGCGGGCCCTGGTCTACCCGCACGAACTGTCCGGCGGGATGCGCCAACGGGCCATGATCGCCATGGCCCTGGCCAACGAGCCCAAGCTGCTCATCGCCGACGAGCCGACCACCGCCCTCGACGTCACCGTCCAGAAGCAGATCCTCGAACTCATCGACCACCTCAAGCAGCAGCTCGGCATGGCCGTCATCCTGGTCACCCACGACCTCGGCGTCATCGCCGGACGGGCCGACCGGATCGCCGTCATGTACGCCGGGAAGGTCGTCGAGACCACCGGCACCGAGGAGCTCTACACCAACCCCCGCCACCCGTACACCGAGGCACTGTTCGAATCGCTGCCGGAACGTTTCGCCGAGTCCGGCGGCCGGCTCTACTCGATCCCCGGCCTGCCGCCGGACCTGACCACCCCGCCGCCCGGCTGCCGGTTCGCCGCACGCTGCCGCTACGCCACCGAGCGGTGCCACGCGCAGGAGCCGCCGCTGTCCGGGGAGGCCCCGGAACACCGCTACGCCTGCTACTTCCCGGTCGGCGAGGCCGAGCCGGGCGGCCGCCCCGCCGCCGTGGCACCGCCCCCGGCGACGGCCGTACGGGCCCTGGCGGTCCAGGCCCCCGCGGTGCCCGACGACGCGCCGGCCGAACCGCTGCTGCGCATCGACAACCTGGTCAAGCAGTACGCGGTGACCAGCGGCCTGATCCTGCGCCGGGCCGTCGGCGCGGTCAGCGCCGTGGCCGACATCTCCCTGACGGTCCGCCGGGGAGAGACGCTCGGCCTGGTCGGCGAGTCCGGCTGCGGCAAGACCACCGTCGGCAAGCTCATCGTCGGCCTGGAGCGGCCCACCAGCGGCAGCCTGGTGTTCGAGGGCCGGGACCTGGCCCTGGTGCCACGGGCCGAGCGGCGCCGACTGCGCCGGGACGTCCAGCTCATGTTCCAGGACTCCTACGCGGCGATGAACCCCCGGATGCCCGTCCAATCGATCATGCGCGAGCCGCTGGACATCCACCGGGTCGACGGCCAGGCCGAGCGCGACCGGCGGATCAGGCAGATCTTCGACCTGGTCGGCCTGCCGCTCACCGCCCTGGACCGCTACCCGCACGAGTTCTCCGGCGGCCAGCGCCAACGCATCGGACTGGCCCGCGCGCTGGCCCTGCGCCCCAAGCTCATCGTCGCGGACGAGCCCGTCTCGGCCCTGGACGTGTCGATCCAGTCGCAGGTGCTCAACCTGATGAGCGACCTTCAGGGCGAACTCGGACTGTCGTACCTGTTCATCTCGCACGACCTGTCCGTGGTCCGGTACCTGTCCGACCGGATCGGCGTGATGTACCTGGGCAAACTGGTGGAGATCGGCCCCGCGCCGTCGGTGTACGCCCGGCCGGTGCACCACTACACCCGCGGCCTGCTGGACACCATCCCGGTGGCCGACCCGGTGGTGGAGAAGGCCAAGAGCAGCCGGGGCGTCGCCGGGGAACTCCCGTCCGCGATCGACCCGCCGTCCGGCTGCCGCTTCCGCACCCGCTGCGCGGCGGCGCAGCAGATCTGCGCGGAGGTCGAGCCACCGCTGACCGCCTTCGGCCCCGACGACCACCTGGCCGCCTGCCACTTCCCCCTGCGGGCCGCCCCGATCCGCTGAACCGCGCCTCCGGCCACGCCCCCTCCGGGAGCGGGCCGGCGAGGCCGTCGGCGATGGGCACGCGGCGGTGGGCACGTGGTGGTGGGCACACGGCGATGGGCACACGGCGGTGGCCTCCACCCCGAGAGCGGGGTGGAGGCCACCGGGCCGGCTTCCGAGAGGCCGGCGCGTCCGGACACACCCGGCGGGTGCCGGGCGCCCGCGGGCCGCCCGCGGGAGGAAGGTCAGGTGCAGGGGATGACCCGGCCTCCTGTCACGACGCACTTGGGCGGCACCAGGCGCGGGTGTCCGGTGTTCGTCTGCCACTGCACCTTCGGGACGCCCTTGATGATCGCCTGGAGCGCGTAGATGAAGGCCTCCAGGAAGTCGCCCTTTCCTGCGGCGGCCACCGCGCGGGCCCCGTCGATGGCGGCGCCGGTGGCGTCGCCGGCCTGCAGGATCTGGACGTCGCCCAGGGGGCTGACCATCAGCCAGGCGCCATTGCGGCCATTGGTTCCCGAGGCCCAGCAGACCCGCCCGTCGGCGGCGGTGACGACGAGGTTCCCGTCGTCCTGCATGACGGCCTTGGCCCCGCAGCCCACGGTCTTCGACTCCCATACGGGCCAGGTGTGGTCGCCGATGGCGTCGCCCTGCGTGTAGTAGGCGACGAGGTTGCCGTCCTGCTGCATGACGAGCCGGGTGGATTGCTCCGCCGCCGAGGACTCCAGGCTCTGCCCTGGGCACAGGGTGTCCCCGTGCCACATCCACGAGTCGGAGGACTGCCGCCCGTTGCAGACCGGGGGGAGCTGGATGCTGTCCGGGAAGCGCGGGTCCCTTCCTCCGCCACCGCCGCCGGTGTTCCCGCCGCCTCCGCCTCCGCCGGTACCGCCACCGCCGGTGTTCCCACCGCCACCTCCGGTGACCGCTGAGTCGTCGAGCTTCCACCACTGGGCGGTGGAGGAGGTGCAGGCCCAGACGGCGAGGTCCTCGCTGCTGTTGACGGCGGTGAGGCAACCGTTGTCGGCCGCGGAGATGATCCGGTACCAGCCGGGCAAGTTCTGGCTCTCCTGGAAGCGCCAGAGCTGGTTGGCGTTGCCCTCCTGGGCGCTGGTGAGGTGGGTGCGGTGGGTGCTGGGGTTGTGGTCCATCACCATCGCCCCGGCGAACTTCGTCTCGATCAGCCACTGGTTGTTGGGCTTCTGCCACAGCATCCACTGCTGTGCGGCGCTGCCGTTGCCGCCCAGGGCCTTGATCCGGGTGCCGCCGGCGGTGTTGGCGCCGTCGAGGTCCGCGACCAGGCCGTTGTTGCCGGAGCGCAGGACGGTGGTGACGCCGTGGCGCACCCCGCTGCCCCCGGGCGCCTGCGGGGTTCCCCCGCTGCCGGCGTTCCCGCCGCCGGTCGAACCTCCGCCCGTCGAGCCGCCGTTGTTCCCGCCGTTGTTCCCACCGCCACCGCCGGACGAGCCGCCGGTGTTCCCACCGGCGCCGCCTCCGCCGGAGCCGCCGCCAGGGGTGGGCCCGTTCTGGATGTTGTCGAGCCGCCAGCGCTGGCGGTCCGAGCCGTCGCAGGCCCAGATGCCCAGCTGCTCACCGGCGTTGTTGGCGGTCAGGCAGCCGCTGTCGGTGTCGCTGGTGATCCAGAACCAGCCGCCTCCGGCGTCGTGGAAGGCCCAGTGCTGGTTGGCGTTGCCGTCCATCGTCCGGATCAGGTGGGCGCGGTGGGTGCCCGGGTCGTGGTCCATGACCATGCCCTGGCCGGCGGCGGCCTTGCCGTCGGTCAGCAGCGTCTCGATGATCCAGCGCCCGTTCGCGGTGGGCCAGAACGCCCAGCGCTGCGCGTCGTTGCCGTTCGAGCCGAGCGCCTTGATCGAGGTGCCGGAGGCGGTGTTCGCGCCGTCGAGGTCCGCGACCATGGTGTTGTTCGCCGAGCGCAGGGTGGCGACCTGCGACGAACCGACGCCGGGGCTCACCACCGGGGTGGTGCCGGGCTGCTGCGCGGGCCGCTGCGGGGCGCGCGGCGGGACGGTGCCCAGGCCCCAGCGCTGCGCGTCGCTGGCGTTGCAGTCCCAGATCTGCAGTGCGGTGCCGTTCGCGGAGTTGCCCCCCACGACGTCCAGGCACTTGCCCGAGTTCGGGTTGACCAGGGAGGAGTCCGCGCCCTGGCGCCAGTTCTGCGCCGCGCTGGCGTTGCAGTCGTACAGACCCACCCGGGTGCCGCCGGCGGTGTTGCCGGCGGCGACGTCCAGGCACTTGCCGAACGCCTTCAGGACGAGCCCGCCGCTGGTCGCGGTCGGGGTCCACTGCTGGGAGGCGGTGTTGTTGCAGTCGTAGAGGTCGATCGGGGTGTTGTTCGCGGTGTTGCCGGCGGTGACGTCCAGGCACTTGGACGGCAGCGCCGAGTAGACCGGCACCGCGGCCGCGCCGCCGGAGTTCCCGCCACCGCCACCGCCACCGTCACCGCTGGTGCCACCGGTGCCACCGCCGGTCGACGGGTTGTCGACGGCCTCGGTCAGGCGCCACTTCTGGGCGTTGGTGCCGTCACAGCCGAGGATCGCCAGCTCCGCACCGTCGGCCGCCGCCGTGAGGCAGCCGTTGCCGGCGGCGCTGACGACCGTGAACCAGCCGCCCCCGGCGTCGGTGAACCGCCACAGCTGGTTGGCGTTGCCCTCCTGCGCACCGATGAGATGGGTGCGGTGGGTGGTGGGGTTGTGGTCCATCACCATGCCGCCGCCGAGCTTCGTCTCGATCAGCCACCGGCTGTCCGGCTTCTGCCACAGCGTCCACTTCTGCGCGTCGTTGCCGTTGCGGCCCTGCGCCTTGATGCGGGTCCCGGCGGCGGTGTTGGCGCCGTCGAGGTCCGCGAGCAGGCCGCCGTTGCCCGACTGCAGTACCACCGTCCGGTTGTGTACGGGCTGCGCACCACCGGCGCCCAGCGGCGGCTGGCCGCCGGTGCCGCCACCGCCCGTGCTGCCGCCGTTGTTGCCGTTGCCGCCCCCGGTCGTCGGCACGGTGCCGGAGAGCTTCCACTTCTGCTGCGCGCTGCCGTCGCAGTCGCGGACGGCCAGTACCTCGTGCGCGCCGCGCTGGGTCAGGCAGCCGCCGGCCGCGCTGACGACGTTCGTCCAGCCGCCCCCGGCGTCCCTGAACTGCCACAGCTGGCCGGGCTGCCCGTCCGCGGCGGCCGGTGCGAGCACGCTCTCGTGCCGGCCGGTGTCGTGGGCCAGCAGCATGCGCTCGGCGGCGGAGGCGCGGTTGTAGGTGAGCCGGGTCTCGATCGCCCAGTTCCCGTTGCCGCGGTCCCAGAACACCCACTTCTGCGCGTCCGTGCCGTTCGGCTCGTAGGCCTGGACGGCGTTGCCCGCCACGGTGCTGGAGCCGCGGACGTCGGGCACGAGGGTGTCCCCGGTGCCCGGCTGGAGGTATGCGCCGGTCCCGGCGTCGTTGCCAGTGCCGCCGTCGGGGCCAGTGCCGTTGTTGGGGCCGCTGGGAGTCGACGGGCCGCCGAAGATCGGCGGAAACATGGGCAGAACGGGGAACCCGGGCAGCGAGATCCCCGGAGGCGCGGGCACCGGCGGACGGCCGCCGGTGGAACCGTTGTCACCGCCAGGGGTGTTGCCGTCCGGCTGGTCCTTCCGCTTGCACTTGGGAGGCTCCTCCGGCGACTTGGGCGGGTTCGACCAGGCGGCGGGGTCGTTCGGGAAGCCGGTGGTCGTGGGCCACGGGACGTCCGGCAGCCCCGGCAGGGAGGGCCACGGGACGGTGGGGAACCCGGGGACGGACGGCCAGCGCCAGAGCGGGATGCTCGGGAGCGTCGGCCAGGTGACGTCCGGAAGCGAGGGCCCGTCCGTCCCCGGCGCGTCCGGCAGGTCGGGGTGGCCCGGCCACGGCACGTTCGGGGAGCCGGGCACCGAGGGCCACTTCACCTGCGGGAATCCCGGCACGGTGGGCCAGGCCAGGTCCGGGTGCCCCGGGATCGCCGGGTCGGTGGCGCTCGGCAGCCCGGGGATCAGGGCCCTGCCGTCGTCGTTGCCGTTGCCGGGCAGCGGCAGCACCGGCCACGGGACGCCGGGGTGGCCCGGCATGGCGGGCCACGGGACGGTCGGGGAGCCGGGGACGGCCGGCCAGGTCGCCTCGGGGTGGCCGGAGACGGCGGGCCACGCCGTGGTGGGCAGAGTGGGGAAGCCGGGCCCGCGCAGCTCGGGCAGGTCGGGGTGGCCGGGCATCGGGACGCCCGGGAAGCCCGGGACGGACGGCCACGGGATCGCCGGGTGCCCTGGCAGCGACGGCCAGGTCACCTCGGGGCGGTCCGCGACGGTCGGCCACGGCAGGTCGGGGAAGCCGGGGACGGTGTGGCCGGCGCCGGAGCACGGCACGGACAGGTGCCAGCCCTGCCGGTCGGAGCCGTCGCACGGCGCCACCGTCAGCGCGGTGCCGTCCAGGGTGAGGCAACGGCCGTCGGTGGCCGTGGTGATGCGGTAGCCGCCCGCGCCGTCGGCGACGAAGCGCCAGCGCTGGCCGGGGCTGCCGTCGGGCTTGCCGTTCGTCGCGTCGTTCTCGATCGGCCGCACGGCCAGCCGGTCACCGTACGCGGGGACGCTGAGCACGCTGCCCTGTCCGGCCGGGGTGGTGCCGTTGGTCCGGCCGGTCTCGATCACCCAGGTGTCGTCCGCCTTCTGCCAGGTCGCCCAGCTCTGCCCGGCGGAGCAGTCGGGGGCGGCGGCCCGTACCGGGCTGCCCGGAGCGGGCGAGGCGTCCGGCACGTCGGCGACCAGGCCGGCGGCTCCGGAGGTCAGGACGGAGACCTTCCCGTGCTGCGGCTCCCGGGCTGTGGCGGCGGAAGCGGAGGCCGTCGGCGGCGCGCTGTCGGCCGGGACGCCGGCCGGGACGTCAGCGGGGACGCCGGCCGCCGCGAGGGAGATCATGGACGCGGCCGCTGCTCGGGGCGGGGACGGGACGTTCGGCCGACAGGTCTCGTCCTTGCGACGCAGCGGGTCCTTGCTGAACATCACCGGGAAGTGGTCCGATTCCTCCACGTAGCCGAGGCGGCGCGCCGTGTACTGGTGGTCGGCCGGCAGCCCCCGGGCGATCATGTAGTCGTATTCGGAGGTCGGGCGGTTCCTGGAGTAGGTCATCATGCCGGAGCTGACGAGCCGACGGCCGTCGCCGAACACCTGCGCCATCGACAGCGACCCGGGCTCGCGGTTGAAGTCGCCCATCAGGGCCCAGTTCGCGTCGCCCGTCGCCGTGACCGCCTGGATGGCGGCCGGCACGTTGTTCCGCTCATGGAAGCCTGCTGCCCTGTTGGTGGCGTGCATGGAGTAGTACCACGTGCCGTCCGCGAGCTTGACGCCCAGGATGGGCTTGGCATCGTTAGCCACCTGGCCGTTGTTCTCCGGCTGAGGCGGGATGACCCTCACCACGGGCGCCGCAGCGTTGTCGATGCTCCGGGGCACCACGAGGGCCAGCGAGCGTTCTTCACGGGTGGCTGTCCTGACCCGGTAGATGGTGCGAGTGCCGCCTGTCCAGGCGGGAAACACCTCCCATCGGTACCTCTGGACCTCGAAACCGTTCGTGTTGATCGATGCTTCGGGCACGATGTCCGGATCGTCCGGTTCCGCGTCCCGGATTTCCTGCAGCGCGAGAATGTCAACACGTTGGGCGAGATCGAAGATCTCCCCCCGCCATCTGGTGCCGTACCGATTGTTGTAGGTCGCGGCCGAGTGTTCCTGAACGGTCGCTGGTACGGCCTGCGGCGGAGCGACGGGGCCCACCGCGTGCGCGGGTATCGGGAACGCGCCGATGAGCCCCGCCAGCAGGGCGAACAGCGGTACGACCGCCGTGTACGCCCATTGTGGTCGCCACGGTATTCGCCGTTCGGTCGGTGAGGCGGCCGTGCCCGGGTGTGCCATTGAGAAACTCCTTGAAACTTCACAGCTGTACCGGGGCACGTTGACAGTGGGTGGTAGACAAACGATGAACGGATGGCCCTGGCGCGTATATCTCGCTGCGGTACCGGCTGTGAACCCGCGACGGGTCCGATGCCCCGCCAGTGGCCACGGTCGACCAGCAGCCCCAGATGATCCTGATCCCCGTGCGGGACCTGTAGACGGGCCGCGCCGACGGCAAGCCCGCCTCCCAGCAGGCCCCCTGCTCGACGCCCTCGCCCAGGCCTGCCCCTCACCGCTTCCTGCTGCCGCGTCAGCGTCCCGCAGCCGGCCCGGGCTGCTCATCCGTTCGGGTGAGGCGAGGTTGGAGGGGGGCCGGGGGTGGCAGAACGGCGGGCATGACGACTTCCTCCACCAGGCGCCGCCGGGGCCGCCCTGGCAAGCCGGCCTTCGCGCCCGTGCCCGTCCGCCAGGCCGCCGGTCCCGCGGTGCCGTCCGGGCCGCGTCGACCTGCCGCCGGGTGCTGCCGGACCTGGAACAGCGAGCACAGGCTGCCCGGCGGCCAGGTGGTCCGGACGACCTGGCACCAGCCCGCCTGCCTGGCCTGGGCCGTCCGGTGACCACGCACCAGATGCCGGATGGACACTGCGCGCGCCGGCTGCCGTGCCCTCCGGCGCCCGGTCCCCCGGTGGCTTCGGTGGCTTCGGTGAGGACGGCGGCGCCGCTGACGCCGGTGATCGTGGCGTTGGCGGTGCCGTCCGGCAGGGGGCGGGTGTCCTCCCGCGGGCCGGGTAGGGCGTTTTGTCCTGGCCCCGTCCGGTTTCGGACGGGCGGCTGCCCCGGGGCGGGGTGCTCCCGGGGCAGCCGTGGCGCGGGTGCGGGTGGGGTCAGCCCTGCCCGCCGGTGCTGATGCCGGTCTCGGTGGCGCTGCCCGCGACGCCGCCAGGGCCGACCACGACGGCGCCGGTGAGGAAGGAGGAGCCACAGGGGCCGAACTGGGCGTCGGTGACCTGAAGGGCGCTGCCGTTCGGGCCGACGGCGAACGCGCCGCTGTCGAAGTTGACGGTGGGGATGTTGTCGGTCTCGGCGGCGGAGGCGGTGGTCGCCGCGCCGATGACGAGCGGGAGGCTGAGGACGGAGACGGCCAGGATGCGGTGCGCGGTACGCATGGGTGGAACCCTTCGAGGTGCGAATGGTGAGGGTGGATCGGACGGCCGTGGTGTGGCGGCCCGTCACCATCCACACACGGTCGTGTGCGCATCGCTACCGGGGGGAGGCTGTTCGTACCATCGGTTCACTCGGCCCTCGGCCCGGTTCCGCTCGCCGGGCCCGGCCTGCCGGCCGTGGACCCACCGGCGCCCGTCCCGCCCGCAGGGCCTGACTCCGTCAGGCGAGGTTCTGTTCCAGGGCCGCGAGGTAGCGCTTCATCGCGTGGTCGCGCACACCGGCCGTGGCCGGAGCGAACGCGTCGGCGGTCAGGCCCTTGGCGCGGTCGGCGAGCCCGGCGACCAGGCCCATGGAGTCGTGGAGCCGGCCCGAGGAGTCGATGTACTTCAGCGCCTCGACGTGGGTGTAGGCCGGCTCCGGCGGCAGCTGGGGCACGATGTCGTTGTTGTTGACGAACCGGTACAGGCGTCCCTTGAAGCCCTCGTTGCAGGCGGCGGCGAGCAGCCGGTCACAGGTGCGGGGCTGCCCGAACGTGATGATGCCGTCGGCCTGGAGGCGCGGGTCCTCCAGGTACAACCGGGCGCCGGCCAGCATCGCCAGGGCTCCGCCGAGGCTGTGGCCGGTGAACCACACGGTCTGGCCGTTGGTGCGCAGCTGGGCGTGGGCGTCCCGGACGTCCGGGAAGACCGACTCCAGCGCTTCGGCGAAGCCGTAGTGGACGTAGCCGGTGCGGGCGGGGCCGGGCCAGGGCGGCGTGGAGGAGTCGGAGAGCCAGTCGCGGATCTCGATCGGTTGGGTGCCGCGGAACGCCGTGACGACCATGTGGTCGCTGGCCATGGTGTAGCCCTGGGTGTCCTCCAGCGGGAAGGGCGGAGTGAACCGGGTCTGGTGGTGACGCACCCGGTCGAAGCCCCAGTCGCGGGCCTGCTGTTCGATGGTGGCCTCGTCCTGGTAGGCGAGTTCGGACGCCTTCGCCAGCCAGTAGGCGTGCGGGACGCTGTAGTTCTTCGCCTGGTGGTCGAAGGTGGTGGGCACGGGCACGGCGATCTCTCCTCCGGGACGGCCGGCGGACGGGGGACGCACCGCCGGCGCGGACATCAGCCCCGTCGTACCAGAGCGCGGACCGCCGCTCCGGGTGGGCCGCGCCCGGATGTCATCCCGACAGCCGAGCCGGCGCACGGGGGCGGCTACGGGTGGTGGAGGGCGCGGGCGTACGCCAGGTCGGCGGGCCCGTTCTGGCCGATGTGGAAGAAGTGGTTCACCTGCCAGGCCTGCGTGCTGCGCGCTTGCCGGTTGGTCGTGGTCACCCATGGCGGGTAGACGCGGAACCCTCGTTTCCCGCCGGAGCCGTTGCGGGAGACGATGTCGCGCTCGCACAGCACCTCGGACGGGAAGACGAACTGCCCGAAGCCGTTGTCGTCGCGGCAGCTGATGACGAAGAGGTCCACCCCGTCGTCGGTGTCGAAGGGCCGGATCGGTCCCTCTTCGGATCGCAGCCACACGGTGACGAACTGGCCCGCCTTCGTCGGGGTGGTTTTGGCCGCGCGGAACCGGACCGAGCGGCCGTCGATCGTGAACCGGCAAGCCGCGTATTCGGTGCTCTCCGGTTCGGCCACCGGGGGCGAACAGGCCAAACCGCTCGGGTCGTACACCAAGGCCTTCGCCGCCAGCAGGTCAGCATGAAGTCCTGCCCACGGCTGATTCGTCACCATTCCGTCATTCTGCCATCGAGGCTGCCACCCCTTGAGGTGCTCTATCAGGGGCTCCTGCCATCGGACCCGATCACGGACAGGCGGGTGGAGCAGGCGCCGTCGCCGTCCGGTCGGCAGCCGCTCCCGGCTGCGCCGCTCCTGGTCGGGTGGTCGAGCGCGTCGCTCTACACGGAGTCGTGTAGACCTGCCGGTGGCCGATCCGATGCCGCAGACCGCGGCCTTCGCCTCCGCTCTAAACCAGCTCCCGCAGGCGGAAAGCGGGCCCTGCCCCGGTAGATTGCCATCCTTGATCGAGCGCGGTGCGCACTCCCGCCTCGACGATGGACGGCACGACGGGGAACGCTGACGTGGCTGCCAGAAGCACCGGGCCCATCTGGTCGACCCGCTGGACCGCGAAACCGGACCGGCCCCATGCGCACGCGATGCAGCAGCGGACACCACCGTGTACCCGCCACCGGTACACCACCTCGTCGATGGTGATCAGGCGCGACCCTTTCTTCCTCAGCGTCAACTATGCCTCCTCGTACGGAACATCGGTGATGGGACGACCACTCGACTCGACCTCGCCACACCGAGCGTGCCAGAGTCCGAGGACGAAGGCACCCGACCTCCGGCGAGTCGCGTTGCCCCTCAGGGGCTCGCGTTGGCCGGGCCTGGCACGGATCCGACGGTCAGTGCGCGGCATGTCACCGCGTGACAGCGCCGCTGTCGCTGTCGGGCGACACCGGCGGCGGGCGACCCGGCGGCGGGCGGTCGAGAGCGCGGGCATCCGCGAGTGAGGAGCCACCTGGCAGAAGGCCTGGACCTTCGGGTGAACACCACCGGACCGACGGCCCGTCAACGCACCCGTTGACGGGAGCGTTGACGCCGCGTCTACCGGGGCCCGGTGGCATGACCGCAGGCCGGTTCCAGGGGGGAGCCGCCCGAGAGGAGAACCCCGAGATGATCACCCGTCGTACGGCCGCCGCCGCCGTCGTCCTGTCCGCCGCGACCGTCGTGTCCGGGATGGCCTTCGGCGCCGGGACCGCCAGTGCGGCCGAGTCGCTCCCGTCCAGCGGCGCCGACTACCGCATCTCCAGCTACGCGGGCGGCGCCCTCCAGTGGGACAGCCGCAACAACGCCTCCAACGTGGTGGTCCGCGACTGGAACGAGTCCTCCGCCCAGCAGGTCTGGACGGTCAGGGACGAGGGCAACGGCGCCTGGTCGGTCAAGGTGCCCGGCACCAACAACGCCGTCGACCGGGACCGGGGCAAGAACACCGTCGGTGCCTGGAACTACGTCGGCGCGGACAACCAGAGGTGGTGGCTGGAGAACACCTCGATGGGCAACGGCCGGGCCTGGCTGCTGCACAGCGTCTCGGACAGCAACCTCTGCCTCGCCCGTGGCGCGGACCTGAACGCCAAGGTGGCCGCCTGCAACGCGGGGGACCCGGCGCAGTCCTGGAACCTCGACCGCAACGGCGCCACCACCCCGCCGACCGCCGGCCGCCCGACCATCGACCTCGACTACTCGCAGGCCCCGGACCTCGGGCCGTGGCTGGAGCAGCAGAAGAGGACCGTCGCGGACTACTACCCGACGATCTCCAACCTGATCACCAAGGGAGCCTTCGCCGCCCCCAGCTACTTCAAGATCATCTTCGACCCGAAGCTGACCGACTACCCCGCGTTCACCACGGTGAACCCCAGCAGCGGCGCCAAGGAGGTCCACGTCAACATCGGTTACACCCGCGGCAACCAGGGTGACACCGGCTTCCTGGTGCACGAGGCCGTGCACGTCGCGGTCTGGGACAGCCCGTTCTCCGGCAAGTGGTGGCTGGGCGAGGGCCTGGCGGACTGGGTGCGCGACTACAACTTCCAGCCGGGCACCGGCGCCCAGCACTTCGGCCCGGACTCCAACTACGACAGCGGCTACCAGGCCACCGCCCGGTTCATCGACTACGTCTCGAAGGCCTACAACAAGCCCGACCTGGCACACCTGCTGAACACCACGAACTACAACGAGCAGATCTGGGTCCAGCTCACCGGCAAGAGCGCCCAGCAGCTCTGGAACGAGATGCCCAAGTAACCCGCGCCCCCACACCCCACCCGACGGCCCGGCACCCACGAGGTGCCGGGCCGTCGTGTTGACGTCAGGAGCGCCGCCAAGGGGCGGGTGTGCGCGGTGCGGGACGGCCCGGCGCGCCTGGAAACACCGGAAGGTCACCTTTTCGAGTGAAGATCGAGATTGGGGCCCCGAGTTCTGATCGCTCGTCCCCGATGATGCGTTCGAGAGCTCGCGGAGAGGGCCGGGCAGGAGCGGTCTGTCGGGAGGCGGCATCGCCGCGTCCTCGTGGCAGCCTCCGCGGCAGCGCCCGGCGAGGCCGCGTTCCCGAGTGACAGCACACCCGATGAGGAGATGAAGTGCAGGAGAAGCGGCTCAAGTCCTGGGGCAACAACCGCGCGGGTCAGCTCGGCGACGGCACCTGGACGGACATCCGTACGACGGCCACCACCGTGCTGGGGCTGACGAGCGCCGAGGTGGTGAAGATCGCCGCCGGGGGAAGTGGCCCCACCGCAGGTTTCGGGCTGGCCCTGCTGACCGACCGCACGGTGCAGACGTGGGGCGCCAACGGGTCGGGGCAGCTCGGCGACGGCTCGGTGTTCAGCCACAACGCGCCCGGCCAGGTCGTCAATCTTTCCGATGCCACCGACGTCGCCGCGGGCGGAGTGCACAGCCTGGCACTGCTCGCCGACCGGACCGTGGTCGCCTGGGGGCGCAACAACTACGGCCAGCTCGGCAACGGCACCAACGCCGACAGCAGCGTCCCGGTCCGGGTCGAGGGACTCAACAAGGTGATCGCGATCGCCGCCGGACTCAACCACAGTCTGGCGCTGCGCGAGGACGGCACCGTGTGGGCCTGGGGCTACAACATCAACGGCCAGCTCGGGGACGGCACTTCGGCGAGCCGCAACGTACCGTCCCCGGTGAACAACCTGACCGGTGTGACCCGGATCGCCGCCGGAGCCGACCACAACCTGGCCCTGGTCGGCCCGCCGAGCACTTCCACCAAGCCCACCAGCGGCAACGCGGTGAAGGCGTGGGGCTACAACGCCACCGGCCAGCTCGGCGACAACACCACCATCAGCCGCTTCACCCCGGTCGACACCCAGGGCAGCTGGCTCGGAGGGGTCTCCGGGATCGCGGCCGGAGCCCACCACAGCCTGGCCGTCACCGACAGCGACAACAAGCTCAAGGCCTGGGGCCGGAACACCTCCGGCCAGATCGGCGACGGCACCACCGACTACCGGATCACCCCCGTCCAGGTCCCCGGCCTCACCGGCATCCAACTGATCGCCGGCGGCCGCGAACACACCATCGTCCTGCTCGGCGACAACACCGTCCGCTCCTGGGGCAACAACGGCTCCGGCCAACTCGGCAACGGCACCACCACCGACAGCAGCACCCCCGTCACCTCGCTCACCGCGCTGACCGGCGTCGACAAGATCGCCGCACCCCTCGGCGGCGACTTCAGCCTGGCCAACTGAACCCGGCGCGCGGCCTCGGCTCCCCGCCGAGGCCGCGCACGGCAGCACGGTCCGGCTGACACACGTGTGGGCGGGCGGGACCGGGTCGGCCCGTTCTCCTCCGCTGCGTACCGCGCCCCGGCACCGCTCGTGCCGGGGCGCGGCGGCGCGTTCACCTGCCCGCGTTCACCCTGGCGCCTTCATGCGGGCGGGGTCCACCCGAGCTCCGCGCCGCCTCCATGGACGACGCACACCCTGTTCGTCAACACGCTGCTGATCGATCGTCAATCCAGTCCTGGTGTCCTGACCGCGTTCCGCAGTCGCATCCGCACGCGGTCCACCGACAACAGGAGATACCCGTGTCCCACCCGTCCGCCCGGACCCTCCGCCCCCGCCCGAGCACCGGCACCCGCCGCCGCACCCGGCTGGCAGGCCTGGCGCTCGCCGTCTCCGCGATATCGGCGAGCAGCATCACGCTGCTCGCCGCGCCGGCGAACGCCGCCGTGGTCGAGCAGATGATCACGATCCAGGACCATCAGAACCACAACTCGCTGGCCAGCGCCGACGGCGAGGGTTCCCGGATCGTCGCCCGCAACTACCAGAACGCCTCCACCTCGTTCTGGATCTCCAACAAGCCCGGCGACCGGGTCGACTTCGCCCGCAACGTCGACGGCACCGAGCGCGTGCTGGAGATGGACACCAACGACGGCCGGTCCACCCAGTTCATCCACTGGTGGGCGGGCGCCAACCAGCAGTGGACCCTGGAGCCCGTCGCCGGCGGCGGCACCTACCTCCACAACGCCCGCGACAACCGCTGTCTGACCTACCACGGCCTCGACCGGGAGGTCACCGTCGAGAACTGCGACGGCAGCATGTCCCAGCGGTTCGACCTGATCGGGTCGGGCACCGGCCCGGGCCCGGGTACCTCCGTCGAGCAGCGCTTCCTGGACCGGCTCAACACCGTGCGCGCCCAGAACGGCAAGCCGGCGGTGCGCCTCAACCAGACGCTCTCCCAGGCCGCCAAGTGCAACGCCGACCAGATGGACCAGCGCCGCGTCTCCGGCCACTTCTGCGACTCGAACGGCATCGCGCGCAACCTCGGCTACACCGGGAGGGGATTCGGCGAGATCGCCTTCTACGGCCCCACCGACATCGACGCCGCCGTCGACGGCTGGATCAGGTCGCCCCTTCACCTGGGGATCATGCTCGGCGACTACAACGAGGTCGGCCTGGCCCGCACCGGCAACGCCTCCTGGAACGCGGACTTCAGCACCCGCTGACCCCCGCCGCGACCGCTCCGCCGGGGCCGCTCCACCCGGCGGAGCGGCCCCGGCCGGAGCCTCCGCCAGTGACGGCACTTCCGGGAGGCCGGCCGGCGTACCGAGGTGTACGACCAGACCGCGCGCGGCTGGACCGGGAGATCCGGCACTACCACTTCCCGGGGGACGGCTGCCTCGGCGAGGAGGCGGACCGGTCCGAGGTGAAGCTGGCCGGGGTGGCGATCCCGCGGCCCGGGGCGATGCCGGAGAGCGTGGGGGGGAGAGCTACGAGGAGGTGTGCTCGCGCCTCGGGGTCGAGGCCAGGCCCGAAGGATGGGCCCTGTGGAACACCTGGGGTGACGGGGACCTCCAGGTGACGATGCTGGTTTCGGCGGTCGACACCACGGAGGGCCTGCTCGCGAACTGGTCGCGGGGCAGGGAGCTGTACCCGGTGATGCCGGTGCCCTCGCAGATCGCGCTGATTCACCGCGGTTGGGCCGCGCACATGGTCTTCTCCCCTTTCGGGGTCCGGAAGTTGGGGCTCGGCGGGCAGCCGTGACACCACATGCCGGCGCCGGCCAGCCCCTGGAGGGCATGGCCGGCACCGGTGGACCGGAATTGAGCGAATTCACGTCACAGAAAATTCGACGGCGATCAAAGCGCCGCGGGGACTTGCGGTGATGCGGCCGGGCGAATTTCCGTTCGGGTCCCGCTCCGCCGGTTCGTCAGAGGATTTGGATGGAGTTGACCCTCGGCGGGCGGTTCGGGTACGTGATGTCGGTCCAGCGGTTGACCCTCACCGAGTCGCCGTTGGCATCGGAGTAGACCAAGTCGTTGTTCCCCGTGGAGATCCGGTCGATCCACCACCCGCCGAAGCCGATCGTCCCCCCGTTCGCGTAGCAGTCGACGCTGTCACGGCCGTCGAGGTGCGACCAGATCTTCAGGAAGTCATTGCGGCTCCCGTCACACTGGACATGGTCGATGGCGAAGGCGGTGCCGGACGGCACGGCCACGGTGAGCGTGGCCGCTGCGGCGAAGGCCATCGCCATCGAGCTCACGACCTTCTTCGCTTTCGAGATCATGGATTCTCCTCAGTCGGATAAAATGTCGAATCGGAGTCCGCTTCGCAACGAGTTTCGGTTGCATCGTGCTCGATCAGTATCCAGACCGCCTTTGTGAGGGTCAATCGAACGAACCTCGACCTTACGTGTTCTCGGTCATTTCCATCCGGACTTTCGGCGAGGCGTGGGGTGCGTTGTTCTGGTGTGTCGCGAGTGGTTCCGGGGCCGGGCGGATGGGCCGTCGACCGAGATCGCCTACCGGCTGCTCTGACGTGGGGTGATGGTCCGACCGTCGACCGCGCGCGACAGGTGTTGGGGGCACCTGGCTGGGAGAGGGGGGTGGGGCTGGCGAGTTCGTGCATGACGTGTCGGGTGTTGCCGGGTGTTGCCGGGGAGCTCCGGGGCGGGGAGGTGGTTGCCCGGGTAGCCCTGGACGGCGCCGAAGCGGTCGGTGGCGGCCTGCCACTCGTCGCGAGCCTGGACGATGTCCTCGTGGGACCGCCCGATGAAGTTCCACGACAAGGCGATCCTGCGCCTGGCCGGCGGGGAGGTGCACGTGAGCACCATGCACGAACGCACCGTCCCCAACCCCGGAAGGCAATTCCCGGTGGCGATCGTCGGCGGCACCGGCGCCTACCGGACCATCACCGGCGACGGCACCCTGGAGTACACCACTGCCGACGACACCACCATCATCCTGAACTACAGCGTTCAATAGGGCGTCGGGAGTTGAACCGCGAGCCGCGCTCGTTGCGTGACCTCGCAGGTCACCGGACCTGTTGATCTGCTGACGGGCCGTCCCCCCTCCCGGCCGCCATCGCGCGCAGGGCGTCGACGGCGAGGCGGGCGGTGGTGCCGATGGCGGCGTCGGCGGCGGGGAGGGTGATGGTGGTGGCGGCGGCGCGGGTGAAGACGGCGAGGGCGTAGCGGCCGCCGTCGGGGTATTCGACGACGCCGACCTCGTGGCGCAGCGTCGGGAGGGTGCCGGTCTTCCCGTGGACGCGGACGTCGTCGTAGGGGAAGCCGGAGGCGAGGCGGTGCGGCCAGACCTGGAGGCCGAGCAGGCGGCGGAGTGCGGCGCCGTGTTCGCCGGGGCAGGCGTCGCCGTGCCAGAGGGCGGCGAGCAGGGTGGTCATGTCGCGGGCGGTGCTGCGGTTGGTGAAGGCGGGGTCGAGGACTCTGAGGCGGGCGACGACGGCGGGGTCGACCGGGGAGTCCCGGCCGGTGTCCTCGGCGAGGGCGGCGATGAGGTCGCGGAGCTTGTGGACGGCGACGGTGCGGGTCAGGCCGAGGTCGGCCATGGTGCGGTTGACGGTGTCGAGGCCGATCTCGTCCCAGAGGACGTCCGCGGCGGCGTTGTCGCTGACGGCGACGGTCAGGTAGGCGAGGTCGCGCAGGGAGAGCCGGGCGGCGTCGAGCATGGCGGCCAGGCCGGTGCCCCCGGAGGTTCGGCCGGCGGCGGGGACGTCCACCTGGCGGGTCAGGTCGATCCGTCCGGCGGCGGCCTCGCGGAAGAGCGTGACCAGGAGGCAGAGCTTGTGAACGCTGGAGGTGCTGACCGGGGTGTCGGCGTCGAGGGCGATCTCGGTGCCGGTGTCGAGGTCGCGGGCGTGCAGCCGGCCGCTGACGCCGGCGTCGGCGAAGGCGGCGGCGATGCGGGCGCGTGCGGTGCGGGCGCCGGCGGGGCGGTAGCCGGATGCGCGGTTGCCGTGGGCGCGGTCGCTGGTCACAGCGGGAACTCCATTGCGGGCCGGGGGAAGAGCGGGGGGTTGGGCGGCTGGGGCAGGAGGCCGCCGTGTTCGGTCAGCGCCTCGTGGGCGGCCTCGGCGAACAGCCGGACGGCGGGGCCGCCGCTCCCGGTCGGCCAGGCCGTGGAGGTGCGCCAGGCCAGCGGGGTGCCGGTCAGCGGACGCCAGACTGTACCCGGTGGCGGCGCGGTGCGTGGCACCAGGGCGACGGCGCTGCCGGTGAGCACGAGTGCGCCCGCGACGTCCGGGCCGGGCGGGTCGACGACGGCCTCGGGAGTGCAGCCGTGCCGGGTCAGGGTGGTGAGCATCTCGTCGTACAGCGCGGGGGCGGTGGCGCGGGGGAAGAACACCAGGCGCCGGCCGGTCAGTTCGGCCACCGCCAGCTCCGGGCGGTCGGCGTCCGGGCTCCCGGCGGCGAGCAGGACGCCGAGCGGCTGGTGCAGGACCGGCCCGAACGCCAGCCCGGCGGCCGGGCACGGGTGGCGGACGACGGCGACGTCGACCGTGTGCTGGGCGAGTTCGCGCGCCATGGCCGCGACCGGCAGTTCCCGCAGTTCGAGCCGGGTGCCGGGGGAGGCACTCTCGAAGCCGGTGAGCAGCGCGGCCAGGACGGCCGGCCCCAGCTCGGGCGGCACGGCCGCGCGCAGGGTGCCCGCCCGGCCGGTGCGCAGGTCGGCGGCGGTGGCGAGGAGGCGGGCGGTGCTCTCCAGCACCTCCTTCGCCTCCGCGAGCAGCAGCAGGCCCGCCGGGGTGAGCTCGACTCCGCGCGGGCCGCGGTCGAACAGGGTCACGCCGAGCTCGCGCTCCAGGCGTTTGATCCGCTGGGAGAGCGAGGGCTGGGCGATCCGCAGGCGCTCGGCGGCGCGGCCGAAGTGCCGGTCCTCGGCGACAGCGCGGAAGTGGCGTAGGTGCCCCAACAGGTCCATGGCCAGCAATCATAGGCATTCTCATATCGATCTCTTCACCATAGTGGTCTTGGACTGATGGCCAGGCGGCCTGTTTAGCTGAGGGTGACGACACGAACCACCTGGGAGACCACCGATGACGCCTGCCCTTCGCCGCCCCCGTACCGCGCTGCCCGCCGTGGCCCTGCTCGCGGCCACCCTGCTGAGCGGGTGCGGCTCTGCGGGACTCAGTAGCCATGCCGCTGCCGGCACACCCGCCCCGGCATCCAGCGCGACGCCTTCGACGGATACGACGAGCGCTTCCTTCAAGGGACTTGAGCAGCAGTTCGGCGCCCGCCTCGGCGTGTACGCGGTGGACACCGGCAGCGGCCGGGAGATCGCCTACCGGGCCGACGAGCGGTTCGCGTTCGCGTCCACGATCAAGTCGCTCGCCGCCGGCGCTCTGCTGCGCAAGGCCTCCGACGAGGAACTGGAGAAGGTGGTCGCGTACCGCCAGGAGGACGTGTTGGCGTGGGCGCCGATCACCTCTCAGCACGTCGCCACCGGCATGAAGGTGCGTGATCTGGCCGCCGCCGCGATCCAGTACAGCGACAACACCGCCGCCAACCTCGTCATGGCCGAGCTCGGCGGTCCGGCGGCCGTCCAGCAGTCGCTGCGCGACCTCGGGGACCCGACCACCAGCGTCGACCGCACCGAGCCGACCCTCAACGAGGCGACCCCGGGCGACACCCGCGACACCAGCGCCCCCCGCGTCTTCGCCGCCGACCTGCGCCGCTACGCCCTCGGCGACGTCCTCGCGGAGGACCGGCGCCGACTGCTGACCGACTGGCTCATCGGCAACACCACCGGCGCCCCCTACGTCCGCGCGGGCGTGCCCACCGACTGGAAGGTCGGCGACAAGACCGGCAACGGCGGCTACGGCACTCGCAACGACGTCGCCGTCGCATGGCCCCCCGGCGGCCGGAGCCCGGTCGTGATCGTCGTCATGTCCGACCGCGGCAAGGCCGACGCCACCTCCGACGACGCGCTGATCGCCCAGGCGACGAAGACCGTCGTCGGCGCCCTCGGCTGAACACCCCCGACCACCAATACCCCCGACCGCCAAGAGCCCCGACCACCAGGAGCCCCGACCGCCGTGATCCACCCCACCCGCCGGACCGCCACGGACGCCGACTTCACCAGACGCCGCTTCGCCCAGCTCGCCGCCCTGGGCATCGCCGCCGGAGCCGTGCCGATCGCCGCCTCGGCCCCGGCCGCCGCGTCGGCCCCGGCCTCCACCTCCGCGGGTACGCCGTCCGCCTCCCGCCCGCACTATGACCGCGCCCGCCGCCTCGCCGGCGACGACCCCGTGCTGCGTGCCCTGGTGACGGCGCTGACCCCCGGCTCCGACCTTCCTGACCTGCCCGCGCCGGCGCCCGTCAAGCTGTTCGACAACCTCGTGCTCCTGAGCGCGGGCTGGGTCTCCGCGATGGCGGTGCTGACGGACGACGGCATCGTGCTGATCGACGCACTCACCTCCCCGGCCGACGCCGACGGCATCATCGTCCCCGGGCTGCGCGCGGTCGGAGCCGATCCGGCGGCGATCAAGCACGTCGTCCTCACCCACGGCCACTCGGACCACTTCGGCGGCGCGCAAACCGTCGCCGACCGCTACGGCGCCCGCGTGCACATGTCCCCGGCCGACTGGGACCTCCTCGCCCGCACCCGCCCGGCCGACGCCCCCGCCCGGGACCTCGACATCGCGGACGGCGAGCAGCTCACGCTCGGCGGCACGACGATCGAGCTGCACCACACTCCGGGCCACACCCCCGGCACCGTCTCCCCGGTCATCCCCGTCCGGGCCGGCCGCCGGCACCACAGCGCGATGCTGTGGGGCGGCCTCAACCCGCCCTCGACGGCGGAGGAGCTGCGCACCTTCCTCGCGTCCGTCCACGCCTTCCGGGCCGTCATGCGCCGGGCGAACGTGGAGGTCGAGCTCTCCAACCACCCGAACGACCACGGCCTCGAACGCGCCGAACAACTGCGCCGCCAGCCGCCCGGCGCCGCGAACCCCTTCCTCCTCGGCGGCCCCCGGACGCAGCGGTACATGGCGGTCATGGACGCGATGCTGCGCGGCCGGATCGCCGACGCCGAGGCGCCGACAGCCCGGGCCGTCGCGGCACCGCACACCTGCTGCTGACCGTCCGGATCGCCCGGCCAGGGGCAGTGCCGGTGAGTTCGACCTCCTGGCGTGGAGCCGGGGGGATCGCCGGTGAGCGGCTGGTCCGGGCGGGGCTCACGGAGTGCGGGCGGGGTGTGGTGGCAGGGGGAGTCGGAGGAGGAAGCGGGCGCCGGTGGGGGAGTCGGCGAGGGTGAGGGTGCCGTGGTGGCGGGTTGCCAGGTCGCGGGCGATGGCGAGGCCGAGTCCGGCGCCGCCGGTGTCGCGGGTGCGGGCCTCGTCGAGGCGGGTGAAGGGGGCGAAGACGCGCTCGCGGTCGGGGGCGGGGATGCCGGGGCCGTCGTCCAGGACTTCGAGGACGGCCCACTGGCCGTCGGGGCCGTGGTCCTCGGTGAGGGTGACGGTGACGCGGTCGGCGGCGTGGCGCAGCGCGTTCTCCAGCAGGTTGCGGAACAGGCGGTGGAGTTGGGCGGCGTTGCCGGGGACTTCCAGCGGGCGGTCGGCGTGGACGGTGATCCGGCTGGTGCCCTGCGGGAGTTCGGCGGCGACGTCGCGGGCGAGGTCGGTGAGTTCGACCCGGGTGTGGTGGGCCGGTGCGGCGAGGGGTGGGCGGGCGAGCAGGAGCAGGTCGTCGGCGAGGTGCTGGAGGCGGACGGTGTCGGCGCGTGCGGCGCGGACGACGGTGGGCCAGTCGGTGCGGTCGGGGTGGGTGAGGGCGACCTCCAGGGAGGTGCGCAGTCCGGCGAGGGGGCTGCGCAGTTCGTGGGAGGCGTCGGCGACGAAGCGGCGCTGGGCGGTGACGGCGTAGTCGAGCTTCTCGAGGGTCTGGTTGGTGGTGGTGGCGAGGTGGGCGATCTCGTCGGCGGTGGGCGGGACGGGGACGCGCCGGTCGAGGTGCTGGGCGGTGATGGAGGCCATCTGGGCGCGGATCGCCTCGACCCGGCGCATCGCCTGGGCGGTGACCGCCCAGGCGATGGCGGCCACCAGCAGGACGGCGAAGGGCCCGGCGACCAGCAGCAGCCGTTGGACGGATTCCTGGACGCGTTCGGCGTCCCAGGGCGGTACGAGCAGGTAGGCGGTGACGGTGCGCTCGCCCCGGTCGGGTTCGCCGAAGCCGGACCGCAGGGAGTAGCCGTCGATGCCGCCGGCGCTCTGCCCGTACAGGGGGAGGGTGTGGTGGGCCAGACGGCTCGCGGTGCCGGCGGCCGGGGCGCCGAGCGTGAGGGTGCGGGAGACCTGCTCGCCTTCGGGCAGCGGCGTGAGCTGGGCGGCGACCTGGGCACGGAAGGGTTCGAGGTCGGGGCTGACCTCCAGGAGCCGGCCGGAGTCCAGGACGAGGGCGTAGGCGCGGTCGCCGCCGAGCAGCCCGCTCGCCGGGACGTGGCCGGTGCGCATGTCCGCGACCGCCACGTCGAGGCGGGCCTGCGCGGCGGCCTTCGCGTCGTCCGACTGGGAGTCGTAGAGGCTGTGGCTGAGCCAGAACGCGCCCGCGGTGAAGGCGGCGGCAGCGGCCAGGCCGGCCGCCGCCGCGGAACGGGCCCGCAGCGAGCGCAGTGAGCGCAGCAGCCGCGGCGGCCTAGCCACGGGAGTCCAGCCGGTAGCCGGTACCGCGCACGGTGACGATGGAGTTCCGGTCGAACGGGACGTCGATCTTGCGGCGCAGCGCGCTGACGTACACCTCGACGATGTTCGGGTCGCCCTCGTAGCCGCTCTCCCAGACCTGGTCGAGGATGGTGGTCTTGGCGACGACCTCGCCGGGGCGTTCGGCCAGGCACTCCAGGACGGCGTACTCGCGGGGTGTGAGGGCGACCGGGGTGCCGGCGCGGTGGCAGGAGCGGTCGGCGGGGTCGAGGATCAGGTCGCCGACGGTCAGCTCGGGCGGGCGCTCGGCGCCGCCGCGGCGGACCAGGGCGCGCAGCCGGGCGACCAGGACCGGATAGGAGAAGGGCTTGGCGAGGTAGTCGTCGGCGCCGGTGTCCAGGGCCTCGATCTCGTCGTACTCGCCGTCTTTGGCGGTGAGCATCAGGATCGGGGCGGTGATGCCTTCCTGGCGCAGCTGGGCGCAGACCCGGTAGCCGTTGAGGCCGGGGAGCATGACGTCCAGCACGATCGCCCGGTAGTCGCCGGTGCGCGCGTACCAGAGGCCGGAGCGGCCGTCGTGGACGACGTCCACGGTGTAGCCCTCCGCTTCCAACCCGTCCCGGAGGGCATCGGCCATCCGGGTCTCGTCCTCCACCACCAGTACGCGCATGCGTCTCAGCATGTCACGGGGGGTGTCACGGTTCCTGAAGGTGCTTTCAGGCTCTTTCAGCGGATCTTCAGAGGGCGGGTCGGACGCTTCGGGGGTCGCCCCACGTCCGCCCTACCGCGAGGTGAGCCCCGTGACCCTGACCCTGACCCGCGCACCCCGCGCCACGGTCGCACCCCAGTCCCAGCTCCAGTCCCAGCTCCAGTCCCAGCTGCGGACCCGGCCCGGATCCCGGCCGCTGCCCGAGCCGCCGCGGCCGGGCCGGACCGTCCTGCTGTCCTGGGCGCTCGCCGCCGTGCTGTTCGCCGCCTACAGCGCGCTGTCCGTCTCCCGCCATCTGCACCTGCGGACGTCCGGCTTCGACCTGGGGATCTTCGAGCAGGCCGTCCGCGGTTACGCCGAGGGCCGCGCGCCGGTCTCCGAGCTGAAGGGGCCGGGCTTCCACCTGCTCGGGGACCACTTCCACCCGATCCTGGCCACCCTCGCACCGCTCTACCGGGTCTTCCCCTCCCCGATGACCCTGCTGGTCGCCCAGGCGGCGCTGCTCGCCGTGTCCGCCGTCCCGGTGACCAGGGTGGCGGCGCGGGCGGCCGGTCCGTGGGCGGGCGCGGGCATCGGCGTCGGGTACGGCTTGTCGGTCGGTCTGCAGCAGGCGGTGGCCTTCGACTTCCACGAAATCGCCTTCGCCGTACCGCTGTTGGCCTTCTCCCTGGAGCGGCTGACGCTGCGGAGGTGGCGTGCGGCCGCGTGGTGCGCGCTGCCGTTGCTGCTCGTGAAGGAGGACCTGGCGGCGACGGTCGTGGCCGTCGGCTGCTACCTGTTCTGGCACGGTCGCCGCCGACTCGGCGCGGGCGTCGTCGCGCTCGCCGCCGCCACCGTGGCGCTGGTGGTGCTGGTCGTCATCCCGGCCCTCAATCCCGACGGCGTCTACACCTACCTCTCCAACGTGGACGGCCCGGCCGGCGACCCCGTGACCAGGCTGCTCCTGCCCGCCCAGAAGTGGGGGACCGTCGCCGTGCTGCTGGCCCCCACCGCGTTCCTGGCGCTGCGCTCCCCACTGATCCTGCTCGCGCTCCCCACCCTGGGCTGGCGGTTCTGGTCCACCAACCCCGCCTACTGGGGGACGGGCTTCCACTACGGCGCCGTCCTGATGCCGATCGTCTTCCTCGCCTTCGCCGACGCCCTGGCCCGGCTCCGCGCGCGGCACGGCCTGCGGCGGTGGACGGCCTGCGGCCTCGTGGCCGTCGGGCTCGCGGTGACGGCCGCCGCCCTGCCCTTCCGCCCCCTCGCCGAGCTGGCCCGGCCCGCCACCTGGCAGCGCGACGCGACGGCCGACGCCGTGCGCGGAGTGCTGCGGGTGATCCCGGACGGTGCGCAGGTGGCTGCCGCCAACGGCATCGCACCCCAACTCACCGACCGCACCCGGGTTTTCCTCTTCCCGTACTACCCCGGAGGCCCGGGCGCGAAGCCCGACTGGGTCGCGGCCCCCGACCACCCGCGGGATGGCCTCTTCCCCGCCGGCCAGGAGGCCGAGGCCCTTCGCGCCCTCCCCGCCGCCGGCTACCGTCCCGTCGCCAGCGCCGGCGGCGTCACCGTCTACCACCTCGGCGCGCGGGAATGACAAGGCGGCCCAGCGGCCCAGCGGCCCAGCGGCGCTGCCGGTGGGCCGGGGAGGCCAGGGAGGCCGGTCACGGTGCCCGGACCGGCCCATGCCCTACCTCCTTCTCCCGGAACTGCTGCGGCTGAGTGACAAAAGGAGGGCTCCCCCGAGATGTTCACGATATGACGAGTCGACTCCTCTTAACTTCTTCCGAGATTCGGATGCGTCGCCCAACAGGCGGTCCAGCGCGTTCGCCACCCATGGAGGTCGTTGGATGAATCGTCGTCCCCGGGTCGCAGCGTCGCTGGCGGGTGCGGTAATCGCCCTTGCGTCTCCGTTGGCGGACGTCGCTGCGCAGGCGTCCGCACGGCATGCGTTCGGCTCCATGTGGCTCCAGGACGGGGATGGGGAGGGGGAGGGGGAGGGGCGACACCATGACCACAATCCCTTGCGTGACTGCCACAGTTCCCGCCGTGTCGTACTCATCGACCAGAACTTCAGAATCATCCTGAAGAACGGCCGGCACGGGCCGGAGGCTCTCGTTCTCCAGGGGGACGCGTCATCCTCACCCTCGTCGCCGGCAGCACCGTGGGACAGCTTCAATGTTTCAACGTATTTGGACGTGAACTATCCCACCCAGACCAGCAACCAGTACGAGTGGCAGATTCGTGACTTCTTCAGGGAGCACCCGCTCTTCGTGGTGAAGGCATTCGACCGCCACGAGCGAGTTTTCTCCTTCCCGGCTGCCCACTGCATCGACAAGCACGACGACGGTGACCGCGGTGACGGCGCTCCTCCGTACGGGGGTGGAGCTGCCGACGGGAGCGGCGCGTCCGGCTCCCCGTCGCCCCAAGCAGGGGACAATCCCCAAGACGGCCAGCCTGGGCCGGAGACTCCCAGCTCCGGGGCCACCATCCCTCCTCCTCCGCGCGATGCTGCGGCTGAAGGCAGGAACAACCGTCTGCTGAGCGCGAAGCACATCGGGATCGCGGTCGGCGGTTTGCTGGTGGTTCTGGGAATGCTGGCCACGGCATGGCTCCGACGTCGTTCTGACACGTGACAGTCGGCCGGAAGAGGAACCGGCAGCGCTGACGACGTGTCGAAACAAGAAGATGACATCGAAACCGGGGCGGTTACTGACCTCGGCGTTTCAAGGTGATGGCGGTGGGAGGTCGAGGGAGAGTCCGGTTCCGCTGAGGAAGCCGTCGAGGATGTCGGAGCGGTACTG
>NZ_JBFBHW010000027.1:0-110592 GCF_040685395.1 Kitasatospora sp. NPDC088779 | reverse complement strand
CCCTAACACCCCTTTTCTTCTTTGTGAGGGTTTTTCTGCGTTGGGCTCCCCCGCGGCGGGGGGGGGGTTGGCGAACCGCCCCCCCCCCCCCCCCCCACTCCGCACCCGTTCGGGCCCGTCCGCCCGGATTGCCCGAAAGCTGAGTACGGATACTCAGGCGCCCGGGGCCGGGCGCGGCGCACCCTGGACGTGTGCTCTGGTCAGACCCCCGCGACGAGCCCTCCCCGGAGGCCCGCCGGATGATGGAGCGGCTGCACCGGGCCGGCCGGGTGCTCGCCGCCCTCGCGATGGTGGCCGCCGTCCTCCTCCTGCTGTGACCGCCGCTGATCCGACTGCGGTGGCCGTCGTTCACCCGAACGGCGGACACCGGCACCCCCTACCCTGAGGGGCATGACCGACCAGCGCATCCTCGTCCTCGCCTCCGCCTCCCCCGCCCGCCTCGGACTGCTGCGCCAAGCGGGCCTCGACCCGCGCGTGGTGGTCAGCGGCGTCGACGAGGACGCGATCAGCGCCGCCACCCCGGCCGAACTCGCCCTGGTGCTGGCCGAGGCGAAGGCGAAGGCGGTCGCCGCCGAACTGACCGGCGGCGAGCTGGTGATCGGCTGCGACTCCGTCCTGGAGCTGGACGGCCAGGCCCTCGGCAAGCCCGCCGACGCCACCGAGGCGCTCGCCCGCTGGCAGTCGATGCGCGGTCGCGCCGGGGTGCTGCGCACCGGCCACTGCGTGATCGACACCGCGACCGGCCGGCAGTCCTCGGCGACCGCGTCCACCACCGTCCGCTTCGGCACCCCGGACGACGCCGAGATCGCCGCCTACGTGGCCTCCGGCGAGCCCCTGCACGTCGCCGGGGCGTTCACCCTGGACGGGCGCTCGGCGCCGTTCATCGAGGGCATCGACGGTGACCCGGGCAACGTCATCGGCCTCTCGCTGCCGCTGCTGCGCGCCCTGCTCACCGACCTGGACGTCCGGCTGGTCGACCTCTGGGCCTGACGGCCGGACCCGCGGGACCGCGGCGCCCCGCCGCCCGTTCCACCGTCCTTTGAGCCGCCCGCGCGAGAGTGTGTCCGATGCCACCGGGGGACCGGACAACGCCCGGTCACCCGCTGTGGATCCGGCCGGTTCGACCGCACCGGCCGCGACCTGCGGCGTCACCGGACGGGCGGCCGACGGGCCCCGGAAATTCATCACCGTCCGTGTGGGATAGTTCACAACCTGGGGCTACTCGCCGGTACCGCCCAGGAATCCATAAACTCGACCAGGTTCAAGAAGGGAGCCACAGTGCGCAAGGTGCTCATCGCCAACCGCGGGGAAATCGCCGTCCGCGTCGCCCGGGCCTGCTCGGACGCCGGTATCGCCAGCGTCGCCGTCTACGCCGAGCCGGACCGGGATGCGCTGCACGTCCGCGCGGCCGACGAGGCTTACGCGCTGGGTGGAGACACCCCCGGCACCAGTTACCTGGACATCGCCAAGGTCCTGAAGGCCGCGGCGGACTCCGGGGCCGACGCCATCCACCCCGGCTACGGGTTCCTGTCGGAGAACGCCGACTTCGCCCAGGCCGTCCTCGACGCGGGCCTGACCTGGATCGGCCCGCCCCCGCAGGCCATCCGCGACCTCGGTGACAAGGTCACGGCCCGGCACGTGGCGCAGCGCGCCGGCGCGCCGCTGGTCGCCGGCACCCCGGACCCGGTCTCGGGTGCCGACGAGGTGGTCGTGTTCGCCCGGGAGCACGGCCTTCCGGTCGCCATCAAGGCGGCCTTCGGCGGCGGCGGCCGCGGCCTCAAGGTCGCCCGCACGCTGGAGGAGATCCCGGAGCTGTACGAGTCCGCGGTGCGCGAGGCCGTCGCCGCCTTCGGCCGCGGCGAGTGCTTCGTCGAGCGCTACCTGGACAACCCGCGGCACGTGGAGACCCAGTGCCTCGCGGACAAGCACGGCAACGTGGTGGTCGTCTCCACCCGTGACTGCTCGCTCCAGCGCCGGCACCAGAAGCTGGTCGAGGAGGCGCCCGCGCCGTTCCTGACCGCCGAGCAGAACGCCGAGCTGTACCGGGCGTCCAAGGCCATCCTGAAGGAGGCCGGCTACGAGGGCGCCGGGACCTGCGAGTTCCTGGTGGCGCTGGACGGCACGATCTCCTTCCTGGAGGTCAACACCCGGCTGCAGGTCGAGCACCCGGTCACCGAGGAGGTCACCGGACTCGACCTGGTCCGCGAGATGTTCCGGATCGCCGACGGCGAGGAACTGGGCTACGGCGACCCCGAGGTGCGCGGCCACTCGTTCGAGTTCCGCATCAACGGCGAGGACCCGGGCCGGGGCTTCCTGCCCGCGCCCGGCACCGTGACGCTGTTCGCGCCGCCGTCCGGCCCGGGTGTCCGGCTGGACTCCGGCGTGGAGACCGGCTCGGTCATCGGCCCGGCCTGGGACTCCCTGCTGGCCAAGCTGATCGTCTCCGGCCGGGACCGCAAGCAGGCCCTGGAGCGGGCCCGCCGCGCGCTGAACGAGTTCAAGGTGGAGGGCATGGCCACCGCCATCCCGTTCCACCAGGCGGTCGTCACCGACCCGGCGTTCGCGCCCGAGGTGCACGGCGGCGAGGGCCCGTTCACGATCTACACCCGCTGGATCGAGACCGAGTTCGACAACACCATCCCGCCGTTCGCGGGCGCGGCCGGCGACGGCGAGGAGGCCGAGGGCCGCGAGACCGTCGTGGTCGAGGTCGGCGGCAAGCGGATCGAGGTCTCGCTGCCGTCCTCGCTGGGCGTCTCGGCGGCCCCGGCGGCCGGTGCCGCGGGTGCCGCGAAGGCCAAGCGCCGGGTGGGCGCCAAGAAGGCCGGTTCGGCCGTCAGCGGTGACACCCTGGCCTCGCCGATGCAGGGCACCATCGTCAAGGTCGCCGTCGAGGAGGGCCAGGTCGTCGCCGAGGGCGAGCTGATCGTGGTCCTGGAGGCGATGAAGATGGAGCAGCCGCTGAACGCGCACAAGGCGGGCACCGTCGTCGGCCTCAAGGCCGAGGTGGGCGCGAGCGTCAGCAGCGGCGCCGCGCTGTGCGAGATCAAGGACTGACACGCTCCCTGGAGCACCGGCCGGCCCGTACCCCCTCGGGGGGTGCGGGCCGGCCGCGTTCGCGCGGCTGTACGGGCCCTCAGCGCCCGCGCGGGAGGCCCAGCTCGGCCAGCCGGGTCGGCATGCCGCCCGGCCCGGCCGGACCGCCGTGCGCGCCCGGCCGGCGCTGGCCGGGCAGCGGGGCGCCGCCGGGGGGCGGGGCGGGCCGGCGCGCCAGCGGGCCGGGCTGGGTCTGGTGGACGGGCCCGCTGCCGGTGCCGTGCACCGGGGCGTCCCCGGTGGGGGCGGCGCCGAGCGGCGCCAGGTCGATCTGCACCCCGCAGTCGGCGATCGCGTCGAGTTCCCGGGCGGTGCCGTCGTCGGCGGTCGCCTGCTCGTCCGTGACCAGCCGGGTGATGTTCTCGGTGGGCACGGTCTGGAACATGGAGTCCGCGCCGAGCTTGGTGTGGTCGGCGAGGACGATGACCTCGTTGGCCGACTGCACCAGCGCCCGGTCCACGCTCGCGGACAGCATGTTGGCGGTGGACAGGCCCCGCTCCGCGGTCAGCCCGCTGCCGGAGATGAAGGCCTTGGAGACCCTCAGCCCGTGCAGGGACTGCTCGGCACCGCTGCCGACCAGCGCGTAGTTGGAACCCCGCAGGGTGCCGCCGGTCATCACCACCTCCACCCGGTTGGCGTGCGCCAGCGCCTGGGCGACCAGCAGCGAGTTGGTGACCACGGTGAGGCCGGGCACCCTGGCCAGCCTGCGGGCCAGCTCCTGGGTGGTGGTGCCGGCGCCGACCACCACCGCGTCCCCCTCCTCCACCAGGCCGGCGGCGAGGTCCGCGATGGCGCTCTTCTCCGCCGCGGAGAGGTGGGTCTTCTGCGGGTAGCCGGGTTCGCGGCTGAAGCCGCCGGGGAGCACCGCGCCGCCGTGCCGGCGGTCGAGGAGCCCTTCTGCCTCCAGGGCCCGTACGTCGCGGCGCACGGTCACTTCGGAGGTCTGGACGACGCGGGCCAACTCCCGGAGCGAGACCGCTCCGTTGGCGCGCACCATTTCGAGGATCAACTGGCGACGTTCTGCTGCAAACACAGAACCGACGGTAACGTGCGTGACCGTCTGCTTTCAGGCGTTTGCAGCTAGTAGCTGGAATTGCTCACGCAAGAGCGGCGCGTGACCGTACAATACGCGCCGTCAGCAGCCCGGGACCGCGCCCGCCGTCCGGGTGACGATCACTCCTGCGCGAAGGGCGGCCGCCGATCGGCAGCCGCCCTCAACTGTGCGCCGGAGGTTCAGGATTCGCCCTCGACCCGCTTGCGGATGTGCAGCTGCCGGGCTGCCTCGGCGGTCGAGCCGGAGACCGACGGGTAGACGGTGAAGGCGCTGGCCACCTGTTCGACGGTCAGATTGGCGTCCACCGCGAGCGCGATCGGGTGGATGAGCTCGCTGGCCCGCGGGGCGACGACCACGCCGCCCACCACGATGCCGGTGCCCGGGCGGCAGAACAGCTTCACGAAGCCGTCCCGGATGCCCTGCATCTTCGCCCGCGGGTTGCCGCGCAGCGGCAGCTTGACCACGACCGCGTCCATCTTGCCGCACTCCACATCGGCCGCGGTGTAGCCGACGGTGGCGATCTCCGGGTCGGTGAAGACGTTGGAGGCGACGGTCTTCAGGTTCAGCGGCTGCACCGCGTCGCCGAGCGCGTGGTACATCGCGATCCGGCCCTGCATGGCCGCCACCGAGGCGAGCATGAAGACGCCGGTGCAGTCGCCGGCCGCGTAGACGCCCGGGGCGCTGGTGCGGGAGACCCGGTCGACCTGGATCTGGCCCCAGTCGTTGAGCTTGACCCCGGCCTCCTCCAGGCCCATCTCCGCGGTGTTGGGGATCGAGCCGACCGCCATCAGGCAGTGCGTGCCCTCGATCACCTTGCCGTCGGCGAGGGCCACCTCGACCCGGTCGCCGATCCGCTTGACGCTCTCGGCGCGCGAGCGGCCCATCACGTTCATGCCGCGGCGGCGGAAGACGTCCTCCAGCACCTCGGCGGCGTCCGGGTCCTCGCCCGGCAGCACCCGGTCACGGCTGGAGACCAGGGTGACCTTGGAGCCGAGCGCCTGGTAGGCACCCGCGAACTCCGCGCCGGTCACACCGGAGCCGACCACGATCAGCTCGCGGGGCAGCTCCTCCAGGTCGTACACCTGGGTCCAGGTGAGGATCCGCTCGCCGTCCGGCTGGGCGTCCGGCAGCTCGCGGGGGTGGGCGCCGGTGGCGATCAGCACCGCGTCGGCGCGCAGCGACTGGACGGTGCCGTCCGGCGCGTCCACCAGCACCTCGCGGGAGCCGTCCACCGCCTGCCCGCCGCCGCCGAGCCGGCCGCGGCCGCGCAGCACGGTGACCCCGGCCCGGGTGACCGACTGGGTGATGTCGTGGGACTGCGCGATCGCCAGTCGCTTCACACGGCGGTTGACCTTGCCCAGGTCCACGCCGATGACCTTGGCCGCGTCCGCGGCCTCGTCCTGCGCGACGGTGATGCCCAGCTCCTCGTACGAGCTGTCGAAGGTGGTCATCACCTCCGCGGTCGCGATCAGGGTCTTCGACGGCACGCAGTCGGTGAGCACCGCCGATCCGCCCAGACCGTCGCGGTCGACGACGGTCACCTCCGCGCCGAGCTGCGCGGCCACCAGCGCAGCCTCGTAGCCGCCGGGTCCGCCACCGATGATCACGATCCGAGTCACGTGCACCATTGTCCCGCACGCCGGGAGCGCCGCCACGCCGGGGTCCGGGCTTCTGTGCGATCGCCCAGTCGCCACGGACCGTCCACCGGCCGGGCTAGTCTTCCCCTCATGCCCCTTTACGCCGCGTATGCCACCAACCTCGATGCACGGCAGATGACCCGCCGCGCCCCGCACTCACCACTGCGCGGCACCGGGTGGCTGGACGGCTGGCGGCTCACCTTCGGCGGTGAACAGCTCGGCTGGGAGGGCTCGTTGGCCACCGTCGTCGAGGACGGCAAGGACCGGGTCTTCGTCTCGTTGTACGACGTCGCGCCGATGGACGAGGAGGGCCTGGACCGCTGGGAGGGCGTCCAGCTCGGCATCTACCGCAAGATCAAACTGCGCGCGCAGACCCTGGACGGCGACACCCCGGTCTGGACGTACGTGCTCAACGACTACGAGGGCGGCCTGCCCGCGGCCCGCTACCTCGGCCTGGTCGCCGACGCCGCGGAGAGCGCCGGCGCCCCGCACGACTACGTGATGGACCTGCGCCGCCGCCCCTGCTAGCCCCTGGCCCCACTAGCTCCGGCCCGCAGCCCAGCCGCGGACCGTCTGCGCCAGCACCCCGGCCACCTCCGCACGGCGGGCCGGCTCGGTGCGCAGCCCGTTGCCCAGCTCGACGTGCAGCCACGGCACGCCGAGCCCGGCCGCGAACCGGCCCTCGACGTTGGTGGTGCCCCCGAGCTGCCCGCACTTCTCCCGCCAGGCCCGACAGGCCGCGTACCCGGCCCTGCCCAGCCCGGTGGCGGTCAGCTCGGCGGCCGGGCCCGGCTGGCCGGCGCCGCTGGAGACCACCGCGTCCTGCCCGGGCAGGCTGCCCTCGTCGAAGCCGTGCACCTGGATGCCGGGCAGGCCGCGCCCGGTGAGCGCCTCGACCACCGCCGCGAAGACCGTGTCGGCGCGGTGCGCGACGTCCGAGGCGCCGTCCGCCCCGGCCCGGCGGTGCGCCCCGGCGAGCACCAGCACCCCGCCCGGCTCGGCCCGGAAGAGGTCCACCCCGAGCGCCTCGGTACGGGCGTCCGAGACCGGGTGGGGCACCTGCACGGACCAGCCCGCCCGGGCCGAGAGGTCCAGGTAGACCCGGCCCCAGCCGCGGCTCCCGGCGTCCGTGCCGTCGGCGTCCGCGCCGTCGGCGATCTCCGCCACCCGGCGGCCGGTCGCCGCCTCGGTGAACTCGGTGAGCCGGTAGCCGACCCGCGCCAGTGAGCGCCCGGCCTGCTCGGCCTGCCCGTCCAGCGCGCCGAGCACACCGTCGGCGATCGCCCGGCGCTGCCCGGCGTCCGGCGCGGTGTACGGGCCGCCCGGGGTGAACCCGGCGGTGTACCCGTCGACCAGGGCCGCCAGGTCCACCGGGGCGGGCCCGGTCGGTCCGCTCCGGCCCGCCGCGGCGCCCGCCGCCGACGGCCGCCCGTCGGAGCCGCGCACGGCCAGCGTCAGCACCGCCGCGAGCGCCGCCAGCACCAGCAGCACCGCCGCCGACAGCAGCAACGGGCGTCGCGAACCCCGAGTCTCCATGGCCGTCGAACCTACCGTGCCGCCCGCCGAGGACCGCCGGGGGCCACCTGGGGCCGCGCACCACGCCCGGTCCACGGAAAGAGATCCCGAAGCGGCATCCGATCGACACCGGAACGTGACAACTTTTCGAAATCTCCTTCGTACGCTGTTCCGGCTTGACCGACTCTTGATCAGCGCTTGACCGACGAGAAGGCCGGCGGACCTCCCGGGGACAGGTGCGCCGAGCCCCGAGAAGAACGAGGCCCCGTGAGCACGGCACCCAACCCGCCGCGACAGCACCGCTATCGCCGCCGGGCCGACATGCCGCTGCTGGGAGGCATCCGCCCGCCCATCGCGCTGCTGCTGGTGCTGCTGCTCGCCGTCGCCGCCATCACCGCGCTCGCCGTCGGCGGGCTGCGCGTCGACGACACCCCGCAGGCCGTCCGGGAGTCCCACCAGTACGCCGCCGAGGACACCGCGGCCTCGCTGCGCGCCGGGCTGCACGAGAGCGCCACCGACCTGCGCCGGGCCGCCGCCCGCTACGACGCCGCGCCCGCCGAGCCGACCGCGGTGCTGTCCGCACTCGGCCAGGCGTACCACAAGTGGCGCGGCACGGTGGTGGTCCGCCCCGACACCGGCCGGCTGCTCGCCGCCCGCGGCGAGACCGTGCCGCTGGCCGGCCTCGACCTCAGCCGGGTCACCGACACCGCGCCCGCGCCCGTCCTGGTGCCCTCCGCCGCCGGCACCCGGCTGCTCACCTTCGCCCTGGTCGCCACCAAGGCCGACGGCCGCGCCCTGCTGGTCGCCTCCGACAACCTGCGGCTGCCCGGCATCGCGACCCGCAAGGAACAGACCATCCAGGTCCTCGACGCCGCCGGCGCCGTCCTGGACAGCACCGGCGCCGAACTCGGCGCCGAGGCCGACCGCGCCGTGGTCACCGGTGCCCGGGAGCGCGCCGCCCGCGAACGCCCGGCGCCCGGCGGGACGGCCGCCGGCAGCCTGTCCGGCAGCCCGGACGCCAAGGGCGTGCGCCGGGTCGCCGGCTACGCCGCCGTCGGCACCGCGGGCGGGCACGACCCGGCCGCCCCGCTCGGCCTGACCGTGGTCTCCACCAGCACCGTCGACGGCAAGCCCGGCAGCCTGCGCCACCCCGCGCTCGGCCTGGCCGCCGCCGGCGCGCTGCTCGCCCTGGCCCTGCTGCTCGCGTGGTACCTCAGCCGCAGCCTCCAGCGGCCGCTGCTGCGGCTGTTCCTGGAGTCCCGCCGGCTCACCCGCGGCGAACGGCTCGACCTGCCGGTCCGCGGCCCGAAACGGGGGGAGGCCGGCCGGATCGCCCGCGCCCTGGAGGAGCTGCGGCTGCAACTCCTCGACCCGGCCCGCCCGCCGGCCCCCGCCGCGCCGAAGCGCCGCCCCGGCACCGCGCTGCCGCTGGCGCTGTGCGCCGTCCTGGTGCTCGGCTGGTCCGGCCCGCTGCTGTTCCTGGGCGGCAACGACCCGACCGTACGGGTCCCCACCCAGGTGGTGGCGGGCCAGCGCGACCGCACCGACACCGCCGCCGACCGGATCCGCCAGGCGCTCAACGAGGGTTACGCGGACCTGCGTTCGCTCGCCCCCGAACTCGCCGGCGCCTCCGTCGGCAAGGCCGACGCCCTGCTGCGCGCCACCCTCGCCGAGCACGACCGCTACCGCGCGCTGTACGTCCTCGGCGCGAACGGCGAGGTCCTCGCGCACGCCGGCGACACCCCGCACCGCACCGGCCCGCAGGCCCTCGGCGCGAGCGGCGTGCTGCTGCTCAACAGTTCCGGCCGGGAACCCAGGATCGCCGCCCGCGCGGCCCTCACCGCCGCCCCCGCCGACGCGGAGGCGGAGGGCGCCGCCGAGCCGCCGGGGCCCGTGCTGATCGGCGAGTTCAAGACGGACTTCCTCAGCGGGCTGCTGGTCCGCCCCGGCCTCGGCCGGGTCTGGCTGGTCGACGAACGGCAGCGGGTACTCGCCGCCAACGAGGGCTACAGCTCCTTCGGCGAGCTGCCCGAGGGCCGTGCCAGGGCCCTGCTGGCCCAGGCGAAGAAGTCGGCCGCCGCCGAGGTGCTGCGCGGCGGCGGCGACCCGGCGCTGTTCGCCGCCGCCCCGCTCGGCGGCAACGGCAGCGTGGCCAAGCTGGGCTGGTCGGTGGTCACCGCCCACCCGGTGGCGTGGCTGCACCTGGACGAGAACCGGGCCGACCGGCGGACCGTACTGGCCGGCATGCTCGGCCTGGCCGCGGCCGCGCTCTGCCTCGGCTGGCTGTTCATCGCGGTCGGCCTGCCGCTGCGCCGGCTCGCGGCGAGCGCCGAGGCGCTGGCCGCCGGGGACCGCCGGACGGTCCTCTACCCCGTCCACCACGACGAGGTCGGCGCCGTCGCCCGGAGCCTGGAGCTGATCCGCCAGGAACTCGTCCGTCAGGAGCCGGCCCGCCCCCGCCGCACCGCCGCCCCCGAGTCCGTCCCCGTGCCCGCGCACGCCCGCTGAGCCCCGCCCGAAGGACCTCCCGTGCTCTTCCTCTACGTCGTGCTGCTGGTGTGCTGCGCCGTGCTGCTGGTGGCCGGCATCGTCGAGCAGCGCCGGCACTTCGCCGCGCTGGAACAGATCCCGACCCGGGTGCTGGTCAACGGCATCCGCGGCAAGAGCTCGATCACCCGGCTCTGCGCGGGCGCGCTGCGCGGCGGCGGGCTGGTGACGGTCGCCAAGACCACCGGCACGGCGGCCCGGTTCATCCACCCGGACGCCACCGAGGAGCCGGTCTACCGCAAGTTCGGCATCGCCAACGTGGTCGAGCAGATCGGCATCGTCCGCCGCGCCGCCACCTACCGGCCGGACGCCCTGGTGATCGAGTGCATGGCCGTCATGCCGGCGCTCCAGGAGGTCAACCAGACCAAGCTGATCCGCTCCACCATCGGCGTGCTGTGCAACGTCCGCGAGGACCACCTCGCCGAGATGGGCCCGACCCTGGACGACGTCGCCCGCTCGCTGTCCCGCTCGATGCCGGTCGGTGGGGTGTGCGTCACCGCCGAGCGGGAGCGCGCGCACATCCTGCGCGCGGAGGCGGCCCGGCGCGACTGCGAGCTGATCGTGGTGGACCCGGAGTCGGTCACCGACGAGGAGCTGCGCGGGTTCAGCTGGTTCACCTTCAAGGAGAACGTGGCGATCGCCCTGGCCGTCGCCGAACTCCTCGGCGTGGAGCGGCGGACCGCGCTACGGGGCATGTGGGCGGCCCCGCCGGACCCGGGCGTGCTGTCGGTCGAGCGCTACCGCACCGAGGACGGCAAGCGGCTGCGCTTCGCCAATGTCTTCGCCGCCAACGACCCCGAGTCCACGCTGATGAACGTCCGCCAGCTGGAGGGCCTGGGCGCGATCCACCGCCCGCTCAACGTGGTGATCAACTGCCGCCCGGACCGGGTGGAGCGCAACGGCCAGATGGGCCAGATCGTGCCCGACCTCGACCCGGACGCCGTGTTCCTGATCGGCCACCCCACCAGGAGCGCCCGGGACGGCATCCCGGCCGGGTGGTCCGGCCGGGTGGTCGACCTCGGCGGCGACAAGCGCGACCCGGCCCGGCTCACCGCCGAACTGCTGGCCGAACTCGGGCCGGACTCCTCGCTGGTGGCCGTCGGCAACATCCACGGCCAGGGCGAACTGTTCCTGGAGGAGCTGGCCCGGCTCGCCCCCGACGAGGCCCCGGACGCGCCCGACGCCCCCGAACTCCCGTACCACGAGCCCGAACCGCTCTACCCCGAGCCGGTGTACGACTCCGCGTACCGGCCCGTCCACCGCCCCGAACCGCTCCCCGACTCCTGGTTCGAGCCCCACCACCACACCCCCCACCACGGAGACCAGCAGTGATCCCCACCGAGCTCACCCCCGAGATCGCCGCCATCGGCATCGCGCTCGGCCTGGTCTTCTCGCTCGTCTGCTACCTGACCACCAACCTCTCCCCCGGCGGCATGATCACCCCCGGCTGGCTGGCCCTCACCCTGGTCGAGGACCTCCAGCGGGTGGCCATCGTGATCGGCGTGACGGTGCTGACCTACCTCGCCACCCGGGTGGTCCAGAAGCTGGTGATCCTGTACGGCAAGCGGCTGTTCGCCGCCGTGGTGCTGATCGGCGTGCTGCTGCAGGCCACCGTGATGCTGGTCCTCCAGCGCGAACTGCCCACCCTGTACGCCAACCAGACGCTCGGGTTCATCGTCCCCGGCCTGATCGCCTACCAGCTGGTCCGCCAGCCCCGGGCGGCCACCCTGATGGCCACCAGCACGGTGACGCTCGCCAACTACGTGGTGCTCACCGCCGGCGTCCTGCTCGGCGCCCTGCCCGGCACCTGATCCCCCCGTTCAGGAACCCTCGCCCGGAATCCCGCAGGAACCCCCAGGAAGACCCCGATGCCCGTCACCCGCAAGTCCCTGCTCAGCGGCGGCCTCGCCGTGGCCCTGCTGGCCGCCAGCGGCTACCTCACCGTCCAGCTGCGCGACCGCGACCACGACCGGCCGTCGGACCCGGGCGGCGGCGCACCCCTGATCACCACCACCGCCGTGCCCGGCCCCGCCCGGGGCACCGCCGCCGAGTACCGCTACGAGCGGCTGGGCGGACCCGACCGAACGGTGGTCCGGGACGCCCGCGGCGGCGTGGTCGCCACCCTGACCGACAGCGCCCGCACCGCCGTCCTGGCCGGCCCGAGCCGCACCTTCGCCGAGCCGGGCACCACCACGGCCACCGTGGTGACCGACACCTGGGTCCGGCTGATGCCGCAGCCGTGGCGACCGGGCGCCGAGCAGGAGGGCTGGTTCCGCGCCTGGTTCCAGCAGTCGCTCGGCTCCACCGCGGACGACGTGCTGGCGGTGGCCACCCAGTACCTGGCCGGCGCGGCGCCGGAGAAGGACGCCAAGGGCGTGCGGTTCAAGGGCGACGCCTCCTTCGGCCCGCTCAACCCGAACGGTTCGGTGGGCAACGACCTGCGGCTGGAGCAGACCGACTTCCTCGACTACCTCGGCGTTCCGTACACGTTCGCCGACAAGGTGGCCAAGCAGCCGGACAGGACGCGGTACGGCGCCTTCGACTGCTCCGGGTACGTCCGGATGGTCTACGGCTACCGCTCCGGTTACCCGCTGCTCTCCAAGGACGTGGCCGGCCCCGGCCTGCCGCGCAGCGCCAACGGCCTGGCCAGGGTCGGCCCGGGCGTCCCGGTGCTGCCGCTGACCACCGCGCCGGGCTCCGACACCACCCTGCGACCGGCCTCGATCGACCCGCTCCAGCCCGGCGACCTGGTGTTCTTCGAGATCGACGCCCGCACCGGCGCCCGGCTCGACCACACCGGCATCTACCTGGGCCTGGACACCGACGGCCACCCCCGGTACATCTCCAGCCGGGAGGAGGCGGACGGCCCGACCTTCGGCGACAAGGGCGGCACCGCGCGACTGGACGACAACGGCCTGTACGCGAAGGGGCTGCGCAGCGCGAAGCGGCTCTGAACCCGGGCCCGGCTCCCGGCCCGCACCGCCCGCGGGCCGACTGCGGTTCGACCTCGCACCGGCCTCGCACCGGCCTCGCACCGATTTGTACGTACCGACGAGCGGCGTCACCCGAAAGACGCCACCGAGCTGTGCTTTCGGGTCAACCGGGTAACGATCCGGCATGCCGCGCCGGATTTTCTACGCGCGTAGTCGAAACCCGTCTATCCTCGGAGCCGTGAACGCATCTCCTCAGTCGGTCGTCTCCGCCGACCCCTACGCCGCCGCCCAGGCCGCCGCCGAGCGCCTGCGCGAGCTGACCGGTGCCGAGCGGCACGACGTCGCCCTGGTGATGGGCTCCGGCTGGGTGCCGGCCGCCGACGCCCTGGGCGAGACCGTGGCCGAGTTCCCGGTCACCGAGCTCCCGGGCTTCCCCGCCCCCGCCGTCGCCGGCCACGCCGGCACGATCCGCTCGGTGAAGATCGGCGACAAGCGCGCCCTGATCTTCCTCGGCCGCAACCACTACTACGAGGGCCACGGCGTGGCCACCGTCGTCCACGGCGTGCGCACCGCCGCCGCGGCCGGCTGCGGCATCATCGTGCTGACCAACGGCTGCGGCGGTCTGCGCGAGGGCTGGGTCCCCGGCCAGCCGGTCCTGATCAGCGACCACATCAACCTGACCGCGGACTCCCCGATCGTCGGCGCCAACTTCGTCGACCTCACCGACCTGTACTCCAAGCGCCTGCGCGCGCTCTGCCGCGAGGTGGACCCGAGCCTGGACGAGGCCGTCTACGTCCAGTTCCGCGGCCCGCACTACGAGACCCCGGCCGAGGTCAACATGGCCCGGGTGATCGGCGGCGAGCTGGTCGGCATGTCCACCACCCTGGAGGCCATCGCCGCCCGCGAGGCCGGCTCCGAGGTGCTCGGCATCTCGCTGGTCACCAACCTGGCCGCCGGCATCACCGGCGAGCCGCTCAACCACGCCGAGGTGCTGGAGGCCGGCAAGGCCTCCGCCGAGCGCATGGGCGAGCTGCTCGCGAAGGTCCTTGAGCGGATCTGACAGGCCTAGGCGCACAATCATGAGCGACGGGGCCCTCGGGCGGCCGTGATCCGTTGATCACGCCCCGCGGGCCCCGTCCGCATGTGCACCCCCCTTCTTTGCGGAACCCTCCGGCCGACCAACCGACGCACTTCCCGATGGAGCAGGCAGCCATGACGCAGGCAACCACCACCGACCTCCTCGCCCGGGCCCGAACCTGGCTGGCCGAGGACCCCGACCCGCAGACCCGCGAGGAGCTGACGGCCCTGCTCGCCCGGGCCGAGGACCCGGCGGCCGAGACGGACGGCAAGCTCGCCTGGTCGGACCTCGCCGAGCGCTTCGCCGACCGGCTCCAGTTCGGCACCGCCGGCCTGCGCGGCGAACTGGGCGCGGGCCCGATGCGGATGAACCGCGCCGTGGTGATCCGGGCCGCCGCCGGCCTGGTCGCCTACGTCAAGCAGCAGAACCTGGGCGACCTGGTCGTGATCGGCTACGACGCCCGCCACAAGTCCTACGACTTCGCCCGGGACACCGCCGCCGTGGTGGTCGGCGCCGGCCTGCGCGCCGCGCTGCTGCCGCGCCCGCTGCCGACCCCGGTGCTCGCCTTCGCCGTCCGCCACCTGGGCGCGGCCGCCGGCGTCACCGTGACCGCCAGCCACAACCCGCCGCAGGACAACGGCTACAAGGTCTACCTGGGCGACGGCTCGCAGATCGTCCCGCCGGCCGACGCCGGGATCGCCGCCGAGATCGACGCCATCGGCTCGCTCCACGACGTCCCGCGCGCCGAGGACGGCTGGGAGGTGCTCGGCGAGGACGTCATCGAGGCCTACCTGGCCCGGGCCGTCTCGATCGTCGACGAGCACAGCCCGCGCAACCTCGACGTCGTCTACACCCCGATGCACGGCGTCGGCCGCGACACCCTGGTCGCCGCCTTCCGCCGGGCCGGCTTCCCGGCGCCCACCGTCGTCGCCGAGCAGGCCGAGCCCGACCCGGACTTCCCGACCGTGGCCTTCCCCAATCCGGAGGAGCCGGGGGCGATGGACCTCGCCTTCCGCACCGCCGCCTCGGTCGGCCCCGACATCGTGATCGCCAACGACCCGGACGCCGACCGCTGCGCGGTGGCCGTCCCGGCCCTCGCCAACGCGGCCGGCAGCGGCAACGGCACCTCCGGCTGGCGGATGCTGCGCGGCGACGAGGTCGGCGCGCTGCTCGGCGCGGCCCTGGTCGCCAAGAAGGCCGAGGGCGTCTTCGCCACCACCATCGTCTCCGCCACCCTGCTGGGCCGGATCGCCGAGGCCGCCGGCCTGGGCTACGCCGAGACGCTGACCGGCTTCAAGTGGCTCTCCCGCGCCGAGGGCCTGCGCTACGGCTACGAGGAGGCGCTCGGCTACTGCGTCGACCCGCAGGGCGTCCGGGACAAGGACGGCATCACCGCCGCCCTGCTGGTCGCCGAACTGGCCGCCACCCTCAAGACGTCCGGCCGCACCCTGACCGACCTGCTGGACGACCTGGCGCTGGAGCACGGCCTGCACGCCACCGACCAGCTGTCCGTCCGCGTGCAGGACCTCTCGCTGATCGCCGACGCCATGCGCCGGCTGCGCGAGCAGCCGCCGACCGTCCTGGCCGGCCTCCGGGTCACCCGCGCGGACGACCTGTCGGCCGGCTCCGCCGAGCTTCCGCCCACCGACGGCCTGCGCTACTACCTGGCCGGCGAGGCCGTCCGCTCGGCCCGCATCGTGGTCCGCCCGTCCGGCACCGAGCCCAAGCTCAAGTGCTACCTGGAGGTCGTCCTCCCGGTCGCCACCGCCGCCGACCTCGCCGCCACCCGCGAGCGGGCCGCCGAACTGCTCGAAGCCGTCAAGCGCGACCTGGCCGAGGCCGCGGGCATCGCCGTCTGACGCCCGCCCGTACGAGAAGGGGCCCGCCGGTCGCGTACCGGCGGGCCCCTCGCGTGCTTCGGCTCAGACCGCGATCACCGTGATCAGCGCGGCCAGGCCGGCCAGCGTCGGCGCGATCACCCACCAGCACCACGCCACCTCGACCGGGCCGGCCGCGTCGGGGCGGCGGGCGTTGCGCTCGGCCATCTCCTGGAGCACGTTGGTCACCTGGTCGGACCAGGCGCGGGTCGGGTCGGGCGAGCCCTGCACCACCGGGTTGGCCTGGCGGCCGAACACCATCCCCATCCGGGAGGCGTGCTCGGCGCCGCCGCGCTGCTGGGCCCGGGTCGCCCGCTTGCGCTGCCGCAGTGACACCGGCACCGCCCACACCTGGTACTTCTTGCCCCCGGCCAGCAGCTCGACCGAGTACCCCGCGCGCAGCGCGTCCACCGAGGCCCACGGCGCGGTGATGGTCCGCCACGGGTTGCGCACCAGCAGCCGGCTGCGGTCCGCCAGCACCGCCGGGCGCAGCGTGTAGGCGATCACCGGGAAGGCGAACACCGGTACCGCCGCGAGCGAGACGTACGGCGTCTTCCCCGTCCCGTTCAGCACCGCGTCGCCGATCAACCAGCCGGCGACGGCCAGCAGCAGCACTCCGGAGATCACACCGGGGACAGAGCGGTACACGCGGTCCGCGTACGCGGGATCCCCGTCGGGGGCGGCGGAACCCTGTCGGGGCTTGCCGTCGGAATCGGTCATGCCGTCGATTCTGCCCCATGCCCCCCACCGAGAGGTCTCGGTCCGGCATCGAATGCCGCCCCCGGACCACCCGGTCGCCGGTCGCCGCGCGGCCCGGCCGTACACGCTCCCTGCCACCCCTCCGCCTTCTCCGAGGTCTCGGTCCGGCCACGAAAGGCAGGCCCCCTAGCGGTCGACTACGCGCGTAGATATGCTGCTCTGGTGACTATGTCCACTGTTGCAGCCAATGCCCTCGGCGTTGCGGGCAGCGGCCTTCAGGACGTTGCGGCGTCCGAGGCCTCGCTCCGCCGCTTCCTGCACGGCCTGCCCGGCGTCGACCAGGTCGGCCTCGAGGCGCGTGCCGCCGCCCTCGGTACCCGCTCGATCAAGACCACGGCGAAGGCCTACGCCATCGACCTGGCGATCTCGATGATCGACCTGACCACGCTGGAAGGCGCGGACACGGTCGGCAAGGTGCGCGCCCTGTGCGCCAAGGGCAGGACCCCCGACCCGACCGACCCGACCACCCCCCGCGTCGCCGCCATCTGCGTCTACCCGGACATGGTCGCCACCGCGAAGGACGCCCTGCGGGGCACCGACATCCAGGTCGCCTCGGTGGCCACCGCCTTCCCGGCCGGCCGCGCCGCCCTCCCGGTGAAGCTCGCCGACACCGCCGACGCGGTCGCCGCGGGCGCCGACGAGATCGACATGGTGATCGACCGGGGAGCCTTCCTCTCCGGCCGCTACTACGACGTCTTCAACGAGATCGTCGCCGTCAAGGAGGCGTGCAAGCGCCCGGACGGCACCAGCGCCCACCTCAAGGTGATCTTCGAGACCGGCGAGCTGCAGACGTACGACAACGTGCGCCGCGTCTCCTGGCTGGCGATGCTGGCCGGCGCCGACTTCATCAAGACCTCCACCGGCAAGGTCGCCGTCAACGCGACCCCGCCGGTCACCCTGCTGATGCTGGAGGCGGTCCGCGACTTCAAGGCGCAGACCGGCGTCCAGGTCGGCGTGAAGCCCGCCGGTGGGATCAAGACCACCAAGGACGCCATGAAGTACCTGGTGATGGTCAACGAGACCCTCGGCGACGACTGGCTGAGCCCGCACTGGTTCCGCTTCGGCGCCTCCAGCCTGCTCAACGACCTGCTGATGCAGCGCCAGAAGCTCACCACCGGACGTTACTCCGGCCCCGACTACGTGACGGTGGACTGATCACCATGGCCAAGAAGAAGAACATCGAGGAGCCCGTGAAGGCCTCCGGCCTCTTCGCCTACGCCCCGGCCCCCGAGTCCCCCGCCGCCGCGGGCGACATCGCCACCTCCTACGGCCACTTCATCGGCGGCGAGTTCGTCGACTCCTCCGGCAGCGAGGCCCTGAAGACGGTCAACCCGGCCACCGAGCAGGTGCTCGCCGAGTTCGCCCAGGGCACCGACGAGGACGTGGACCGCGCGGTCGCCGCCGCCCGCAAGGCCTTCGCCGACTGGTCGGCGCTGCCGGGCAGCGAGCGCGGCAAGTACCTGTTCCGGATCGCCCGGATCATCCAGGAGCGCAGCCGCGAGCTGGCCGTGCTGGAGTCGATCGACAACGGCAAGCCGATCCGCGAGACCCGCGACTTCGACATCCCGACCGTCGCCGCGTGGTTCTTCTACTACGCCGGCTGGGCGGACAAGCTGGACTACGCGGGCTTCGGCCCGAACCCGCGCCCGCTGGGCGTGGCCGGCCAGGTCATCCCGTGGAACTTCCCGCTGATGATGCTGGCGTGGAAGATCGCGCCCGCCCTGGCGACCGGCAACACCGTCGTCCTCAAGCCGGCCGAGACCACCCCGCTGACGGCCCTGCGTTTCGCCGAGATCTGCCGCCAGGCCGGTCTGCCGAAGGGTGTCGTCAACATCGTCACCGGCGACGGCCGCACCGGCGCCGCGCTCACCGCGCACCCGGACGTCAACAAGGTCGCCTTCACCGGCTCCACCCCGGTCGGCAAGGCGATCGCCAGGCAGCTGGCCGGCAGCCGCAAGAAGCTGTCGCTGGAGCTGGGCGGCAAGGCCGCGAACATCGTCTTCGACGACGCGCCGATCGACCAGGCGGTCGAGGGCATCGTCAACGGCATCTTCTTCAACCAGGGCCACGTCTGCTGCGCGGGCTCGCGCCTGCTGGTCCAGGAGTCGATCCAGGACGAGCTGCTGGACGCCCTGAAGCGCCGGATGTCCACCCTGCGGGTCGGCGACCCGCTGGACAAGAACACCGACATCGGCGCCATCAACTCGGCCGCCCAGCTGGCCCGGATCACCGAGCTGACCGACGCCGGCGAGGCCGAGGGCGCGGACCGCTGGTCGCCCGAGTGCGAACTCCCGGGCACCGGCTTCTGGTTCAAGCCGACCCTGTTCACCGGTGTCAGCCAGGCCCACCGGATCGCCCAGGAGGAGATCTTCGGCCCGGTCCTGTCGGTGCTGACCTTCCGCACCCCCGACGAGGCGGTCGCGAAGGCCAACAACACCCCGTACGGCCTCTCCGCCGGCATCTGGACGGAGAAGGGCTCGCGCATCCTGTGGACGGCGAGCCGGCTCAAGGCCGGCGTGGTCTGGGCCAACACCTTCAACAAGTTCGACCCGACCTCGCCGTTCGGCGGCTACAAGGAGTCGGGCCACGGCCGCGAGGGTGGCCGCCACGGTCTGGAGGCCTACCTCGATGTCTGATGTCGCGACGCGTCTTGACGTCTTCAAGACCTACAAGCTGTACGTCGGCGGGAAGTTCCCGCGCTCCGAGAGCGGGCGGGTGTACGAGGTGACGGACGCCAAGGGCCAGTGGCTCGCCAACGCTCCGCTGGGCACCCGCAAGGACGCCCGCGACGCCGTCCTGGCCGCCCGCGCGGCGGTCAAGGGCTGGGCCGGCACCACCGCGTACAACCGCGGCCAGGTGCTGTACCGGGTGGCCGAGATGCTGCAGGGCCGCCGCGAGCAGTTCGCCGCCGAGGTCTCCGCCGCCGAGGGCATCGGCCCGAAGAAGGCCGCCGCGCTGGTGGACGCCGCGATCGACCGCTGGATCTGGTACGCGGGCTGGACGGACAAGGTCGCCCAGATCGCGGGCGGCGCCAACCCGGTCGCCGGCCCCTTCTTCAACCTCTCCACCCCGGAGCCGACCGGCGTGGTCGGGATCGTCGCCCCGCAGGCCGGGTACGGGCACTCGCTGCTCGGCCTGGTCTCGGTGATCGCCCCGGCGATCGCCACCGGCAACACGGTCGTGGTCGCGGCCGCCGCGGACGCCCCGCTGCCGGCCCTGTCGCTGGGCGAGGTGCTCGCCACCTCGGACGTCCCCGGCGGCGTGGTCAACATCATCTCGGGCAAGACCGCCGACATCGCGCCCACCCTGGCCTCGCACCAGGACGTCAACGCGGTGGACCTCACCGGCGCGATCGCCGCCGACGGCCCCGGCGCGGCGCAGGCGCTGGAAGCGGCCGCCGCGGATACCCTGAAGAGGGTGGTCCGTCCGGAGCTGGACCCGTTCGCCCAGGACTGGACCAATGCGCCCGGTACCGACCGGCTACTCTCGTTCCTGGAGACGAAGACGGTCTGGCACCCGATGGGGATCTGACCGCCCCGTCGACCATCGAGTAACAACTCCACAGACTGGCCGTCCCCAGTGCCCTCTCCCCCCCAGGGCCCGGACGGTCATTGGACGGACCCGCGCCTCTCCCCCCCTGGCGCGGGTCCGTCGCCTTTCCGTGCCGTTTCGACGCCGTCCTCCGGCTCGCCGATCCCCGGAGCTCTCAGAAGGTGCGATCCGACGGGTTTCGGCATCGGGCCCGGATGCGTCAGACTGGTGTCCCGTGAGTGACGACCCGCTGAATCCTGTGCCGATGACCCACGCCCGGGTCGTCCTGCTGTCCGGCCCCTCCGGCTCCGGGAAGTCCTCGCTCGCCGAGCGCAGCGGGCTGCCGGTCCTGCAACTGGACGACTTCTACAAGGACGGGGACGACCCCACCCTGCCGCTGCTGCCCGACGGCGCGGTCGACTGGGACTCCCCGCTCGCCTGGCACCGCGACCAGGCGGTCGCCGCGATCCGCAGCCTGTACGCGACCGGCCGCGCCGACGTCCCGGTGTACTCGATCCCGGACAACGGCCGGATCGCCACCCGCGCCCTGGACCTGGACGGCGCCCCCGCGTTCATCGCCGAGGGCATCTTCGCCGCCGAGATCACCGCCGAGTGCGCCGCCGAGGGCCTGCTCGGCGATGCCCTGTGCCTGCGCAACGGCGCGCTCACCACGGCCTGGCGCCGGCTGCGCCGGGACGTCCGGGAGGGCCGCAAGTCGCTGCCGGTGCTGCTGCGCCGCGGCTGGCGGCTGATGCGGGCCGAGCGCTCCATCGTCGGGCGGCAGGTCACCCTGGGCTCCCACCCGTGCGCCGGGGCCGAGGCCGAGCGCCGGATCCGCGCCGCGGCCGGGCGGCGGGAGCTGTCCTCCGTCTGAGCCGCCCTCCGTTGGGGCGGGCCGTGCTCCGTTCGGGCGGGCCGTCTCCGGACGAGGGATCGACGCGGGACGAAGACACGAAGAACGACGGGCCCGGTGCGTCTCCCCCGCACCGGGCCCGTCGCCTTCCCCGAACGGCCGTCGGGCTCCCCGTGTTCACCGCTCCCCCGAGCCGGCGTCCACGCACCGCGACCGTCCGCTACCCGTCCCCCGACGGGAGTTCCACTCCTGCGCGTCACCCGCGCCCGCGTCAGGCGACCAGCTCGCCGAACGCCCGGACGGTGTCGCCCGACTTGTTCAGGTGCTCGTCCTCGCGCAGCCGGCGCAGCGCCCGCCAGATGCTGCTCTTGACCGTGCCGACGCTGATCCCCAGCACGTCGGCGATCTCCGGGTCGGTCTTGCCCTCGTAGTACCGCAGCACCAGCATGGTGCGCTGGTTCTCCGGAAGCTTCGCCAGCGCCTGCCAGAGCACGGTGCGCAGCTCGGTGCCGCCCATCGCGTCGGTGTCGCCGGCCGTCTCCGGCAGCTCCTCGGTCGGGTACTCGTTGACCTTGCGGCGCCGCCAGGCGGAGATGTGCAGGTTGGTCATGGTGCGGCGGAGGTACCCGCCGACCGCGGCCTTGTCGGTGATCCGGCCCCAGGCCCGGTAGGTGCTGAAGAGCGCGCTCTGCAGCAGGTCCTCGGCCTCGTAGCGGTCACCGGTGAGGTGGTACGCCGTGGCGTACAGGGAGGCGCGGCGCTCGCGCACGTACGCGGTGAACTCCGTGATGTGGTCCTCCGCGACGGCCGGGTGCTCCCCCTGCGCGTCCGCCCGTCCCGCCTCGGTGGTGCGGGCCGCCGCCGGGTTCAGCTGCAGCAGCGTCGCACCGGCGGCCTCGCGGCCGGCCGACTCCCCCGAGCCGACCGTCCGCAGGCCGTTCCCGCCGACGCCCCGGTTCCCCGCCGGAGCGTCCTTGCCCTCGACGCGGACGGGGAGGATCCCCCGCAGCGTGAGGGTGTTGCCGGAGTCGGCCGCGTTCCCCACCCGGCCGATCCCGTACAGCTCCCCCGTCCTGGCGCCGCCGCTCACCCGGCGGGCGACAGGGTTTCCACCGGTGCTGTGCGCGCACCCCCGTACGGTCACGGCACCGGAGTTCTCGTCGGTCCTGACCTCGTACCGGGTCCGCGGGGCGGTGGCTGACGAGCGCGCGGTGCGGACAGCCGGGTTGGTCCGGGTCTGAAGCATGGCGTTCATCGTGCGCCCCCTGGGTCGGTACGAGCGGTTCCTGTTGCCGCCTTCCAGCCGGCCGGGTTGGCCCGCTGTCCTGCGGCGACATGGAAAATCTTGCCCGCCGGTTGTGATGGCGCTGTCCGCCGACTGTCACAGGGGTGTCACAGGGGCGGGCCTTTCGTCCCGGTCCGCCTCCCTCCGTACCGGACGCCGGTGGTGCTCCTTCCGGTTCCCGTACGGGCGGTGACCGGTCCTGGGGGTGATTCGACGCTTCGAGTGGGCCAAAATGGGGCCGTGCCTTTCCTCCTTCTGATCGAGGACGACGACGCCATCCGGACCGGCCTCGAACTCGCCCTCACCCGCCAGGGCCACCGTGTGGCCACCGCCGCCTCCGGCGAGGACGGTCTGAGGCTCTTCAAGGAGCAGCGGCCCGACCTGATCGTGCTGGACGTCATGCTGCCCGGAATCGACGGCTTCGAGGTCTGCCGCCGCATCCGCCGCACCGACCAGCTGCCGATCATCCTGCTGACCGCCCGTTCGGATGACATCGACGTGGTGGTCGGCCTGGAGTCCGGCGCCGACGACTACGTGGTCAAGCCGGTGCAGCCACGGGTGCTGGACGCCCGGATCCGGGCCGTGCTGCGGCGCGGCGAGCGGGAGAGCTCCGACTCCTCCGCGTACGGCACCGTGGTGATCGACCGGGCGGCGATGACCGTCACCAAGGACGGGCAGGACCTCCAGCTCACCCCGACCGAGCTGCGGCTGCTCCTGGAACTCAGCCGCCGCCCCGGCCAGGCGCTCTCCCGCCAGCAGCTGCTTCGGCTGGTCTGGGAGCACGACTACCTGGGTGACTCCCGCCTGGTGGACGCCTGCGTGCAGCGGCTGCGGGCGAAGGTCGAGGACGTCCCGTCCGCGCCGACCCTGATCCGCACCGTCCGCGGCGTGGGCTACCGGCTGGACCCGCCGGCCTGAGCGCCTCTCCCGTCCTCCTGCTTCCCGTCCTCCTGGCTGCCGCCCTCCTGATCCGCCTGGGCTGCCCGAAATTCCTGAACTCCCTGAACTCCCTGAACTTCCGTACGACGACAGGCTCTTGTGACTGATCATCAGACGACGGCCCGCCGCTTCACCGCGGGCCCGTGGCGCAGGCTGCGTTCCCTGCGCGTACGGCTGATCGCGGTGTTCGCGGCGGTCGCGCTGCTCGCCGCCGTCTCGGCCTCCGGCATCGCCTACTGGCTCAACCGCGACGCGGTGCTCAAGCGCGCCCAGGACACCGCCCTCAACGACTTCCGGGTCTCGCTCAGCCGCAACGTCTCCGAGCTGCCGCTGAACGCGAGCTGCCCGGACCTGACCACGCTCGCGTCCACCGTCGCCAGCTCCGGACTGAGTTACGACGTGGTGGTGGCCGACCCGGCGCACCCGGAGTGCACGGCCTCCTCCGACCCGGGGCAGTTCACGCTGGCCGACGTCCCGGCGGCGCTGCAGTCCACCGTCGCCAGACAGCGCGAGGTCACCGAGAGCAACCCGTACCCGTACCACCTGTACTGGCAGCGGCAGAACCTGGCGGGCCAGCCGTTCCTGATCGGCGGCACCAAGGTGGTGCCGACCGGCCCGACGGCGTACATGTTCAAGTCGCTGGAGAACGAACGCAAAGACCTCAACACGCTGGGCTGGTCGCTGGCCATCGCCACGCTGCTCGCGCTGATCGGCTCGGCGCTGCTCGCCCAGGCGGCCTCGTCGACCGTGCTGCGGCCGGTCAAGCGGCTCGGCGACGCCGCCCGACGGCTCGGCGAGGGACACCTGGACACCCGGCTGGAGGTCGAGGGCGGGGACGAACTCGCGGACCTGGCGAGGACGTTCAACCGGGCCGCGGAGTCGCTGCACGAGCAGGTCGAGGAGTTGAGCGCGCGCGAGGCGCAGAGCCGGCGGTTCGTCGCCGACATGTCGCACGAGCTGCGCACACCGCTGACCGCGATGACCGCCGTCACCGACATCCTGGAGGACGAGGCCGAGTCGCTGGACCCGATGATCGCGCCGGCCGTACGGCTCGTCGTCAGCGAGACGCGGCGGCTGTCCGACCTGGTGGAGAACCTGATGGAGGTGACCCGCTTCGACGCCGGCACCGCCAAGCTGGTCGCCGACGAGGTGGACATGGCCGACCTGATCATGTCCTGCATCGACGGCCGGGCCTGGTACGACGCCGTCGAACTGGACGCCCCGCGCGGCATCCTGGCCGTGGTCGACCCGCGCCGGCTCGACGTGGTCTTCGCCAACCTGATCGGCAACGCGCTCAAGCACGGCGGCTCCCCGGTGCGGGTCAAGGTCCGGCAGACCGCGGGCTCGGTCGTCATCGAGGTCTCCGACAGCGGCCCGGGCATCCCCGAGGACGTGCTGCCGCACGTCTTCGACCGGTTCTACAAGGCGGACCGGGGGCGGGCCCGCTCGGAGGGCAGCGGCCTGGGGCTGTCGATCGCGATGGCCAACGCACAGATCCACGGGGGCACGATCACGGCAGCGAACGGGGAGGTCGGGGCGGTGTTCACGCTGACGCTGCCGCTGGCCCCGACGCCTCCGCCGAACGAGGGCGAGACCGGTGACGGCCCCCTCGGCGACGCCGCCCAGGACAAGGACGCCACGTGACCGCCCCCACCCGCACCGCCCTGCGCCGCACCGCCGGCGCCCTGCTGCTGCTCGCGCTCGCCTCCGGCTGCGGCATCCGGCCGACCGCCGTCCCGGTGGACGCGGGCGCCCCGGCCAGCCGGACGGCCTGCCCGACCGCCCCGCACATACCGACCGCCCTGGCCACACCGCCGGCGCCCACGCCGACCCCGCCGGCCCGCGGCGCCGCCAAGGCCGGTGTGAGCCCGAGCCCGTCGCCCACGGTGGTGCCCGCCACCCCGCCGGCCGACAACGTGTTCGGCGCGGTGCCGACCGCGGCGCCCTGCCGGTAGTCCCGCCTGCCCCTCGTCCGCCGCCCCGCCGCCCCGCCGTTCCACCGCTCGGCCCCGGGGCGGCGGGAGGCCGGGGGCGCGCCCCGGAATGTTCACGCCCGGGGTGGAACCACCGCGCCACCGGCCCACGTCCTTCCCCCCGTGCAGCGAGATGGCACCAGGACACGCGACGAGCGTTCCGGCGCACGGACCAGGAACCGGCCGGCGACGGCCGTCCACCGTCCCCTTCGAACAGCCGGACTGGCGGGCCTGACCTGTCACCTGGCCCTCGTCCTCTGGCTGGTGGTGCTGAGGCCGCTGCCGGTTCCCTGGGTGTACGACACCAACCTGACGCCGCTGGCCTCCCTCCGCTCCTCCACCGGCTGGCAGGTGGTCGGCGAGTTCCTCCTGCTGGCCCCGCTCGGCGTGCTGCTCCCGCTGTCCGGCGGCCGGCTGCGGGCCCCCTGGCTGCCGTCCTTCCTGCGCACCACCGGCGCCTCCGCCCTGCTGGCGACCGGCCTGGAGTTCCTCTCCTCCTGGACGCCCGGGCACGTCCTCAACGTCGACCACATACTGCTCGCCGTGATCGGCGTGGCCATCACCCACCTGGCCCTCGTCCCCGGCCTGCGGCGGCTGCTGCGCGACCGGCGGCCGCGGGTCCGGGTGCCGGTGCCCGCGCCCGGGGCCGCGCCTGCGCCCGCGCCTGCGCCGAAGGTGACCGCCCTGGTCGGCCCGCCGGTCGCGCGCGCCCGCGCCTACGCCGAGCCCACGCCCCCCGCTCGCTGAGGCCCGTCCTCCCGCACCACGGCGAGTGCGTTCCCGCACTCGCCGTCGAGGCCGCAAAAGACCCGCGGCACCTCATAGTCAGTCATTTCCCACCTCGTCCATTGCCGTTCCGTCGGGGTGCGACGACTCCGTGATGAAAAGGCGACGCCGAATGTCGGCCGCCTCCGGTAATCTGCGCTGTCGCCCCAAAGGCCTCACCGCCTTATCCCCCGTCCCACAGGAATCCCCCTTGAACAATCTCGATTTCAGCGCCGAGCCGCTTTTCTCCTGGTACGTCGTCGCGCTGGCGATCAGCGGTGCCGCCATGCTGGTCCTCGGAGCGGTCAATCCCGGTAGCGGCCTGAAGGTCGGCTGGCGAATCATCAACGTCCTCGCCGGCCTTGGATTCCTGGGGTACGCCTACTACCTCGCGTTCGTCTTCGAAGGCGGCCGGTACGAGATCTTCTTCAAGGCGTTCATCCTGCCGATCGCGCTGATCGCCAACTCCGTGAAGGCGATCGTCGAACGCGGCAACGCCAAGAACCAGCAGTCGGCCCCGCAGGCGGCGCCGTACGACCCCAACGCCCCGCAGGCGCCGTACGGCCAGCCCGTCCCGCCGCAGGGCGCCGCGCCGCAGGCCGCGCCGTACGCTCCGCCGGCGCAGCCCGTGCCGAACAACCCGTACGCGCAGCCGGTGCCGCCGGCCGGGCAGTCCGGGCAGGCGCAGTAACCGCCTGTTGATCCGCCGCCGACGGGCGGGGGGCTCCGGTCCGTCCGGTGTCCCCCCGCCCGTCGGTGTCAGGGCGTCAGGGGTCAGGGCGTCAGGCGGTGCAGGTCGCGCGGGAAGAGCGTGGTCCGGCGGACGTTGTCGGTGCCGGTGAGCCGCGCCGTCCAACGCTCCAGCCCCAGCGCGAACCCGCCGTGCGGCGGCATCCCGTGCGCGAAGGAGCGCAGGTAGCCCTCGTACGGCTGGACCGGCTCGCCCCGGGCCGCCAGCGCGGCCAGGTAGTCCTCGTACCGGTGCAGCCGCTGGCCTCCGGTGACCAGTTCGAGCCCGCGGAAGAGCAGGTCGAAGCTGTTGGAGTACTCCGGGCGGCCCGGTTCCGGGTGGGTGTAGAAGGGCCGCTTGCGCATCGGGTAGCCGACCACGAACAGGAACTCGCTGCCGTGCTCGCGCAGCGCCCACTCGCCGAGCCACCGCTCGTGCGCCGGGGCGAGGTCCGGCTCGTCGACGCCCAACAGCCGCATCGCCTCGGCGAAGTGGAGCTGCGGGATCTCCGCCGGGACCTCGGGCGGCTTCACCTCCAGCAGGTCGACGGCGGCGCCGGCCCGCTCGGCCACCGAGGCGACCATCCCGGCGACCACCTCGCGCAGCACGGCCATCACCTCGCGGTGGTCGGTGATGAAGCCGAGCTCCGCGTCGAGGCTGGTGTACTGCGCCAAGTGCCGCGCGGTGTCGTGCGGTTCGGCCCGGAACACCGGCCCGGTCTCGTAGACCCGCTCGAACACCCCGACCATCGCCTGCTTGAAGAACTGCGGCGACTGCGCGAGGTAGGCGGGGCGGCCGAACCAGTCCAGCGCGAAGACGTCCGCCCCGGACTCGGTGGCCGAGGAGACCACCTTCGGGGTCTGGATCTCGGTGAAGCCCAGGCCGTCGAGGGTGGCCCGGAACCCGCCCACCGAGGCCGCCGTGATCCGGTGCAGGGCGGACAGGCGCGGGTGGCGGAGGGTGACGGGAGCGCCGTCGAGGATCACCGGGAGGGCGGCCTCCACGGTCGGCCGGAACAGGCTGAACGGGGGCGCCTCGGCGAGGCTGGACAGGACCTCGACGGTGGGCGAGGTCAGCTCGACGCCGGCCGGCGCCTGCGGGTTGGCGGTGACGGTGCCACGGATCCGCAGGACGGTCTCCTCCGGCAGGTCGGGACCGGCGCCGGTGGCGACCACCTGGGCCGGTCCGGAGCGGTCCCGGATCACCAGGAAGGTGACGGACTTGAGTGCGCGGCGGCGGTGCAGCCAGCCGCTGATCTCTACGGATTCGCCGACGTGGCCGGGTAGTTCGGCGGCCAGGACACGGGTCGTCGGGTGGATCATCGCGGCCCTCCAGGGGCGTCGTGGTGATCCCTTCGGAGTGCGGGCGAGAAGGGCAACTCGCGGTGCCACCGCACTTTCGCCGCCGCCCGCGCGGGCGGCGGCCTCATTGCGGCCCGTTGACGGGGGCCGGCCGGCGGGGCATTTCCTCCCCGCACTCGGGAGTGTCTTCGCTCCGGGGCGCGGGGCCGCCTTCACAGCTGCCGGCGGCTCTCTCGGCCCACGGGGCCCGGAGGTACTCGTCTCCCTCGACGTGTTGCCGGAGAGGCTAGACCGGCCCGCCACCGGCCCGCAACGGGCTTTCCCGCCGCCGGGCGGGCGCCACCTGGGGCATCCGCACTCCGGGCGACCCTGAGACGGACCCCGACACCCGGCTACGCCTCACCGGCGAGTCGGCGGGGTGGCGAATCGACTGCCAGGTGGACGTTTCCGGGAGCGCGGTGGCGGAGAGTGGAAATTAAGCCCGCCGGATCGGCCGGATCGGGTGCCACGACACGGAGTTGACCCATGAGCGCCCGTCTCGCCCGTCCCCGTCACAACCGCGTCATCGCCGGCGTCTGCGCCGGGCTTGCCGAGCGCTACGGCGTGACGCCGTGGACCGTGCGACTGATCTTCCTGATCTCGATCATCCTGCCCGGGCTCCAGTGCCTGGTCTACCTGGTCCTCTGGGTGCTGCTCCCCCAGGAGCCGTAAGCCCGGGAGCCGTACGCCCGGCGCCGTCGCGCCGGGCCCGGTACGACGGCGGGCCGCCCGCTCCCGGGATCACCGGGGCGGACGGCCCGTCGCCGTGCCGGCGGCCAGGTCAGCCGGCCAGGCCCGGCAGCGGCAGGGTGTGGGTCAGCCCGCCGATGGGGGTCTTGTCGATGCCGGGGATGGTCGGGATGGCGCCACGCGTGGTGGCACCGGCCTCGGCGGCCGGGGCGGGCGCCGCCTGGCCGGCGGCCGGGGTGAGGGTGCCGAGCGTGCCGGTGACCTTGTCGCCGCCGGGCAGCTTGGCGGCGGTGTCGGTGACCGCACCGGTCACCGCGGGGTTCGTGACCGCGCCGGTGGGCAGCCCGAGGCCGCCGGGCGCGGGGGCGGCGGCGGCGGTACCGGCGCCCACCGCCGCGATGGCGATGCCGAGCGCCGCGGTGCCGGCGGCCTTGAGAGCCTGCTTCATGGTTCGTCCCTTGGGTCGTCGTCGGTGGCCGACATCGGGACGGGGCGGACGGGCTACCGCCGCCACGGCCTGTCAGCATGGACGGGCACACCGTAGTGAGTGGGCCGCGCGAGGACCAAAGGGCGTTCACTCACCCGAGTGAGTAGTCGGATGAACGCCAACTCCCTTTCGGGACATGGGCGTTCACCCGACCATTCGAACGGGCCGGGCCGCTCAGCTGTCGCCGGTGCCCGAGCTGAACAGCCACTCCGCCTTCAGTTCGGCGTACCCCGGCTTGATCACGTCGTTGATCATCGCCAGCCGCTCGTCGAACGGCAGGAACGCGGACTTCATCGCGTTCACCGTGAACCACTCCATGTCCCCCAGCGTGTAGCCGAAGGCCTCCACCAGGTGCCCGAACTCGCGGCTCATGCTGGTGCCGCTCATCAGCCGGTTGTCGGTGTTCACGGTGACCCGGAACTTCAGCCGGCTGAGCAGCCCGATCGGGTGCTCGGCGTACGAAGTGGCCGCCGCGGTCTGGAGGTTGGAGGTCGGGCACATCTCCAGCGGGATGCGCTTGTCGCGCACGTACGCGGCCAGCCGGCCGAGCTCGACGCTGCCGTCCTCGGCCACCGTGATGTCGTCGACGATCCGCACGCCGTGGCCGAGCCGGTCGGCGCCGCAGCACTGCAGGGCCTCCCAGATCGACGGCAGGCCGAAGGCCTCGCCCGCGTGGATGGTGAAGTGGTTGTTCTCGCCCTTGAGGTAGTCGAAGGCGGCCTGGTGGCGGGTGGGCGGGTGACCCGCCTCGGCACCGGCGATGTCGAAGCCGACGACGCCCTGGTCCCGGTGGCGGTTGGCCAGTTCGGCGATCTCGGTGGAGCGGGCGGCGTGCCGCATCGCGGTCAGCAGGGTGCCGACCCGGATCCGGTGGCCGGCCGCGCGGGCGTTGGCCTCGCCGAGGCGGAAGCCCTCGTTCACGGCCTGGACGACCTCGTCCAGGGACAGGCCGGCCTCCAGGTGCTGCTCGGGGGCGTAGCGGACCTCGGCGTACACGACGCCGTCGGCGGCCAGGTCCTCGGCGCAGTCGGCGGCGACCTTGATCAGGGCCTCGCGGGTCTGCATCACGGCGCAGGTGTGCGCGAAGGTCTCCAGGTAGCGGACCAGCGAGCCGGAGTCGGCGGCCTCGCGGAACCACTCGCCGAGCTCCTTGGCGTCGGTGGTCGGAAGGCCCTCGTAGCCGACCGCGGCGGCCAGCTCGACGACCGTCTCCGGGCGCAGCCCGCCGTCGAGGTGGTCGTGCAGCAGCACCTTCGGCGCGCGGCGGATCTGGTCGGGGGTGGGGATGCGCGGGCCGGCGCCCGCGGCGGTGACAGGGATCTGCTTCTCCATTGCGGAAATATAGCCCCTACGCGCGTAGACTCACCACTGTTGACACGGCCGGTTCGGCGAAAGTCCACCGGGAATTCCACCGCCCGGGCCATCCGCGACACATTCGGCCCGGTTACGGCCCAGTCGCGGCTCAGTCGCGGCTCAGTCGTGCTGCAGCAACCGGCCCCGCCGGGACAGCACGAAGTCCCGGAACGCCGCCACCGGCGGGGTCAGCGGCCGCCCCGCCGCCCAGGCCAGCCCGATCGCCCGCCGGGTGCGCGGCGCCGTCACCTCCAGCTCCACCACCCCCGGCCGCGGCACCAGCGCCGGCGGCAGCAGCGCCACCCCCAGCCCGGCCGCGACCAGCCCGCGCAGCGTCTCCGCCTCCTCCCCCTCGAAGGCCAGCCGCGGCACGAACCCGGCCTGCGCGCAGAAGCCGTCCGTGATCGCGCGCAGCCCGTACCCCTGCTCCAGCCCGACGAACGGCTCCTCGGCCACCTCCGCCAGCCGGATCCGCCGCCGGCCCGCCAGCCGGTGGTCCGCCGGGACGACCAGGTGCAGCCGCTGCTCGTCCAGCGGGCGGGCCGTGAAGGCCGGATCGTCCGGCAGCGGCGCGACCAGGCAGAGGTCCAACTCCCCCGCCCGCAACCGCTCCAGCATCGCCCCGACGTAGTCCTGCACCAGCTGGAACCGGACCTGCGGATGCCCAGCCCGGAACCCCCGCAGCAGCGCCGGCACCGCGTCCGTCCCCATCGTGTGCAGGAAGCCGAACGCCACCCGCCCGGCCGCCGGATCGGCCTCCGCCCGGGCCGCCTCCGCCCCCCGCTCGACCTCCGCCAGCGCCCGCTCCACCGAGGCCAACAGCAGCCGGCCGGCCCTGGTCAGCCGGACCGTCCGGCCCTGACGGGCCAGCAGGTCCACCCCCAGCTCCTCCTCCAGCCGGGCCACCGCCCGCGACAGCGTCGGCTGCGGCACCCCGAGCAGCGCGGCCGCCCGCGTCACGTGCTCCAGCCGGGCCACCGCCGCGAACTGGGCCAGCCGGGGCGCCAGCAGCACCGCCGGCTCGTCCGGCCCCAACTCCGCCACCCGGTACCGCGGCTCCGTGCCGTCCGTCACGTCCGCCCGGTCCGCCCCGGCCATCCCGCCACCACCTCGACTCATACGACAACGCATCGATCATCCACCGTTCATGCATTGGACGCATCAACCGCGGCGCGCCTACCGTCGACGACATGCAGCCCGCCGATACCAGGGCATCCGTGACCACCCCGGATGCCCCCGCCCCCGCCCCCTCGCACGACGACCGCCACCGCCCCGGCCAGCGCGCCTTCCGCCGCGCCAACCTCGCCCTGTTCGCCGCCGGAGTCGCGACCTTCGTCCTGCTCTACTCCACCCAGGGCCTGCTGCCGATCCTCTCGGCCGACCTCGACCTCACCCCCGGCCAGGCCAGCTGGACGGCCTCCGCCGCCACCCTCGGACTCGCGCTCGCCCTGCTCCCCGCCAGCGCCCTGTCCGACCGGTACGGCCGCACCGCCGTGATGACGGCCTCCACCCTCGCCGCCGCCACCCTCGCCCTCGCCCTGCCGCTCGCGCCCGACCTCACCACCCTCGTCGTGCTGCGCGTCCTCCAGGGCGCCGCGCTGGCCGGGCTGCCCGCCACCGCCATGGCCTACCTCGCCGAGGAGGTCCACCCCAGCGCCCTGGCCTCCGCGATGGGCCTGTACGTGGCCGGCAACAGCATCGGCGGCATGGGCGGCCGACTGCTCTCCGGCTGGACCGCCGCGGCCTTCGGCTGGCGCTGGGGCCTCGCCGCCTCCGCCGCCCTCGCCCTGCTCGCCGCGCTCGCCTTCCGGCTGCTGATCCCCGCCGCCCGGCACTTCACCCCGGCCCCGGTGGACGCCCGCGCCCTGGCCCGCACCGTCGGCCGGCACCTGCGCAACCCGCTGCTGGTGCGGCTGTACGCGCTCGGACTGCTGTTCATGGCCGTGTTCGGCGCGGTCTACAACACCGTCGGCTACCGGCTGATCTCGGCGCCGTTCCACCTGCCCGAGTCCGTCGCCGCCTCGATCTTCGTCGTCTACCTGGTCGGCACCGGCACCTCCGCCGCCGCCGGCCGCCTCGCCGCCCGGCTCGGCCGCCGCGGCGCGCTCTACGTCTCCATCGGCGTGACCGCCGCCGGGCTGCTGCTCTCCCTCACCGAGTCCCTGGTCTGCGCCCTGCTCGGCCTGGTCCTGATCACCGCCGGTTTCTTCGCCGGCCACGCCACCGCCTCCTCCGCGGTCGGCCGCACCGCCACCGAGGGCCGCGCCCAGGCCTCCGCCCTCTACCTGATCGCCTACTACCTCGGCAACAGCCTCGGCGGCACCCTGGGCGCCGACGCCTACCACGCCACCGGCTGGCCGGGCGCCGCCACCGTCGGCCTCACCGCCATGACCCTCGCCGCCGCCGTCACCCTCTACGCCACCCGCCGGGCCCACGCGGCCCGGCGAGAGGACCGACTGGGCAGACTTTCCGCCAGGTAGACCTCAAGCGCCGCCGCCGCCCCCACCTGGTGTCCACGCCCGTGCGGAAGAAGGGCGTGGTCACCATCCCGCAGGAGATAAGGGAGCAACTGGACCTCCAGGAGGGCGACCAACTGGTGGTCGCCGTCGAGGACGGCCGCATCGTGCTGACCCCCGCCTCCGTGATCCCCGACGACCAGGCGTGGTTCTGGGGCGCCGCCTGGCAGGAGAAGGAGGTCGACGAGGCGATCGCCGAGGGCGACCGTGGCGAGGTCTTCCAGGACGGCGACGCCTTCCTGCAGTCCCTCGCCGACGAGGGCGGCCTGGACCTGGAGGAGATCAAGCGCCGTGCCGACGCATGAGTCACCGGCCCACTTCCTCCGCGACTGGAAGGGCCTGACTCCCGCGCAGAAGGCCGCATTCCTCGTCGCCGTCGCCCAGTTCGTCACCGACCTGCGGGCCGGTCAGGGCTTCCGACGCGGCCTGCGCGTGAGGAAGATGCAGGGCCACCCGGACATCTGGGAGCTGACCTGGGCCCCGGACGGCCGGGCCACCTTCCACCACGGCCACCCCGTCCAGGGCGGGGAACCACGCATCGTCTGGCGCCGGATCAGCACCCACGACGTCTTCAACCGCCCCTGACAGTCGCCGTGGATACACTCCGGGACATGAGCGTCGATCCGGCGGCGTACGCCCGATTGCGGAAGATCGCCGAACAGCTTCCCCGGCTGCCGGGACTGGGGAAGGTCGAGATCGCCGACGGAGCGGTCGTCCTGATGCTGTCGCCGGTCAAACGGCACGAGCTCGCGGTACTGCGGATCGCTCAACAGCTCAATGCCCAGCTACCCCAGACCCACCCCGGCTACATCGCCCACGGCGGCGCGGACCTGGAAGAAGTCGGCCTGGGCAGGCTGCGGAATCCGGATCTGATGGTGTTCGCCGAAGCGACCCTTGAGAGCGAGAGAGCAGCGTTGCTCCCCCACGAGGTGGTCCTGGTCGTGGAGGTCGTCTCCGAGTCCAACCCCGAGAACGACCACCGCGACAAGGTCCGCGACTACGCGGCGATGGGCATCCCGTTGTACCTCCTGGTCGATCCCCGCAAGGGCACCGGCATCGTGCACGACGAGCCCGGCTACACCCGCCGCAAGGACTTCGTCTTCGGCGACGAGATCACCGTCGGTCCCTGGACGCTCGACACCAGCGTCCTGCGGACTTACGCCTGAACCCGCACCCGCAGGACACCGGCCGACCGGGCCCGAGCACACGGAAGGAGCCCGCACCCGGCAACCCGGGTGCGGGCTCCTCGTCGGTCCCTCATACAGCCGGCACGCTGCCGCACAAAGGTAATCACATGACTACGCGATGCGGTCGAGGACGATCGGGTTCGGGGTGAAGGCCGTGCCGGCCGGGGAGACCGCGATGCCGCCCGCCAGCGCCTCGATGGCGTAGTCGTAGCGCTCGGGGGTGTCGGTGTGCAGGGTCAGCAGGGGCTGGCCGGCCACGACGGTGTCGCCGGGCTTGGCGTGCATCTCGACGCCGGCGCCGGCCTGGACCGGGTCCTCCTTGCGGGCGCGGCCGGCGCCGAGGCGCCAGGCGCAGACGCCGACAGCGTAGGCGTCGAGTTCGGTGAGGACGCCGGAGGCGGGCGCCGGGATGACGTGCTGCTCGCGGGCGACCGGGAGCGGGGCGTCGACGTCGCCGCCCTGGGCGGCGATCATGCGGCGCCAGTGGTCCATCGCGGAGCCGTCGCGCAGCGCGTCGGCCGGGTCCTTGCCGTGCACGCCGGCCGCGGCGAGCATCTCGCGGGCGAGGGCGAGGGTGAGCTCGACGACGTCGGCGGGGCCGCCGCCGGCCAGCACCTCGATCGACTCGCGGACCTCCAGCGCGTTGCCGGCGGTGAGGCCGAGCGGGGTGGACATGTCGGTGAGCAGGGCGACGGTGTTCACACCGGCGCTGGTGCCCAGGCCGACCATGGTGCGGGCGAGTTCGCGGGCGTCGCCGAGGTTCTTCATGAAGGCGCCGGAGCCGACCTTGACGTCCAGGACCAGGGCGCCGGTGCCTTCGGCGATCTTCTTGGACATGATCGAGGAGGCGATCAGCGGGATGGCCTCGACGGTGCCGGTGACGTCGCGCAGCGCGTAGAGCTTCTTGTCGGCGGGCGCGAGACCGTCACCGGCGGCGCAGATGACCGCGCCGGTGGAGCGCAGGACGTCGAGCATCTCCTCGTTGGAGAGCAGGGCGCGCCAGCCGGGGATGGACTCCAGCTTGTCGAGGGTGCCGCCGGTGTGGCCGAGGCCGCGGCCGGAGAGCTGCGGGACGGCGGCGCCGCAGGCGGCGACGAGCGGGGCGAGCGGGAGGGTGATCTTGTCACCGACGCCGCCGGTGGAGTGCTTGTCACTGGTGGGCAGCGGCAGCGAGGAGAAGTCCATCCGGACGCCGGAGCGGATCATGGCGTCGGTCCAGCGGCTGATCTCGTGCGGCTTCATGCCGTTCAGCAGGATCGCCATGGCCAGGGCGGACATCTGCTCGTCGGCGACCTCGCCGCGGGTGTAGGCGTCGATGACCCAGTCGATCTGAGCGTCGCTCAGCTCTCCGCTGTCGCGCTTGGTCCTGATGACGGAGATGGCGTCCATGCGTGCTCCAAGAGGGGTTTCAAAAGCGAAGAGTGTCGCGAGATGACCGGGTTCCGGCCCACTCGCGACACTCTACGCGCGTAACAATTGTCGAAGCTAGAGCCGCTCCGGCCCGAACGCGTCGGGCAGGACCTCACTCATCGGGCAGATCCCCGAGGGCAGCTCGATCAGCAGTTCCGGCCCGCCGTGCTCGTAGAGCAGCTGGCGGCAGCGCCCGCACGGCATCAGCAGTTCGCCCGCGCCGTCGACGCAGGTGAAGGCCGTCAGCCGGCCGCCGCCGGTGGCGTGCAGCGCGGACACCAGCCCGCACTCGGCGCACAGCCCGAGCCCGTACGAGGCGTTCTCGACGTTGCAGCCGGTGACCAGCCGCCCGTCGTCCACCAGCGCGGCCGCGCCGACCGGGAACTTGCTGTACGGGGCGTACGCGTGGGTCATCGCCTCGCGCGCGGCGGCGCGCAGCCGCTCCCAGTCGATCGCGGCCGACGCCGCAGGCGCCGTCACTTGCCCTGGCCCTTGCGGTAGATCTGGCCGTCGGCCTTCGGCATCCGCAGCCGCTGGGAGGCCAGCGAGAGCACCACCAGGGTGATCACGTACGGCGTGGCGACGATCAGCGGGCGCTGCACCTCGTCGGTGAGCGCGTACCAGGCGCCGAGACCGCCGGCGACCACGAAGGAGATCGCCGCACCGGTGAACTTGCGCCGGTACAGCTGCCAGAGCGCGAGCAGCGCCATCGCGATGGCGACGGTCAGGATCAGCACGTGCACCGACTCCGGGTCGCGCAGCTGGAGGCTGTCGGTGAAGCCGAACAGGCCGGCGCCCATGGCGAGGCCGCCCGGCATCCAGTTGCCGAAGATCATCGCGGCGAGGCCGATGAAGCCGCGGCCGAGGGTCTGCCCGTCCTTGTAGAAGTGCGCCGCGACCAGCGAGAGGTACGCACCGCCGAGACCGGCGAAGGCGCCGGAGGCGATGACCGCGAGGTACTTGTACTTGTAGACGTTGACGCCCAGCGACTCGGCGGCGGTCGGGTTCTCACCGCAGGAGCGCAGCCGCAGGCCGAACACCGTGCGCCAGAGCACGAAGTAGCTGACCACGATCATCGCGCCGGCCACCAGCACGACCACCGAGATGTTGGTGACCAGGCCGCCGACCACGCCGGCCACGTCCGAGACCAGGAACCAGTGGTGCTTCTCGATGTCGGACAGCCACGAGGACAGCCCGGGGACGGTGATGTACGGCAGCGGATCCGCCGGCGGCGACTGGTTCGCACCCGCGCCGACCGCGATGTAGTCCTTGTAGTAGATCCGGTTGACGTACGCGCAGATGCCGGGGATCAGCAGGTTGATGCCGACGCCGGAGACGATGTGGTCGACGCCGAAGGTGACGGTCACGAGCGCGTGCAGCAGACCGCCGAGCGCGCCGCCGAGCATGCCGGCCAGCAGGCCGACCCACGGGTTGACCAGGTAGCCGGCCCAGGCACCGCAGAAGGTGCCGGCGACCATCATGCCTTCGAGGCCGATGTTGACCACGCCGGCCCGCTCGGACCACAGACCACCCAGACCGGCCATGCCGATCGGCACGGCGGCGCTGAGCGCGGCGGTGATCTGACCGGAGGAGGTCAGCGCGTGGTTGCCGGTGGCCATGCCCACGGCGGAGAACAGGACCAGGGCGCCCGCGATCAGCAGCAGCACCACCGGCCAGGACATCTTGCGCTTCTTGGTGGGCGCGCCCGGCGCCTTCGGACGCGCGGCGGTAGCCGTGCTCATGCGGACACCTCCTTCTTCTCAGTGGCCGCGAGCTGAGCCGCGAGCTGGGCGGCGAGCTGGGCGCCGACCTTCTGCTGCTGGCGCTTCAGGCCGTAGCGGCGCACCAGCTCGTAGGCGACGACGACGCAGATGACGATGGTGCCCTTCATGACGTCGACGATCTCGAAGGGGAAGCCGCCCTGGAGCGGCAGCTGGGAGCCGGTGGTGTCCAGGAACGCGAACAGCAGGGCCGCGAAGGCCATGCCGATCGGGCTGTTGCGGCCCAGCAGGGCGATCGAGATGCCGAGGAAGCCCAGACCGGGCTGGAAGCTCTGGCCGTAGTAGAACGAGTTCTGCACCAGCTCGGGCATGCCGATCAGACCGGCGATCGCGCCGGAGACCGCCATCGAGATGATCACCATGCGCTTGACGTTCACGCCGGACGCGGTCGCGGCCGACTCTGAGCGGCCGGTGGCGCGCAGGTCGAAGCCGAAGCGGGTGCGGGTCAGCGCGAACTGGAACACCACGCCGACCAGGGCGGCGATGAAGATGAAGCCCCAGAGCGGGCCACCCGCCGTCTCCATCGTGAAGAAGTGGCTGGACTGCGAGATCGGGTCGGTCTGGATCGAGTTGCTGGTGGCGCTCGTCTTCGGCGCGAAGATGCCGGGGACGAGCAGCAGGCCGACGACCGCGATCGAGATCGAGTTCAGCATGATGGTCGAGATGACCTCGCTGACCCCGCGGTAGACCTTCAGCAGACCGGCGATGCTCGCGTACAGGCCGCCGACCAGCATGGCGGTGACCAGCAGCAGCGGGATCTGGATGATCGCCGGCAGGTCGACCTTGGCACCGACGAAGGCCGCGAACAGCGCCGCGACCTTGTACTGGCCCTCGACGCCGATGTTGAACAGGTTCATCCGGAACCCGAAGGCGGCGGCAGCGGCGGCCAGGTAGTACGTGGTGGACCGGTTGAGGATCCCCACTTGGCCGTCCGACTTGCCGGCGTACGTGAGCATCACGTTCCACGCGTCGAACGGGTTCTTGCCCGAAGTCGCCAGCAGGACGGAACAGATCACGATGGAGAGCACGACCGCGAGCACCGGCGCCGCCAGTGCGAGCACGATCCGCTCACCGCTGATCCGCTGCGCCAGGCTGCGCTTGGCGGCGGTGTTGGGACTGGTCATGTGGGTTACTCCCCCGCCTGCGGGTCGTCGGCGGTGTCGGTGGGGCCAGCGTCGGACTCGGCCTCGGTGCCCTCCACGAGGATCTCGTGGAACTGCTCGACGGCCTCCGCATCGGACTCGATGTGGCCGCTGGCGGCACCCGTCATGGCGGTACCGAGGTCCTCGGCGGTGACGGTGGCCGGGTCGGCGTCGGCGACCAGGCGCCCGCGGTAGATGACCCGGATGGTGTCGGACAGGCCGATCAGCTCGTCCAGGTCGGCGGAGATCAGCAGGACGGCCAGACCGGCCCGCTGGGCGACCCGGATGTGCTCCCAGATCTGCGCCTGCGCGCCGACGTCCACACCACGGGTGGGGTGCGCGGCGATCAGCAGCTTGGGCTGGTGGCTCATCTCGCGGCCGATGATCAGCTTCTGCTGGTTGCCGCCGGAGAGGGAGGCCGCGGTGACCTCGATGCCCGGGGTGCGGACGTCGTAGTCCTCGACGATCCGCCAGGTGTCCTTGCGGGCGGCGCCCGGGTCGAGCAGGACGCCCTTGGAGTTGGGCGCCTCGGTGACGTGACCGAGGATCCGGTTCTCCCAGAGCGGGGCCTCCAGCAGCAGGCCGTGCTTGTGGCGGTCCTCGGGGATGTAGCCGATGCCGGCCTCGCGGCGGGCCCGGGTGAGCGAGCCGGAGAGGTCCTTGCCGTCCAGGGTGACGGTGCCGCCGTCCAGCGGCAGCATGCCCATGATGGCCTCGACCAGTTCGGCCTGGCCGTTGCCCTCGACGCCGGCGATGCCGAGGATCTCGCCCTTGTGGATGCGCAACGAGATGTCGTCGAGGACGACGCGCTCGATGCCCTCGGCGTCGGTCTTGGCGATCCGCAGGTCCTTGACGTCGAGCATCTCGGTCGTGGTGACGGTCGACTCGCGGCTCTCCGGGGAGGGCAGCTCGGCGCCGACCATCATCTCGGCCAGCTGACGGGCGGTGACGGCCTTCGGGTCGGCGTCGCCGACCGTGGTACCGCGCCGGATCACGCTGATCGCGTCGGCCACCGCCAGCACCTCGTGCAGCTTGTGCGAGATGAAGATGACGGTGACGCCCTCGGACTTGAGCTCGCGCAGGTTGTCGAACAGCGCGTCGACCTCCTGCGGGACGAGCACGGCCGTCGGCTCGTCGAGGATCAGGATCTTGGCGCCGCGGTAGAGCACCTTGAGGATCTCGACGCGCTGGCGGTCGGCGACGCCGAGGTCCTCGACCAGGGCGTCCGGGCGCACGCCCAGGCCGTACTGGTCGGAGATCTCCTTGATCTTCGCCTTCGCCTTGGCGCCGATGCCGTGGAGCTTCTCGCCGCCGAGGACGACGTTCTCCCACACGGTGAGGTTGTCGGCCAGCATGAAGTGCTGGTGGACCATGCCGATGCCGCGGGAGATGGCGTCGCCCGGGGTGTTGAACTCGCACGGCTCGCCGTTGATCGCGATGGTGCCCTCGTCCGGCTTCTGCATGCCGTAGAGGATCTTCATCAGCGTCGACTTGCCGGCGCCGTTCTCACCCATCAGGGCGTGCACGGTACCGCTGCGGACGGTGAGGTTGATGTCGTGGTTGGCCACGACACCGGGGAAGCGCTTGGTGATGCCGCGCAGTTCGACGGCCGATGTCGCCGTCCCCGCGCTGGGGGTACCGTCCTCGCGCGGGGGGACGGGGTCGGATGCGGTGATGGCGATCTCCTGGTGGTCTGGAGGCGCGTCGTTGCGCTGGGAGGGCCAAGGGGAAGACGGGGGGACGGGACGGGGCCCGGGGGTACGCGTTGAGCGCACCCTGCCGGGCCCCTCCCGTGATGCTTTGCCGTTCATCGCGCTGCCGGGCAGGCGGCAGTCGCTGGTGCGTCCGGGACGCGCGGGCCTTACTGGGCCGGCGCGGTCGGGACGGTGGTGGCGCCGGAGGTGATCGCCGTGGCGGCGGCCTTCAGCTTGTCCTGGATGTCGTCGAGCTTGCCGCCGGTGGTGGCGAGCGAGACGCCCTCGGCCTTCAGGTCGAAGAGCTTGATGCCGGTGAACGGCTGGCCCTTCTTGATCGACTCGATGTAGGAGAAGACGGCGTTGTCGACGTTCTTCACCATCGAGGTGAGGATGCTGTTCTTGTACTTCGCCAGGGCCGGCTGGGCGGCCTGGTCGGAGTCGACGCCGATGGCGTAGGCGCCCGGCTTGTTGGCGACGGCCTCGATGGCGCCGTTGCCGGAGGAGCCGGCGGCGGCGTAGATGACGTCCGCGCCCTTGTCGAGCTGGCCCTGCGCGGCCTCCTTGCCCTTGTCGGGCGAGTTGAAGCCGGTGAAGTCCGGAGGCGTGGTCAGGTAGGTGGTCTCGACCTGGATGTTCGCGTCGACGGACTTCACACCCGCCTTGTAACCGGCCTCGAACTTCTTGATCAGCTCGGTCTGCACACCGCCGATGAAGCCGACGTGCTTGGACTTCGACTTGTTCGCGGCGGCGACGCCGGCGAGGTACGAACCCTCCTGCTCGGCGAAGACCAGCGAAGTGACGTTGGACGGCTGGTCCTTGTCGTTCGAGTCGATGATCGCGAACTTGACGTTCGGGTTGTCCTTGGCGACCTTGTCGACCGCCTGCTGGTAGACGAAGCCGACCGCGATGATCGTCTTGTAACCACCGTCGATCAGGTTCTTGAGGCGGGTCTCCTTGTCAGCCTCGGCCTCACCGGTCTTGGCGTCGGCCTCGGTGACCGCGACGCCGAGCTCGGCCTTGGCCTTGTCGAGACCGCGAGCGGCGGAGTCGTTGAACGACTGGTCGCCACGGCCGCCGATGTCGTAGGCCATACCGACCTTGATCGAGCCGTCGCCCGAACCGGAGGAGGTGTTGCTGTCAGTGCTCTTTGCGCCGCAAGCGGCGAGCGAGGCCATGCCCAGGGAACCCGAGAGCACAACCGCAGCGAGCTTCATTGAACGGCGCAAGGGAGTATCTCCTTCTCACACGCACCTGATTAGCGTGGTCGGACGCCACCGTAACGCGCGTAGAACACGGTTGGGTTACGGGGTGCCGGAGCATTCGGGTTGTTATCAAACCGTGGTCTCACGGTCTTCCCGAGGCCCTATTTCCCGTGCGCGACGGTGATCCAAAGCTGGTTTTGCGGCTCAGTCTACGGAACCGTTCGATTAGCTCGGATGGCGGTAAACCGGCCGGTCACCCCGATGGGGTGCCGACCGGTCGTCCGGGGGGTCGCCCGAGGGGGCGTTCACACGGTGCCCGAGGAGATGTCCGGGGACGGCGTGCGCCGCTCAATCCCGCGGCCCAGTCCTGCTGTTCGGTTTCCGCGGCTCGGTCCTGCGGCTGGGTCCTGCCGTTCGGTTTCCGCAGCTCAGTCCCGCAGCTCAGTCCCGCGGCTCGTCCAGGGCGAGCGCCGCGAACAGCTCCACGCCGATCCCGATCGCGCGCTCGTCGGCGTCGAAGCGGCCCTGGTGCAGGTCGCGGACGGTGGTGTCACCGGGGGCGCGGACGCCGAGCCGGGCCAGCGCGCCCGGGGCGTGCTCCAGGTACCAGGAGAAGTCCTCGCCGCCCAGGCTCTGCTCGGTGCTCTCCACCACCCGCGCGCCCTCCCGGCCGAACCGGTCGGTCATCGCCGCGTCCAGCAGGGCGACCGAGACCGCCTCGTTGACCACCGGCGGCACCCCCCGGTGGTAGTCCAGCGTCCACTTCGCCCGGTAGGTCTCGGCCAGCTTGGCGATCAGCTCGTGCAGCAGGTCGGGCGCCTCGCGCCAGCCGTCCAGCTCCAGGCAGCGGACGGTGCCCTCCAGTTCGGCGTGCTGCGGGATGACGTTGGACGCGGAGCCGGAGGCGATCCGGCCCCAGACCAGGCTCACGCCCCAGCGCGGGTCCATCCGACGGGCCAGCGCGCCCGGCAGGTCGGCGGCCATCCGGGCGACCGCGGTCACCAGATCGGTGGTCAGGTGCGGGCGGGCGGTGTGCCCGCCGGGGCCGTCCAGGTGCAGCACCAGGCGGTCGCAGGCCGAGGTGATCGCCCCGGTGCGCAGGGCGATCCGGCCCACCTCCACCTTGGGGTCGCAGTGCACCGCGAAGATCCGGCCGACGCCGTCCATCCCCCCGGCCTTGATCACGTCCAGCGCACCGCCCGGCAAGACCTCCTCGGCCGGCTGGAACACCAGCCGGACGGGGCGGCGCAGTTCGCCGGTGCGGACGGCCTCGGCCAGCACCAGGGCGGTGCCGAGCACCACCGCGGTGTGCACGTCGTGGCCGCAGGCGTGGGCCCGGCCGGGGACGGTCGAGCGGTACGGCACGTCGGTCTTGGCGTCGTCGATCGGCAGCGCGTCGATGTCGGCGCGGAAGGCCAGGAACTCGGTGCCGGGGGCGGTGCCGGCCGGGACGACGTCGACGATCAGGCCGGTGCCGCCGGGCAGCACCCGGGGGCTCAGGCCAGCCGCCACCAGCCGGTCGCGGAGCAGGCCGGTGGTGCGGAACTCCTGGCGGCCGAGCTCCGGGTGCCGGTGCAGGTCACGGCGGAAGGTGATCAGCTCGGACTCCAGCCCCCGGACCCGGGCGCGCAGTTCGGCGGCGGGGCGGGCGGTGGCCAGAGTGGCGCCCGGCTGAGCGGGCTCAGGACGGTTCATCTCAACAAGGGTAGGCCTGTTGGGGGGATTTGGCCCGACTTCTGGAAAACTAGTCCCCGGATGGGCGCATACCGGCCGAACAGGTGGGTATGACATCTCGTTTCAGCCGCCTTCCCCGGTTGCTTGCCCTGTGCAACGATCACCCGGAGCGGCGGTCACGGCCGCCCCAATCTTGACGTGACGTCAGAAGCGCTCCACCGGGGCGTACACGCCCCACACCTCCCGCAGGGCGTCGCAGACCTCGCCGACGGTGGCCCGCGCGGCCAGCGCCTCCTTCATCGGGTACAGCACGTTCCCCGCCCCCTCCGCGGTGCGGCGCAGCCCGTCCAGCGCCCGGGCGACGGCCACGCGGTCCCGCCCGGCGCGCAGCCGGGACAGCCGCTCGACCTGCTGCCGCTCGACCGCCGGATCCACCCGCAGCGGCCGGTACGGCTCCTCGGCGTCCAGCCGGAAGCGGTTGACGCCGACCACCGTCCGCTCGCCGGAGTCGGTCTCCTGCTGGAGCCGGTAGGCGGTGCGCTCGATCGCGGCCTTCTGGAAGCCCCGCTCGATCGCGGCCACCGCGCCGCCCAGCTCCTCGACCCGGGCCATCAGCGCCAGCACGGCGGCCTCCACCTCGTCGGTCAGCGACTCGACCGCGTACGAGCCGGCGAACGGGTCGGCGGTGGCGGTCACGTCGGTCTCGTGGGCGAGCACCTGCTGGGTACGCAGGGCGAGCCGGGCGGCCTTCTCGGTGGGCAGCGCGATCGCCTCGTCGAAGCCGTTGGTGTGCAGCGACTGGGTGCCGCCGAACACCGCGGCGAGCGCCTGCACCGAGACCCGGACCAGGTTCAGCTCGGGCTGCTGGGCGGTGAGCTGCACCCCGGCGGTCTGGGTGTGGAAGCGCAGCATCCACGAGCGCGGGTCCTTCGCGCCGAACTCCTCCCGCATCACCCTGGCCCAGATCCGGCGGGCGGCACGGAACTTGGCCACCTCCTCCAGCAGCGTGACCCGGGCCACGAAGAAGAACGAGAGCCGGGGGGCGAAGTCGTCCACCGCCATCCCGGCGGCGATCGCGGTACGGACGTAGGCGATGCCGTTGGCCAGCGTGAAGGCGATCTCCTGCGCCGGATCCGCCCCGGCCTCGGCCATGTGGTAGCCGGAGATGGAGATGGTGTTCCAGCGCGGGATCTCCGCCCGGCAGTACCGGAAGACGTCCGCGACCAGCCGCAGCGAGGGCTGCGGCGGGAAGATGTACGTGCCCCGGGCGATGTACTCCTTCAGCACGTCGTTCTGGACCGTGCCGGTCAGCCGGGCCGGCGCCACCCCCTGGGCCTCGCCGACCAGTTGGTAGAGCAGCAGGAGCAGGGCGGCGGGCGCGTTGATGGTCATGGAGGTGGACACCCCGCCCAGCGGGATGCCGTCGAACAGGACGGCCAGGTCCTCGACGCTGTCAACGGCCACGCCCACCTTGCCCACCTCCCCGGCGGCGAGCGGCGCGTCCGAGTCGTAGCCCATCTGGGTGGGCAGGTCGAAGGCCACCGACAGGCCGGTGCCGCCGCCCGCGATCAGCTGCCGGTAGCGGGCGTTGGACTCGGCGGCGGTGCCGAAGCCCGCGTACTGGCGCATCGTCCACGGCCGCCCGGCGTACATCGTCGGGTAGACGCCCCGGGTGTACGGGTACTCCCCCGGCCGGCCGAGTCTGCTCGCCGGATCCCAGTCGGCCAGCGCCTCCGGGCCGTACAGCGGCTCGATCGGGAAGCCTGACTCGGCGCGGCGCGGCTCGGCTGCCATGAGGTCCCTCCACGGGATCGGCGGGGGCATCGGTCGGTCCTCGCAATGTAGGACAGGACCCGGAGCGGGACCGGTCGGCGCGGGCGCGGACGCGGTTGAGATGATCGGGTGAACGACCGGATGAGCCCCAGGGAGTGGCAATGACCGAGCAGAAGGTGGCCGTGGTCACCGGTGCCAGCAGCGGAATCGGCGCGGCGACCGCCCGCCGGCTGGCGGCCGAGGGCTTCGACGTGGTGCTGACCGCCCGGCGGACCGAGCGGATCGAGGCGCTGGCCAAGGAGATCGGCGACGGGGGCGGTTCGGCCAGGGCGGTCACGCTCGACGTCACCGACCGGGCCGCCGTGGACGCCTTCGCGGCCGAGGTGGGCCGGGTCGACGTGCTGGTGAACAACGCCGGCGGGGCGATCGGCGCCGAGACGGTCGAGCACGGCGACCCGGCCGACTGGCGGGCCATGTACGAGGTGAACGTGCTCGGCGTGCTGCACGTGACGCAGGCGCTGCTGCCGGCCCTGCGGGCCACCGGCGACGGCACCGTGCTGGTGCTCTCCTCGACCGCCGCGCTGGCCGCGTACGAGGGCGGCGGCGGGTACGTCGCGGCCAAGCACGCCGCGCACACCATCGCGGCGACGCTGCGCCTGGAGCTGTGCGGGGAGCCGATCCGGGTGATCGAGATCGCCCCCGGCATGGTGAAGTCCGAGGGCTTCGCGGTCACCCGCTTCCGCGGCGACGAGGAGAAGGCCGCGGCCGTGTACGCCGGCGTGGCCGAGCCGCTGACCTCGGAGGACATCGCCGACACCGTGGCCTGGGCGGTCACCCGCCCCCCGCACGTCAACATCGACCTCCTGGTCGTCCGCCCCCGCGCCCAGGCCGCCAACCACAAGGTCCACCGCGGCTGACCCGCCCCCCGGCGGGCAGCCCGGGGGCCATGATCAAACGTGTCACCCGCCAGTGGTACACACGTGCGATGAGAACCTTCCGGGCCGCCCGCCCACGGGTCCTGCTGACCGCCCTGGCGGCAGGCGCCCTGCTCCTCACCTCCGCGTGCAACGACACCGCCAAGCCGTCCCAGGACCAGGCCGCCGGCGCCTCCGCGCCCGGCACCACGAGCCCCACGGCCACCCCGCCGCCGACCCCGACGCCCAAGCCCACCGGCGAGGCCGACCCGGCCCTCCAACCCTTCTACGGCCAGCAGATCGCCTGGGCCGACTGCCCGGCCGACCCCACGGCCGAGAAGCTCAAGATCGACACATCCGGGATGCAGTGCGGCAAGCTGCACGTCCCGCTCGACTACGCCAACCCCGGCACCGACGCGATCGACCTCGCCCTGGTCAAGTACCCGGCAGCCAAGCCGGACCAGCGGATCGGCTCACTGATGGTCAACCCGGGCGGCCCGGGCGAGTCCGGCGTCGGGATGGTCGAGTACGGCGCCAAGGACTTCACCGGCACCCTGCACAACCGCTTCGACGTCATCGGCTTCGACCCGCGCGGCACCGGGGACAGCTCACCGGTCGTCTGCTACGACGACAAGCAGCGCGACGCCGCCGACCAGCAGGACGCCCCGCTCGACCTGGCGACCCGCAAGGCCGAGCACGTCAAGCAGGCCACCGAGCACGCCGCCGCCTGCCAGGCCAAGTCCGGCAGGCTGCTGCCGTTCGTCGGCACCCGCAACACCGCTCGCGACCTGGACGTGCTGCGCGCCGTCAGCGGCGACAAGAAGCTCAACTACCTCGGCGTCTCCTACGGCACCTACCTCGGCTCGCTGTACGCCGAGGAGTTCCCGAAGAACACCGGGCGGCTCGTCCTGGACGGCGCCGTCGACCCCTCCCAGGACACCATGGACCACGGCGTCGACCAGCAGGTCGGCTTCGAGAAGTCCTTCGAGCGCTTCGCCGCCGACTGCGTGGAGAACCACGCCGACGAGTGCCCGCTCGGCAAGGACCCGGCCAAGGCCGCCAAGAAGGCCGCCGACTTCCTGGACGGGCTGTACGACCACCCGCTGACCGTCAAGGACGGCCGCAAGCTGGGCCGCGACCTGGCCTGGACCGGCACCATCCAGGCGCTCTACGGCGACGAGAAGACCTCCTGGAAGTACCTGCGCGCCGCCCTGGGCTGGGCGATGGTGCGCGGCAAGGGCGACTACCTGATGGACTCCGCCGACGGCTACAACGGCCGCGACGAGAACGGCCACTACAGCCCGATGCAGGAGTCCAACGGCGCGATCAGCTGCGCCGACGCGGCCCGCCCGGCACCGACGCCGGAGCACGCCAAGCAGGCGGTGGACCGGCTGACCGCCGAGGCACCGCTGCTGTCCAAGGGCACCACCGTGGACGACTACAGCGAGGCCGGCTGCGCCTACTGGCCGTTCAAGACCACGGAGAAGCCGCACACCATCCGGGCGGAGGGCGCCGCCCCGATCCTGGTGGTCGGCTCCACCGGCGACCCGGCCACCCCGTACGCCTCGGCCGAGGCGCTGGCCAAGGGCTTCGCCAGTGCCACCCTGCTCACCCGGGTCGGCGAGGGGCACGGGGCCTTCGGCAAGGGCAACGTCTGCATCGACCGGGCCCTGGAGGCCTACCTGACCGAGGGCACGATGCCGGCCGACGGAACCCGCTGCTCCTGAGGCGGGGGTGCCGGGTCAACAGCTGCCGGATTAACGGATGAATGTGGGGAGGGCGCTGACACAAAGATGTCAACGTCACAACTTGATAGCTCGTCCGGATGAATTCCGCGCGCGCCCTCCCCAACTGATGACCGCTCAACTACCTTTGAGGAGCTGCCCGACCGGCGCCGTGACGCCGCCCGCAGCCCCCATACTTCAGCTGCTTCACCCCACCCCACTTCACCGGCACCTTCCCGCCCTCACGAGGAGGACCCGCTGGCCAGCGACGTCCCACCACAGCGGCTCGATCCAAGCTCCGAGCCGACCCTCCTCGGGCTGCACCGCTTCAACGAAGCCGATGCCGGCGCCGCCGAGGAGGCCCTCCTGGCCTGCTGCGGCAGCCACCGCTGGGCCCTGCGGCTCACCGCGCACCGGCCCTACCCCGACATAGAGTCCCTGCTGGCCGCCGCCAGCGAGGCCTCCTACGACCTCCGCCCGGCCGACCTGGCCGAGGCGCTCGCCGACGAGAGCTGGATGCCGCAACCGCTGCTCGGCATGCGGGCACCGGGCAGCCAGGCCGCGCACACCGCGCTGCGGGCCGCCCACGCCGCGTACGAGGCCAGGTTCGGCCACGTCTTCGTGGTCTGCCTGGAGGGCGTGGCCCCGGAGGAGATGCTCGACACCGTGCTCTCCTCGATCCGCACCCGGCTGGCCAACGACCCCGACGAGGAGCGGCTGATCTCGGCGGACGAGCTCCGCCGGATCTCCCTCACCCGGCTGGAGCACCTGGTCGCCACCCATTCGGAGGCCGGGGCGCGCTGAGCCGCCGACTCCTCCCCCATCCCGCCCACTCCCTCTCCGCCCGCTACTTCTTCTTCGCCTGCGCGGCCCGCAGCTTGGCCACCTGCTGCCGGACGATCACCTCGTCCGGCGCGGTGGCCGGCTCGGCGGCGACCCCGAAGGTGGTGAACACCGCGAGCGCCGGCCCGATCCGGGCCAGCACCGCACGCTGCGAGAGCACCGCGCTCCCCGATTCATTCGTCAGGGTGAATCCGAGCGCGGCGTCCGCTCCCCCGGGGGTGGGCGTGTCCTCACGGTTCAGCCGGTGCCTGGTCCGGATCGGCGCCCTCTTCCCCGGCTTCTCGGCCGGCGGCGCCGGGGCCATCGAGGTGAACGCGGCACACGGGCCGAACAGCTTCTCCAGCTCCGCCTGGAGCACGGCCGCCCGCCCCGTCCGGTAGCCGAGCAGCCCGCCGTACACGCCGCCCCTGGGGTCGGCGGCCCGGGCCACGCTCAGGTCCGTCTCCGCGTACGGGTAGCCCGGGGCCTGGGCGGCCGGCGAGGCAGAGGCGGCCGGGGTGGCCGGGGTCACCGCGTCCAGCAGCGGCTGGCAGGCCGGGACGTCCGCGACCTCCCGCCCCGCGCCCGCCCCGGTGTCGCCGTGGCCGGGCGTCATCACCGTCACCGTGTAGCCCGCCCCGAGGTCGGCGTCGGCCACCGCGGCCGCCCGCAGCTCGGCCGCGGACAGCTCGCGGCCGGGCCCGGCCCGGTCCGCGGAGGAGCCGCCGACCGCGGTGCAGCCCGTGGCGAGCATCAGCAGGGCCGCGAGGGCGGCGGCGGGCGGTCGGACGGGGCGAAGCGGCACGGGGGCCTCGGCAGGGTGTCGGCGGCGGAGCGGGCCGCCACCGTAACGCAGCCGAGCAGTCACCCAGAGCGACCAAAGTGCCGCCGGTTCCCGTCCGGCTAGGCCAGTCGTGCCTGATTGATCACACCTGAGACCCCCGGAGGCGGTTCGCGACGCGGCGTCGATAGGATGCTGGCGGCCGGTGGACCGTACCTGGCCGGGCTGACCGACACCGAAGCCGGCCGAGCCCCCAATCGCTTCCGGAGGGTTTTTCCGTGCCGGCTGGAACGCTGTACCGCGGCCGGGAAGGCATGTGGAGCTGGGTGGCTCATCGAGTCACCGGCGTCCTCATCTTTTTCTTCCTGTTCGCCCATGTCCTGGACACCGCTCTGGTGCGCGTGTCGCCCGAGGCGTACGACACCGTCATTCAGACGTACAAGACTCCTCTCGTGAACCTGATGGAGTACGGCCTGGTGGCCGCCATCCTGTTCCACGCCCTCAACGGCCTGCGGGTCGTCGCCGTGGACTTCTGGTCCAAGGGCCCGAAGTACCAGAAGCAGATGCTCTGGACCGTCGTGGCGGTCTGGGTCGTGCTGATGGCCGGTTCCTTCTACGGGATCCTGCAGCACACGCTGATCTCCTGGTTCGGGAAGTGAGCTGACACATGTCCACGGAATACTCCGACGCGCTGGTCGTCCCCTCCGCGCAGGCGCACACCGGCAAGGGCCTCGGCACCGGCAACCCGGCCGACGCGTTCGTCATCGAGCCGCCGCGCAAGCGGACCCCGAAGACCCCGCGCCGCACCCGCACCAACTTCGAGATGCTGGCCTGGCTCTTCATGCGCCTGTCCGGCATCGTCCTCGTGGTCCTGATCCTCGGCCACCTGCTGATCATGCTGGTGCTCGACGGCGGCGTCTCCAAGATCGGCTTCGCCTTCGTGGCCGGCCGCTGGGCCTCGCCGTTCTGGCAGGTCTGGGACCTCACGATGCTCTGGCTCGCCATGCTCCACGGCGCCAACGGCATGCGGCAGGTCATCAACGACTACGCCGAGAAGGACTCGACCCGGCTCTGGCTGAAGGGGCTCATGGGTACCGCCACGGTCTTCACCGTGCTGCTGGGCACCCTGGTGATCTTCACCTTCGACCCCAACATCTGACGACAAAGCATCTAATCGGCAATCGGCAGAGGCCAGAGGCGAGTTAGAACCCCCATGCAGATTCACCAGTACGACACCGTCATCGTCGGCGCCGGCGGCGCCGGCATGCGCGCGGCCATCGAGTCGACGCAGCGCACCCGCACCGCCGTCCTGACCAAGCTCTACCCCACCCGGTCCCACACCGGCGCGGCCCAGGGCGGCATGTGCGCCGCCCTCGCCAACGTCGAGGAGGACAACTGGGAGTGGCACACCTTCGACACGGTCAAGGGTGGTGACTACCTGGTCGACCAGGACGCCGCCGAGATCATGTGCAAGGAGGCCATCGACGCCGTCCTCGACCTGGAGAAGATGGGCCTGCCCTTCTCCCGCACCGAGCAGGGCCGGATCGACCAGCGCCGCTTCGGCGGGCACTCCCGCAACCACGGTGAGGCCCCCGTCCGCCGCTCCTGCTACGCGGCCGACCGCACCGGTCACATGATCCTCCAGACGCTGTTCCAGAACTGCGTCAAGCACGGCGTCGAGTTCTTCAACGAGTTCTACGTCCTCGACCTGCTGATCAACGAGGGCAAGACGGCCGGCGTCGTCGCCTACGAGCTGGCCACCGGCGAGATCCACGTCTTCCAGGCCAAGTCCGTCGTGTTCGCCTCCGGCGGCACCGGCAAGTTCTTCAAGGTCTCCTCCAACGCCCACACCCTCACCGGTGACGGCCAGGCCCTGGTGTACCGCCGCGGCCTGCCGCTGGAGGACATGGAGTTCTTCCAGTTCCACCCGACGGGCATCTGGCGCATGGGCATCCTGCTCACCGAGGGCGCCCGCGGCGAGGGCGGCATCCTGCGCAACAAGGACGGCGAGCGCTTCATGGAGCGCTACGCCCCCGTCATGAAGGACCTCGCGTCCCGTGACGTCTGCTCCCGCGCGATCTACACCGAGATCCGCGAAGGCCGCGGCTGCGGTCCGGACGGCGACCACGTCTACCTGGACCTGACCCACCTGCCGCCGGAGCAGCTGGACGCCAAGCTCCCGGACATCACCGAGTTCGCCCGCACCTACCTCGGCATCGAGCCCTACACGGACCCGATCCCGATCCAGCCCACCGCGCACTACGCCATGGGCGGCATCCCGACCAACGTCGAGGGTGAGGTGCTGCGCAACAACACCGACGTCGTCCCGGGCCTGTACGCGGCCGGCGAGGTCGCCTGCGTGTCCGTGCACGGCGCCAACCGCCTGGGCACCAACTCGCTGCTGGACATCAACGTGTTCGGCCGTCGCGCGGGCATCGCCGCCGCCGACTACGCCAACGTGCACGAGTTCGTCGAGCTGCCCGAGAACCCGGCCGAGAAGGTCCAGGCCCTGGTCGACGGCCTGCGCGAGGCCGCCGGCACCGAGTCCGTGGCGCAGATCCGCAAGGAGCTGCAGGAGACCATGGACGCCAACGCGATGGTGTACCGCACCGGCGCCACCCTGAAGCAGGCGGTCGAGGACATCGCCGCGCTGAAGGAGCGCTACAAGAACGTCTCGATCCAGGACAAGGGCTTCCGGTACAACACGGACCTCCTGGAGGCCGTCGAGCTGGGCAACCTGCTCGACCTGGCCGAGGTGCTGGCCGTCTCCGCGCTGGCCCGCGAGGAGTCGCGCGGCGGCCACTACCGCGAGGACTTCCCGACCCGTGACGACGTGAAGTTCATGCAGCACACCATGGCGTACCAGGAGGTGGCCGCCGACGGCAGCACCTCCATCCGCCTCGACTACAAGCCGGTCGTCACGACCCGCTACCAGCCGATGGAGCGTAAGTACTGATGAGCACTCCTACCGTGGAGAAGCACTCGGCCGCTCTGGACGCGGTCGAGGCGGGCGGCGTCGAGCTGATCACCGTCACCTTCCGGATCCGCCGGTTCAACCCGGAGGAGCACCCGGACCCGGTGTGGGTCGACTACCAGCTGACGCTGGACCCGAAGGAGCGCGTTCTGGACGCGCTCAACAAGATCAAGTGGGAGCAGGACGGCACCCTCACCTACCGCCGTTCCTGCGCGCACGGCATCTGCGGCTCCGACGCCATGCGGATCAACGGCCGCAACCGGCTGGCGTGCAAGACCCTGATCAAGGACGTCAACCCGGAGAAGCCGATCACGATCGAGGCCATCAAGGGCCTCACGGTCCTCAAGGACCTGGTCGTGGACATGGACCCGTTCTTCCAGGCGTACAAGGACGTCATGCCGTTCCTCATCACCGAGGGGAACGACCCGACCCGCGAGCGCCTGCAGTCCGCCGAGGAGCGCGAGCGCTTCGACGACACCACCAAGTGCATCCTGTGCGCCGCGTGCACGTCGTCCTGCCCGGTGTTCTGGAACGACGGCCAGTACTTCGGCCCGGCCGCGATCGTGAACGCGCACCGCTTCATCTTCGACTCGCGCGACGAGGGCGCCGAGCAGCGCCTGGAGATCCTCAATGACCGTGAGGGCGTGTGGCGCTGCCGCACCACCTTCAACTGCTCCGAGGCCTGCCCGCGCGGCATCGAGGTCACCAAGGCGATCCAGGAAGTGAAGCGGGCGCTGGTCACCCGCCGCTTCTGATCTCCACCTGACACGGCGAAGGCCCCCGTCCGATCATCCGATCGGACGGGGGCCTTCGCCGTGGGCTCAGCGCAGCGCGCCGAGGTCCTTCGGGGCGGACCAGCCGCTGAAGGTCACCAGGTGCCGGTCGGCGGTCACGGCCCACAGGTCCGGCGTGCCGTCCCCGTCACCGTCGCCCGAGCTGCCGAGGGTCGGGTAGGCGGCGGTGGTGAAGCCGGTGGCGACCACGTTCGCCTTCGGGTCCGCGAGCGCGGAGAAGTCGAGCAGTCCGTTCGACTTCTTCGAGACCGGGTAGGCATGCAGGTCGCCGGTGGCCCGGTCGCGCGCCCACAGGATGAGGTTGCCGGCTGCGTCCGCGCCGGGGGCGATCAGGTCGTAGCCGCTCCAGTCGCCGGTGGTGGCGATGGGCTGGGCGGCGACGTAGCTGCGGGAGCTGTCGACATAGGCGTAGAGCTTGCCGTGCTCGACCGAGACGAGAACCGGCAGGGACGGCCGGGCGGCACCGAAGCGACCGCCGACCGGGACGAGCTGGTCGGCGCCCGACCAGTCCGCGGCGTAGTCGCCGGGGCAGGTGATCGACTCCCCGGCCGAGTCGATGCACTGGGACGGCTTCCCCGCCAGGGTGGGGTTCTGGCCGCTGAAGTCGCCCTGGTGCCCGTTGGCGTAGACGTACAGGAACTGCGGGTTGCCCTTGGGACGCACCAGCAGGTCATCACCGGGGCCGTGGGTGTTGGCCCAGCCCCGGTGCAGCACCAGGTCGTCCTGCCAGCCGGCCCGCAGCGGAGCGAGCGCGCCCGGGATGGTGGAGCTCGGAGTGGCGTCCGTCGCACCGGCGCTGATGATCTGCAGGTTGCCCTGGGCGTCCGGGAGCAGGATGTCGGGCACACCGTCGCCGTTGACGTCACCCGGGGCGGCCGGCTTGGGGCGCGAGTCCCAAGGAGCGTAGAAGGTGTAGGTGGTCGGCTGGCCGACGTTTCCGGCGTTGTCCATCGCCTGGACGGTGAGGACGTTGGTGCCCCAGTCCTTGGGCTTGAGGGTGAGCGCGGCACTGCCGTCGGCGCCCGCCTTCACGGTGTGCGCGGAGGCGCAGTCCCAGCCGACGCCCAGGGTGCCGTTCAGCACGTACTGGTAGCAGGCCACCCCGGAGGCCGCGCCGCCGGCCGGCGCGGCGTCGGTGCCCTTGAGGGTGAAGATGCCGTTCTCGCCCGCGTACTTGCCGGGCGCGGTGCCCGAGCCGCTCTCCGGGAAGTCGGTGGAGGAGACGGACAGGCCCGGACGGGTGAGGTCGACCCGGAAGTGGCAGGTCGCGGTCGGCTCTCCGGTACCCGAGGAGTCCGCGGACCAGGCCTTCCACGAGTAGCTGTGGCCGTCCGCCAGGCCGCTGGTGGGGAGCTTGGCCGTGCCGGCGCTGGTGTCGGTGGTGGTGTCGACGATCTGGTCGTGGCCCGGGGTCGAGTCGTCCCAAACCGCGAAGCGCACCTGTGCGGAGGTGGCGGTGACGGTCAGCGCAGGGTTCGCGACCCCCAGCCAGCCGGGGGCGGTGGTGTCGTCACAGGCGTCGGTGTGCAGGCCCGTGGCGGCGAAGCCCGGTGCGGGCAGTGCCTTCGGGTCAGTGACTGCCGTTCCCGGTACCGCAGCCGCCCCCGGTGCAACCAGCAGACCGGCCGCGAGCGCCGCTGCGGTGACCCCGCCGAGTCTGCGGGCATGCCGAAGTGTCATGGAAGTACCCCACCCCTTTGATCGAGAGATCTCGTTACGTGTACGAGCGGTGAGGATCTTTCCAGTGGGGACCGACAGCGGCAACGGAGATTCAGTCGGTGGCCGGGGTGCGGCGGGTGGCGCGGAGGCCGCGCAGGCCGATGGCGCCGACGGCGATGCCGAGGAGGAAGGAGGTGACGGCGAGGAGGAGGTGGATCCAGAAGAAGGCGGTGGGCTGGGAGTGGTCGCCGTTGGTGAAGGCCTGGCCGCCGGAGTCCTTCCAGAGGTTCTTGACGAAGGTGGTCCAGATGATGATCGACCAGACGCCGAAGGCGGTCAGGAACCAGGAGGTGCGGCGGCTGAGCTTCATGGGGGTCCTCGTCGGGGGTGTGGGGGCGGGGTGCGTCCCCCAGTATGCGCGGACCGCCGATCGGCGTAGGGCGGGCCCCTCGTACGGAGGACCGGCCCGGTGTGGCGCACAGCGGATGCCCCGGAGTGGGTACGGTCTGCGCGTGTCCACACGTCGTCAGAAATTCGCGCATCTGTTCGTCACGACCGCCGCGGTCCTCCCGGCCCTGCTCGCCGCCCCGGGGGCGGTCGCTGCCCCGCAGGAGCCGCCCCCGGCCGCTTCCGCGGTCGGCGGCGAGCGGCTCGGGCGCTCCGGGGTCCAGGTCTCGCCGCTGGCCGGAGCCCCGGCCCTGCCGAGGGACCTCACCGGCCAGTCCTGGATAGTCTCCGACGCCACGTCGGGCGACGTGCTGGCGGCCAGCAACCCGCATCTGCGGCTCGCCCCGGCCAGCACCCTGAAGATCCTCTTCGCCGACACCGTGCTGCCCAAGTTCGACCGCAACACGGTGCACAAGGTCGCCGACGAGGAGATCCTCGGGATCGGTGAGGGCAGCAGCCTGGTCGGCATCAAGGAGAACCTGGACTACCGGGTCGAGGACCTGTGGCGCGGGGTGTTCCTGAGCTCGGGCAACGACGCCGTGCACGTCCTGGCGCACATGAACGGCGGCGTGGAGCAGACCGTCACCGAGATGCAGTCCCGCGCCGACGCCCTCCAGGCCCGGGACACCCGGGTGATCTCCCCGGACGGCTACGACATGGACGGGCAGCTCTCCTCGGCCTACGACCTGTCGCTGTTCGCCCGGGCCGGCCTGCGCAACCCCGACTTCCGGATGTACTGCGCCACCCGGCAGGCGATGTTCCCGGGCGCGGTGGACAAGAACACCGGCCAGCGCGGCAGTTTCGGGATCGCCAACACGGACCGCCTGCTGGGCAAGTACCCCGGCCTGATCGGGGTGAAGAACGGTTTCACCACCAACGCCGGCTCGACCTTCGTCGGCGCCGCCGAACGCAACGGCCGCACCCTGCTGGTGACCGTGATGCACCCGGACAGCTACCAGAAGGTCTACGACGAGACCGCGGCCCTGCTGGACTGGGGCTTCGCGGCGGCCGGCAAGGTGCAGCCGGTCGGCAAGCTGGTCGACGAGCTCCCGCCGGACGGCGAGCCCTCCGGCCAGGCCGGCGGCACCGCCGGCGCGCCCCCGCCGCACTCCACCCCCGCCACCCGGCCCGGCACCGCCCCCACTGCCGCCCCGGCCGCCGCCGAGGACGACGGGCTCGGCCTCGGCGGCTGGCTGGCCGTCGTGCTGGTGACGGCCGCGGCCGGCTACGGGGTGCTGGTCCTGCGGCGCGGCCGCCGCGGGGCCTCCGGCTGGTGACGGCCGGACGGACGGCCCGGCCTCAGGGTTCCTCCCGGGGCCGGGCCGCCGTCGTGTCCGCGGCCGCCTCCGCCTCGTCGGCCGCCGCCAGCAGCGCCCGGGCGTGCTCCCGGGTGCGCTCCCGGGCGGCCACCGGATCGGCCATCGCCGTCCAGGCCACGCAGTACATCAGCAGCCGTGAGACGAAGTTGATCCACAGCAGCAGCGCCACCGGCACGCCGAAGGCCCCGTACAGGCTCTTCCCGGCGACGGAGCCGAGGTAGGAGGCGAGCAGGACCTTCAGCAGCTCGAAGCCGACCGCGCCGATCAGCGCGCCCTGCAGCACGTCGCGCCGGCGCTGGCCGCCGATCCCGGGGAACGGCGCCAGCAGGTAGGCGAAGAGCAGCGTGTCGCACGCTATGGCGACGAGCACGCCGACCCCGGTCAGCAGGTAGCCGCTGGGCAGGCCGGTCCAGTCGGCGATCCGCCCGGCCAGCGTCGTCCCGGCGGTGGAGACGCCCACCGAGATCAGCGACACCACGCCGAGGCCGCCCAGCACCGCGCAGTCCCAGCCCTTGCGCAGCACCACGTTGGTGTCGTCGTCGGGCAGCTGCCAGACGTCCCGGATCGAGGTGCGCATGGTGTCCACCCAGCCGAGGCCGGAGACCAGCAGCAGCGCCCCGCTGACCAGTCCGACGGCGCCCGCGTTGGCCACCAGGGACGGCAGGTTGAGCGCCTCCGAGATGCCCGGCAGCTGGTCGGAGATGTGCTTCTGCAGGTCCGCGACCTGGCTGCTGCTGAGCGTCGAGACGGCGATCGCCAGGCCCACCGTGAGCAGCGGGAACAGGGCGAGGAAGCCGAAGAAGGTGACCGCACCGGCCAGCCGGTTGCCCCGGGCCGCGGAGAAGTGCTCGTACACCCGGTACGGGCGGCTGCGCAGCACCCACGTGACGAGCGGGCCGATGACCGGGAGGCGGGTCAGGAAGTCCACCCGACCGGTTATACCGGCCCGTCCTCCGAATGGCCGTCAGGCTCGGCGCAGATTCTAGCGTTTCACCAGGCGGCGGGCCCGGGCGAGGGCGCGGACGGCCTGGTAGGCGCCGTAGCGGCCGTGGCTGAGCAGTTCGGTGCGCACGCCGTCCACGCCGGGCGGCGGGCGGTAGCCGGCCGGCCGGAGCCGGGCGCAGTGGGCGGCGGCGCGGCGGAAGTACTCGCGGCGGTCGCCGGGCGGGATCCGGCCGGGCTTGGAGACGACGGTGTTCAGGTGGTGCAGCATCCGGCCGTAGACGACCGGGCGCCAGTGGTCGAGGTCGGGGCGGTGGTCCAGGAAGGCGAAGACCAGGTCGTACTGGGCGAAGACGTCGAAGTGCTTGCGGCTGGCAGTGGCCAGGATGTTGCCGCCCTCCTGGCGCTGGCGGTAGTGCACGCCGACCTCGTCGAGCAGGGTGATCCGGGCCGCGGCGAGCAGCACCGGGTACGTCCAGGGGGTGTCCTCGTAGTAGCCGGCCGGGAAGACCAGCTGCTGGGCGGTGACGAAGTCGCGGCGGTAGGCCTTGTTCCAGACCACCTGGAGCAGGTCGAGCAGGTCGGGACGGGCGGCGAGGTCGAAGACGTCCGGGGAGGCGGCGCCGAACACGTGGGCGGAGGCGGCCCGGGTGATCCGGCCGTCGGCGTAGGTGCGGGCGTAGTCGTAGACCAGGACGTCCGGGTCGCCGGTGGCGGCGAGCCGGTCGTCGACGCTCTTGAGCAGTTGGGGGGTGAGCGTGTCGTCGCTGTCGAGGAAGATCACGTAGTCCCCGGTGGCGACCTCCAGGCCGGCGTTGCGGGCCCGGCCGAGGCCGACGTTCTCGGGCAGGTGCAGCACCCGGATCCGCGGGTCGGCGGCGGCGGCCTCGTCGAGCATCGGGCCGCAGCCGTCCGGGGAGCGGTCGTCCACCGCGATCAGTTCGAGGTCGGGGCCGCCCTGGCCGAGCACCGAGTCGAGACACTCGGCGAGGTAGTCCTCAACCTGGTACACGGGGACGATCACGCTGAAGCGGGGCACGGGCCCAGCGTAGTGGCCCCGAAGGGCCCCATGGCCCGGAGGTAGGATCGGTGCGCACGTACGCACCGATCCAAAGTGCGGTCAGGCCCTCACCGGGCTGCCACGCTCCTTCCCGAGAAAGGCCTGCGTAGCCGATGGCTCCCCGCCTCTCCATCGTCGTTCCGATCTACAACGTCGAGCGTTACCTGGTCGAATGCCTCGACTCGATCGCCGCCCAGACCTTCACGGACTTCGAGTGCGTCATGGTCGACGACGGTTCGAAGGACGACAGCGCGGCCCTCGCCGAGGCGTACGCGGCCAAGGACTCGCGGTTCCGGCTGGTCCGCCAGGTGAACAAGGGCCTCGGCGCGGCCCGCAACACCGGCATCCGGCACATCGACCCGGACGCCGAGTTCCTGTGCTTCGTCGACAGTGACGACTCGATGCCGCCGAGCGCGTACGAGCTGATGATCAACACCCTGGACGAGACCGGCTCGGACTTCGCCACCGGCAACGTGCTGCGGTTCCGCGCGGTGGGCTACTACCAGTCCGGCGGGCACTCGAAGCCGTTCAGGGAGACCAAGCTCAAGACGCACATCACCGAGATCCCGGCGCTGGTCACCGACCGCACCGCGTGGAACAAGGTGTACCGCCGCTCCTTCTTCGACGCGGCCGGCATCCTCTACCCCGAGGGCATCCTGTACGAGGACGCGCCGGTCAGCGTGCCGCACCACTACCTCGCCAAGAGCGTGGACGTGCTCTGCGAGCCGATCTACCACTGGCGCGAGCGCGAGGTCGGCGAGATGTCGATCACCCAGATGCGCACCAACCCCAAGGGCCTGATCGACCGCGTCACCTCGGTCGAGCTGGTCCGCGGCTGGCTGCGCAAGCAGACCGATCCGCGCTTCGCCCAGTACCTGCGCTCCTACGACGAGAACACCCTCGTCGAGGAGATCCCGATGTTCTTCTGGTCCGTCGTGGACGGCGACAAGGAGTACCGGGACGCCTACGTCAAGAACGTCAGCCGGCTGCTGCGGGCGATCGGCCCCGAGCAGGTCCGCAAGCTGCGGGCGCCGCTGCGGCTCAAGTACCACCTGACCCTCCAGGGCCGGATCGACGAGTTCGTCGAGCAGATCAAGTACGAGGGCGAGAGCAACGGCGGCGTCCAGGCCCGCGGTCTGCTGCGCCCGTACGCCGACTACCCGTTCCTGCGCGGCGGGCGCAAGAGCGTGCCGTCCGGCGTGCTCAAGCTGGACAACTCACTGGTCATGCGCAGCCGGCTGTACGAGACGGCCTGGGTCGGCGGGCGGCTGCAGCTGACCGGGCACGCGTACCCGGAGCAGCTGGGCGCGGCCGGCAAGCACGACATGGTCCGCACCCTGGTGCTGCGCGAGGCCAAGGGCCGCCGGGTGATCGCGGTGCCGATGAAGACCCAGTACAGCCCCGAGGCCACCGCCAGCTGCCACCACGACCTGTACAGCTGCGACTGGGCCGGCTTCACCGTCGGCGTCGACCCGAAGAAGCTCAAGCACCGCGGCCAGTGGAAGGACGGCAACTGGCGCGTCCTGGTGGCCGGCGCGGGCAAGGGCGGCGTCTACAAGGGCCGGGTCTGGGCCGGCTGGAGCGACACCGCGCACTACATCCCGGCGCACTGGGTCGAGCCGGACGTGCGGATCGTGCCGTGGGTCCGGGACGGCTCCGTCTACCTGCGGGTGGAGACGGTCAAGGCCCGGGTGACCGGCCTGGCTTCGCACGGCGGCCGGGTCGAGGTGTCGGGCGCGGCCCGCTCCGGCTCCAGCTTCGCCGGGGCCCGGCTGCGGCTCACCCACGTCGAGTCCGACCGCGAGCTGGCCTTCCCGCTGGAGCTGGGCGCGCCGGTCGGCAGCCTGCAGCCGTTCAGCGTGTCCTTCCCGGCGGCCGAGCTGACCGCCGTCCGCGAGGCCTGGGCCGAGCTGGACCCGGTGGCCGCCGAGCGAGGCCGTGACCGCTGGGACACCGCGCTGCTGCTGGCCGACGGCAGCACCGTCCCGGTGACCTGGGACGACCGCAACGCCCCGGCGCAGCTGCACCTGCCGCTCAACCCGGACGCCCCGGCCGACCAGCGCCGGGCGCTCTACTCCAAGCCCTCCCCCAGCGGGTACCTGCAGTTCTCCGACCAGCTGCTCCAGCCGGTGGTGGACGAGGTCTCCACCCGCGGCGCGGACGGCTTCCTGCTCAGCGGTTCGTTCCCGCTGTCCGGCGCGCACCGCTGGGAGCTGGTGGTCCGCCACGACTGGCGCGAGGAGGAGCACGTCTACCCGGTGGAGATCGCGGACGGACGGTTCCGGACCGCGCTGCCCGCCGTGCCGACGGCTTCCTTCGCCGGCCGGGTGCCGCTCGCCCAGGGCACCTGGAACGTCTTCTTCCGCCCGGTCGGTGCCCCGGCCGAGGAGCTTCCGAGCTCGTACGCGCTGATCTCGCCGGACTGCTTCGGCGCGATGCCGCTGGAGGTGGAGTCCCGGGGCAAGCGCATCGTGCTGGAGCGCCGCCACCACGACGGCCTCTCCCTGGAGTCGCACTCGGCGCTGCTGCCGGAGGAGCGCAGCGGCTACCGGCTGCGCCAGCTGCGGTTCGTCGACTACCCGAACGCCCGCCGGCACCCGGTGCGCGACACCGTGCTGTACAACGTCGGCCTCGGCGGCCTGTACGCCGACTCGCCGCGGGCGGTCCACGAGGAGCTGGTCCGCCGCGGCCTGCCGCTGGAGCACCTGTGGGGCAGTGACGACCTCCAGGCCGATCTGCCGCAGTCGGCGAGCGCGATCCGGCTGTGGAGCCCGGAGTGGTTCGAGGCGCTGGCGACCGCCAAGTACATCGTCACCAGCACCCACCTGCCCGACTTCTTCGTCCGCCGCCCCGGACAGGTGGTCCTGCAGACCTGGCACGGCAGCCCGCTGAAGCAGATCGGCCTCGATTTCGAGAAGGTCTGGTTCACGGATGCGAACTACCTGAAGGGCCTCGCCCGGGAGGTGCCGAGCTGGAGTCTGCTGGCGGCCGGCAACAGCTGGTCGGCCCCGATCCTGCGACGCGCGTTCGATTACAAGGGCGAGATTCTCGAAAGCGGTTCGCCCAAGAATGACCTGCTCTTCGCGGCCGACCGGGAGAAGACCGCCGAACAGGTGCGCGAAAGGCTCGGCCTGCCCGAGGGCAAGAAGGTCGTGCTCTACGCGCCGACCTGGCGCGAGGACCGGCGCCGGCCGAACGGCGGGTACCAGCTGGACCTGCGGCTCGACCTGGCGGCGGCCAAGGCCGCGCTCGGCGACGACCAGGTACTGCTGGTGCGCCGGCACAGCATGATGTGCGGTCAGATCCCGGGCGCCGGCAACGGCTACATCTGGGACGTCGGCAGCTACCCCGACATGGCGGAGCTGCTGCTGATCGCCGACGTGCTGATCACCGACTACTCCGCCAGCGTGTTCGACTTCGCCGCGACCGGCAAGCCGATCCTGTTCTTCACCTACGACCTGGAGCACTACCGCGACAACCTGCGCGGCTTCAGCCTGAACTTCGAGGCTGAGGCGCCCGGCCCGCTGCTGGCCACCTCCGAGGAACTGGTCGACGCGCTCGGCCGGGTCGGCGAGGTCGCGGCCGAGTACGCCGACAAGGCCGCCGCGTTCCGCACGGCGTACTGCGACCTGGACGACGGCAAGGCCTCCGCCCGGGTGGTCGACGCGATGCTCCGCGCGGAGTAGCACCGAGCAGTACGGGGTAGCCCGGAGCAACCCCGAGAGCCCCGCAGAGGCGCCCGACGCGAACCGCGTCGGGCGCCTCCGCGTTTTCCTGGGAATTCCCTGACAATATCCCCGGCCTTTGCCTGCGCATTGCACTCGAACTAGTGTTTTGTCGGTGAATTTCACGGGAAATTCTCTGGTCCACACTGTTGACCCCGGACGGCGTCCCGGTATGGGATATGAATTCGGCCCCGGTTTCCTCTCGGCATCGGTCCGGCGGCCCCGGTCCACCGCCCATGGCCCGGCCCCCGTCCCGAAGGACCCCTGCCATGCCTGCGCTCACACGGTTCGTCCTTCCGCACGCCGACCCCCGCGTGAGCACCGACCAGCCCGCCGCCGACGAGGACGTCACCTTCGGCCTGCTGCGCGCCCGCTGGACCGGCCGCGGCCTGGAGCTCACCGGCTTCGCCCGCCCGGACGACCTCGACACCGGCCGCCCCGGCTCCGCCTGGACCTGGCTGACCCTGCGCCACGCCGACGGGACCAGGCCGCCCGTCCACCTGCGCTCCCGGCCCCGCCGGCTGCCCGAGGTCACCGACGACAGCGCCCAGCCCGAGTTCAACCACGACTGGTCCGGCTTCACCGCCCTGATCGAGCCCGGCCGGCTGCGCCACGGCACCGACTGGCTGCTCGGCGACTGGCAGATCGAGACCACCCTGTTCACCCGCCCGCGCCCCACCCGGCTGCGCCGCCGGTACGGCGCCCTCGCCCCGCACTGGTGCGGCTCCGGCGAGTACCCGCCGGCCCACTGGGTGGACCACGACGTCCGCCTCCAGCCGCACTTCGCCGACGGGCGACTGCGGCTGCTGCTCGAACGCCCCGGCATCCGGCTCACCCACGCCACCCCCACCGCCGACGGCCTCGACCTGCGCGGCAGCGCGGACACCTGCCCGTCCGGCACCGTGCTGCGGCTGCGCCACCGGCAGAGCGACGCCGTGATCGAACGGCCGGTCGCCCGCACCGGCAACACCTTCGCCGTCCACCTGCCGTACCGGCCGTTCACCGCCGACGGCCGCGGCAGCGGCGAACTGGAGCACTGGGACACCGAGTTCCTGCACCCCGACGGCAGCACCGAGCAGCTCTGCCCGGACGAGCGCGGCGGCCCGGTGGCCGGCCAGCACCGACTGCCCGACACCCCGGACCGCGCCCTCTACCTCAAGCACCTCGCCGACGGCCGGCTCCAGGTGTGCGTCCAGCCCGCGGCCGGCCTGGTCGAGCGGATCGCGGTCCGGGCCGGCGGCTTCGAGCTCACCGGCCGCTGCCCGGACCGCGCCGCGGACCGGCTGGAGCTCGTCCTGCGGCACACCGGCACCGCGAGCGAGGTCCGCTCCCCCGTCGAGGCCGACCAGGACGGCCGCTTCAAGGTCCTGCTGCCCGCCACCCGCACCGGCGCCGACGGCACCGCGCTGCCCCTGCGCAAGGGCATCTGGGAGGCCGCGCTGACGCCCGCCGGGCGGCCCGGCCCGAGCCGCCCGCTGCTCGCCGCACCGGCCGCCCTGCCCGCACTGCCCGCCGCCACCACGGCCGGCGGCAAGCGGATCCTGCTCCAGCGCCGCTGGCACGACACCCTGCTGGTGGACTCCACCCCGGTGCTCACCCCCACCGAGCGCAGCGCCTGGACGCAGAGCCGCCAGCGCGCCGTCCACTACCCCGCCGCCCGCCGCGAACCGCTGCGCGAGGCCGTGCTGTACGACGTGTTCGGCGGCCGCGGCTACGCCGACTCCCCGCGCGCGGTGCACGCCGAACTGGCCCGCCGCGGAGCGCCATTGGAACACCTCTGGGTGGTCGACGACGCCCAGGCCGAACTGCCGCCCGGGGTCCGGGCCGTCCGGATCTGGAGCCCGGAGTGGTACCACGCGCTGGCCACCTGCCGGTACCTGGTCGGCAACACGCACTTCCCGGACTTCCTGGAGCGCCGCCCCGGCCAGGTGGTGCTCCAGACCTGGCACGGCTCGCTGCTGAAGCGGATCGCCCACGACGTCGACAACCCCTGGCTGGCCGACCACGGCTACCTGGAGGCGCTCGACCGGGAGACCCCGCAGTGGAGCCTGCTGCTCTCCCCCAGCCCGTTCGCCACCCCGATCCTGCGCCGCGCGTTCCGCTACGACGGCGAGATCCTGGAGGCCGGCTACCCGCGCAACGACGTGCTCGCCCGCCCCGACGAGGCCGCCGCCGCGGCCGTCCGCCACCGGCTCGGCATCCCGGACGGCAAGCGGATCGTGCTGTACGCGCCGACCTGGCGCGAGGACCAGCAGCGCGGTGACGGCGACGGCTTCCGACTCGGCCTGCGGCTGGACCTCGACCACGCCCGGCGCCTGCTCGGCCGGGACCACGTGCTGCTGATCCGCCCGCACGCGCACGTCCGCGAGCCACTGCCGGGCGCCGGGGACGGCTTCCTGTACGACTGCGGGGACTACCCCGACCCGCAGGAGCTGCTGCTGGTCGCGGACGTCCTGGTGACCGACTACTCGTCGATCATGTTCGACTTCGCCGTCACCGGCCGCCCGGTGCTCTTCTTCACCTACGACCTGGAGCACTACCGCGACACCCTGCGCGGCTTCTACTTCGACTTCGAGCCGCAGGCCCCCGGCCCGCTCGTCCCCACCTCGGCCGGACTGCTCGGCGCGCTGCGCGAACTCGCCGACTCCGGCGCGGACCTGCCGCCCGGGTACGCGGAGCGCCACCGGCGCTTCCGGGCCGAGCACTGCGTCCTGGACGACGGCGGCGCGTCCCGCCGGGTGGTCGACCGGATGCTCGAACTCGGAAGGTCAGTCCGGTAGTTCAGGAGAAAAGGTAGCTCCGCCAGGGCCGCCAGACCTCGTCCGCGTCGAAGCGGGAGAGGCCGAAGCCCGGCACCGGGAAGGCCGCCCGGAAGCCGCGCGCCTGCGCGTACGCCTGGTCCAGCGCGTCATCCGGCAGACCGTGCGCGACCGTCACGTGCGGGTGGTACGGGAACGCCAGCTCGCGGGCCAGCGGGCCGGAGCGGACGTCCGCCTCCAGCAGCCGGCACTCCTGCGCGCCCTCCTCGACCCGGACGAACACCACCGGGGAGACCGGGCGGAAGGTGCCGGCGCCGCGCAGCAGCATCCGGAACGGCCGGTGCGAGGCCGCCACCGCCGCCAGGTGCTCCTCGATCTTCGGCAGCGCCTCGGCCGGCACCTCGGTCGGCGGCAGCAGGGTGACGTGCGTCGGTATCGACCGGGCCAGCGGATCGCCGTGCCCGGCCCGGGCGTCCTGGATCTGCGCACCGTACGGATCCGGAACGCTCACGGACACGCCGATGGTGACGGCCTCGGGGAGACCGTCACCATCGGGCAGGCGTGTGAGGGGAGTCACCGCTTGGCGGCCGGGAGGAAGCCGACCCGGTCGTACACCGTCTCCAGCGTCTGCGCGGCCACCTCGCGGGCCTTCTCGGCGCCGATCGCCAGCACCCGGTCCAGCTCGGCCGGGTCGTCCAGGAAGGAGCGGGTGCGCTCCTGGAAGGGGGTGACCCACTCGGTGAACAGCTCGGCCAGCTCGGTCTTCAGGGCGCCGTACATCTTGCCCTCGAAGTGCGCGACCAGCTGGTCGATCGACTGGCCGCTGAGCGCGGAGTGGATGCGCAGCAGGTTGGAGACGCCGGGCTTGCCGTCCTCGTCGTAGGAGACGACGGTGCCGGTGTCGGTGACGGCGCTCTTGAACTTCTTGGCGCTGACCTTCGCCTCGTCCAGCAGGTTGACCAGGCCCTTGTCCGAGGAGGCGGACTTGCTCATCTTGGCGCCCGGGTCCTGGAGGTCCTGGATCTTCGCCGTCTCCTTGAGGATGTACGGCTTCGGCACCGTGAAGGTCGGGCCGTAGCGGGTGTTGAAGCGGTCGGCGAGGTCGCGGGTGAGCTCCAGGTGCTGGCGCTGGTCCTCGCCGACCGGGACGGCGTCCGCCTGGTAGAGCAGGACGTCCGCGACCATCAGCACCGGGTAGGTGAACAGGCCGACCGTGGTGCTGTCCGCGCCGTGTCGGACGGACTTGTCCTTGAACTGGGTCATCCGGGAGGCCTCGCCGAAGCCGGTGAGGCAGTTCATCACCCAGGCGAGCTGCGCGTGCTCGGGCACGTGCGACTGGACGAACAGGGTGCAGTGCTCCGGGTCCAGGCCGGCGCCGAGCAGCTGGGCGGCGGAGACCCGGGTGTTCTCGCGCAGCTCCTTCGGGTCCTGCGAGACGGTGATCGCGTGCAGGTCGACGACCATGTAGAAGGCGTCGTTCTCCTTCTGCAGGTCCACCCACTGGCGCACCGCGCCCAGGTAGTTGCCGAGGTGGAACGAGCCGGAGGTGGGCTGGATGCCGGAGAGAACCCGGGGACGGTCCTTGACCGGACCAGTGACCGCTGCGTTGACCATGCGGGCCATTGTTCCAGTTCCACCGGGCGCTCAGGAAACGTCCGCCCCAGGAGGTTCCGCCAGTGTGACCGCACTCACCCTCACCCGGGCGATCCGCCGGCCCTCCAGCTTGGCCACCGTCAGCAGCACCCCGCCACCGCCCTCGACCGGGACGCGCACCTGGTCGCCGTCCCGGGGCAGCCGGCCGAGCGAGGCGACCAGGCAACCCGCCACCGTCTCGTACGGGCCCTCGGGCAGGGTGGCGCCGGTCTCCTCGGTGAAGTCGCCGAGGTTGAGCAGGCCGTCCAGCTCCATGCCGCCGCCGACCAGCCGGCGGGTGGCGGCGGTCTCCGGCCGGTCGTACTCGTCCCGGATCTCGCCGATCACCTCCTCGACCAGGTCCTCCAGGGTGACGATCCCGGCGGTGCCGCCGTACTCGTCCACCACGATGGCCAGGTGGTGGCCCTCGCGGCGCATCTCGCCCATCGCCTCCAGCACCCGCTTGGTGCCGGGCAGCAGCTTCACCGGGCGGGCCAGGTCGCGGACCTTGGCGGCCTGCTCGCCGCGCGCGCCGTACAGGTCGCGGACGTGCACGAAGCCGACCACGGCGTCGGCGCTGCCCTCGACCACCGGGTAGCGCGAGTGCGGCGAGGTGTCCGCCTGGTGCCGGACGGCGGCCAGCGGGCGCTCGGCGTCCAGGAAGGTCACCTCGGTGCGCGGGACCATCACCTCGCGCAGCTGCCGCTCCCCGGCGGAGAACACGTCCGCGATCAACGCCCGTTCGTCGCTGCCGAGTTCGGTGTTGGCGGCGACCAGGCCGCGCAGTTCCTCGGAGCTCATCGAGCCACGGCCGGCGGCCGGGTCGCCGCCCAGCAGGCGGACCATCAGGTTGGTGGAGTGGCCGAGCAGCCAGATCACCGGGCGCAGCGCCACCGACATCACGTCCACCACCGGGGCCGCGATCACCGCGATCGACTCGGCCCGCTGCAGGCCGATCCGCTTGGGGGTGAGTTCGCCGAGGACCAGCGAGACGTAGCTGATCACCAGGGTGAGGCCGACCAGGGCGACCGCGTCGGCGACGCCCTCGGTGAGCCCGGCCCGGACGAACAGCGGCGCGACCTTGCCGGCCAGGGTGTCCGCGCCGAAGGCGGCGGACAGGAAGCCCATGCAGGTCACGCCGACCTGGACGGCGGCCAGGAAGCGGTTGGGGTCGGCGGCCAGGTGCGCGGCCCGGGCGGACCGCCGGGTGCCGAGCGCCTCCAGCGTCCGGATCTGGCCCTCGCGCAGCGAGATCAGCGAGATCTCGGCGACGTTGAACAGCCCGCCCAGCAGGATGAAGACGAGGACGAGCAGGGCGTCCCCGAGGGTTTCGTTCACAGCGGGTCAGTGTAAGACCGGCCGGCGCCCGGGGAGTGGAAGAACGAGCGACGGCCGGTCACACGACGGCCCGCCGCCTCCGGGAAGGAGACGGCGGGCCGTCGGGAAAGCGGTGCCGCGGGGCTCAGATGAGGCTCAGCTCCTGGACCGCGTCGCGCTCCTCGGTCAGCTCCTTGACCGAGGCGTCGATGCGGGCGCGCGAGAAGTCGGAGATCTCCAGGCCCTGGACGATCTCGAACTTGCCGGCCTTGGTGGTGACCGGGAAGGAGGAGATCAGGCCCTGCGGGACGCCGTAGGAGCCGTCCGAGACGACGCCCATGGAGGTCCAGTCGCCCTCGGCGGTGCCGTTGACCCAGGTGTACACGTGGTCGATGGCGGCGTTGGCGGCCGAGGCGGCCGAGGAGGCGCCACGGGCCTCGATGATGGCCGCGCCGCGCTTGGCGACGGTCGGGATGAAGGTCTCGTCCAGCCAGGCCTGGTCGCTGCCGATGGCCTCGAAGGCCGGCTTGCCGGCGATCTCGGCCTGGAAGACGTCCGGGTACTGGGTGGCGGAGTGGTTGCCCCAGATGGTGACGCGCTTGATGTCGGAGACGGGCGCACCGGTCTTGATGGAGAGCTGGCCGACCGCGCGGTTGTGGTCCAGGCGGGTCATCGCGGTGAAGCGCTCGGCCGGGACGTCCGGGGCGTTGCGCTGGGCGATCAGGGCGTTGGTGTTGGCCGGGTTGCCGACGACCAGGACCTTGATGTCGTCCGCGGCGTGGTCGTTGATCGCCTTGCCCTGCGGGCCGAAGATGCCGCCGTTGGCCTGCAGCAGGTCGCCGCGCTCCATGCCGGCGGTGCGCGGACGGGCGCCGACCAGCAGCGCGACGTTGGCGCCGTCGAAGGCCTCGTTCGGGTTGTCGGTGATCGTGATGTCACGCAGCAGCGGGAACGCGCAGTCGACGAGCTCCATGGCGGTGCCCTCGGCGGCCTTGAGGCCCTGCGGAATCTCCAGGAGGCGCAGGTTCACCGGGACGTCGGCACCGAGCAGGTGGCCCGAGGCGATGCGGAAGAGCAGCGCGTAGCCGATCTGGCCGGCCGCTCCGGTGATGGTGACGTTGACGGGGGTGCGGGTCATTTCTACCTTCTCCAGCAGATCGCCAGGTGCCCCAGGCACACCGGCGCGCTGGAGCCGAGGATGATCTCTCGACATCGAGAGACCGGCGTCAGGTTATCGCAAAGGGAAGCGTACGCCGCGGGTGCGGGCCTGGCTGATGCGTCACAACGGACGGCGGCCCCCGCCCTGGCTCGCAGGGCGGGGGCCGTCACGGTCACCCCGGCGTCAGTGCTTGGGCCGGCCGATCAACTTGCCGATGTTGTCGAGCAGCGGGATCTCCAGCCACGGGTTCGGCTGCGCCACCAGGGTCAGCAGCACGATCGACGCTCCCAGGAAGGTCAGCACGATCACGTCGGTGAAGCGGCTGCGCACCGCCAGCATCCCGACCTCGGGCAGCACCAGCCGCAGGACGGCCCCGAGCAGCACCCCGCAGCCGAGGATCAGCAGCCCGTACTTGAAGCCGTCCTTGAAGTCGGCGAACCAGGTGACCGCGAGGCCGGCCCCGACCACCAGCAGGACCAGCGTTATCGGCCACTGCCGGACCGGCAGGGTGTGGTCGCGCCCGAGGGCTGCGGCCGCGCCCTCGGGCGGCAGGGTGCCGGTGGTCTTGACCGGCCTGCGCGGGGTCCGCGCCGGTCGCGGTTCCGTCATGCTCGCCGTCCCTCGTGGTGGTGTCGGTCGCGGGGTCAGACGCCGGCGCGGCGCTCGGCCGCCACGACGATGTTGTTGAGCAGCATCGCGCGGGTCATCGGGCCCACGCCGCCGGGGTTCGGGGAGATCCAGGCGGCCACCTCGGCCACGCCCGGGTGCACGTCGCCGACGATCTTGCCCTCGCTGCGGCTGACGCCCACGTCCAGCACCGCCGCGCCCGGCTTGACGTCCTCCGGCTTGACCAGGTGCGGCACGCCCGCGGCGGCCACGATGATGTCGGCCTTGCGCAGGTGGTAGCCGAGGTCCCGGGTGCCGGTGTGGCACAGGGTCACGGTGGCGTTCTCGCTGCGGCGGGTCAGCAGCAGGCCGATCGAGCGGCCGACGGTGACGCCGCGGCCGATCACGACCACCTCGGCACCGTCGATCTCGACGTCGTGCCGGCGCAGCAGCTCGACGATGCCCAGCGGGGTGCACGGCAGCGGCCCCTCGATGCCCAGGGCGAGCCGGCCGAGCGAGGTCGGGTGCAGGCCGTCGGCGTCCTTGTCCGGGTCCATCAGCTCCAGGACCGGGTTCTGGTCCAGGCCCTTGGGCAGCGGCAGCTGGACGATGTAGCCGGTGCAGGAGGGGTCGGCGTTGAGCTCGCGGACGACGTTCTCGACGTCCTCCTGGGTGGCGGTGGCGGGCAGCTCGCGCTGGATCGAGGCGATGCCGACCTCGGCGCAGTCCTTGTGCTTCCCGTTGACGTACCAGCGGCTGCCCGGGTCGTCGCCGACCAGGACGGTGCCGAGGCCGGGCGTGACGCCCTTCGCCTTGAGGACCGCCACGCGGGCGGCGAGTTCGGACTTGATCGCGGCGGCGGTGGCCTTGCCATCGAGAATCTGGGCAGTCATGACCCCATTCTCCCGGATCGGGGCAAGCCGCCGTACCAGGGCCCGTCTTCGAACTCCCGACGTCCGCTCGGTGGGCGCTCGGTGGGCGCTCGATGGGCGCTCGATGGGCGCTCGGCGGGCGCTCGGCGGGCGGGAGCCGGAGGCGGGCCCCACCTCCGGCTTCCGGTCGGACGGGTACGGAAGGCCTGGACCACGTTGCGGTTGCGCCACAGTCTCGGTCCGGCGCGCGGAACCGGCTGGACACGGCCCCGCCGTCCGGTTGACGATATGCGGGCATTCCCTGCCGCGACCCGGCCCGGTGACGGGCCGACGGACACCCGGCGGGGGCGTACCCGGGGGAAAGAGCACGTGAGCCGACCACTTCAGACCGAGCCGCCCGACCACTGCGGCGCAGTCCTGCCCGCAGCGGGCCCGTCGACGACTCCGCTCTCACCGTTCTCACCATTCTCAGCGCTCTCACCGCGCGTCTGAGCCGGCCGCGCCCGGCTCCGCTCCGGGCTGTCACTCCCCTCCGTTAGCGTCCCGTTCCACCGGCGACCCGACTCGCCAACCGGAACCGGGCCCTCCGTCCCGTCCCCACGTCCCCGCAACTGCCCGGAGGCATCGATGAGTTACCCGCCCGACCCGAACAACCCGTACGGCCAGCCCCCGCAGGCTCCCGGCTACGGCTACCCCCAGCAGGCCCCGCCGGCCGGGTACGGCTACCCGCCGCCCGCGCCGGGCTACGGCGGACCGGGCTACGGCTACCCGCCGGCCGTCCCGCAGAACATGCCGGGCCTGGTGGTCACCACCCGGGTGCTGCTGTTCATCATCGGCGCCGTGCAGATCATCGGCGGGGGCATCTACCTGATAGCCGCCGCGGCGGCCAAGGAGGTCACCAACCGGGCCCAGGAGATCGACGGGAGCGACCCGTTCAACGGCTTCGGCAATGCGGCGGCCGGCGTGCTGGTGGTCGTCGGCATCGTGTGCGCGCTGTTCGCGGCCTTCTCCATCACGCTGGGCGTGAAGTTCGGCAAGGGCGGGCCCGCGGTCCGCATCACCACCCTGGTGTACGGCTCGTTCGGCGCGCTGCTCGGCCTGCTGGGGCTGGCCGGCTCGTTCGCCAACAACGCCAACCCGGTCGGCATCGTCTTCACGCTGATGTGGCTCGCGGTCTCGATCACGATGATCGTCGGGATGAGCGTCAAGGACGGCGTCGCCTGGTTCGCCCGGCCGCGCTACTGACCGGCTGCGCTGGCCGGCCGGGTCGCTGACCGGCCGCACTACTGACCGGCCCCGTCCGAGCCGATCGGACGACGAGCGGCCCGGCTCCCCTTCCGGAGGAGCCGGGCCGCTCTGTCATGCCGTCACCCGGGCGGTGCGCCGGGCGAGCGGTGGAACGCGATCAGTGGAAGAAGTGCCGGGCACCGGTGAAGTACATCGTCACCCCGGCCTCGGCGGCCGCCGCGACGACCTCCTCGTCCCGGATCGAACCGCCCGGCTGGACGATCGCCTTGACGCCGGCCGCGATCAGGATGGCCGGACCGTCCGCGAACGGGAAGAACGCGTCCGAGGCCGCGTACGCGCCCTTGGCCCGCTCCCCGGCCCGCTCGACCGCGAGCTTGCAGGAGTCGACCCGGTTGACCTGGCCCATGCCGACGCCCACCGAGGCGCCGCCCTTGGCCAGCAGGATCGCGTTGGACTTGACGGCCCGACAGGCCCGCCAGGCGAAGGCCAGCTCGGCCAGCTCGGCCTCGGACAGCGCCTCGCCGGTGGCCAGCCGCCAGTTCGCCGGGTCGTCGCCCTCGGCCTGCACCCGGTCGGCGTCCTGGAGCAGCACGCCGCCGGAGACCGGGCGCACCTCCTGGCGGTTGGCCGGCGCCTCGGGGGCCAGCAGCACCCGCAGGTTCTTCTTCCGGGCCAGCACCTCGACGGCGCCGTCCTCGTAGCCGGGGGCCACCACGACCTCGGTGAAGATCGGGGCGATCTGCTCGGCCAGCTCGACGGTGACCGGGCGGTTGACCGCGATCACGCCGCCGTACGCCGAGACCGGGTCGCACTCGTGCGCCTTGCAGTGCGCCTCGGCGACGTCCGCGCCGGTCGCGATGCCGCACGGGTTGGCGTGCTTGATGATCGCGACGGCCGGCTCGGCGTGGTCGTACGCGGCGCGGCGGGCGGCGTCGGTGTCGACGTAGTTGTTGTACGACATCTCCTTGCCGTGCAGCTGCTCCGCGCCGGCCAGGCCGCCGCTGCCGTCGCTGTACAGCGCGGCGCCCTGGTGCGGGTTCTCGCCGTAGCGCAGCACGTTCTGCCGCTCCCAGGTGGCGCCCAGGAACTCCGGGAACCGCTCGTCGCTCGGCGCGTAGCCGGCCTCGAACCAGGAGGCGACCGCGACGTCGTACGCGGCGGTGTGCGCGAACGCCGCACCGGCCAGGCGCTTGCGGGTGGCCAGGTCGAAGCCGCCCTCCTGGACGGCGCGCAGCACGTCGTCGTAACGGGCCGGGTCGACCACCACGGCCACCGACGGGTGGTTCTTGGCCGCGGCGCGGACCATGCTCGGGCCGCCGATGTCGATCTGCTCGACGCACTCGTCCGGGGTGGCGCCCGAGGCGACGGTGGCCTTGAACGGGTAGAGGTTCACCACGACCAGGTCGAAGGGCTCGACGCCCAGCTCGGCCAGCTGCGCGCGGTGCGACTCCAGCCGCAGGTCAGCGAGCACGCCGGCGTGCACGCGGGGGTGCAGCGTCTTCACGCGCCCGTCCAGGCACTCCGGGAAGCCGGTCAGCTCGGAGACCTCGGTCACCGGGACGCCGGCGGCGGCGATCCGGCCGGCGGTGGAGCCGGTGGAGACGATCGCGACCCCGGCGGCGTGCAGGCCCTGGGCCAGCTCCTCCAGACCGGTCTTGTCGTACACGCTGATCAGCGCGCGACGGATCGGACGGATGTTCTCCGAAACGGGGGGCGTGGTGGAGCTGGCACTCATGCTCCCACCTCGCTGCGCTCGGTGGGCGCTGCGCGCCGGGCACCATTCTCGATGATTCGCTCGCTCCGCTCACTCATGTGCCGGAATCCATACCTTTCGGTCCTCGATGCGGTGACCCTCGCGGGCCAGCCGGCCCACGACGTCGACGAGCAGCTTGCGCTCGACAGTCTTGATGCGCTCGTGCAGCGCTTCGCCGCCATCGGCGTGGTCGGCGTCGACGACCTCGACGACGCCCTGCGCGATGATCGGCCCGGTGTCCACCCCGGCGTCGACCAGGTGGACGGTGCAACCGGTGACCCTCACCCCGTACGCGAGCGCGTCGGTGACGCCGTGGGCGCCGGGGAAGGAGGGCAGCAGCGCGGGATGGGTGTTGACGATCCGCCCGGCGAAGGCCGCGATGAACTCGGGCCCGAGGATCTTCATGAAACCGGCCGTGACCACCAGGTCCGGCTCGTGGGCGGCGACGGCGGCGGTCAGCGCGCGGTCCCAGTCGGCCCGGTCGGCGAAGTCCTTCACCCGGTGGACGAAGACCGGCAGGCCCGCCTTCTCGGCCCGCTCCAGGCCCGCGATGCCGTCACGGTCCGCACCCACGGCGAGGATCTCGGCGCCGTACGCCGGATCGGCGGCGGCGTCGAGCAGCGCCTGCAGATTGGTGCCGGAACCGGAGACGAGCACCACCAGGCGGGCCGGTCCGGGCGTACGGGGCGGGAAGAGCTGGGCGGGGGCGGCGGCCACTGCGCGATTCTCCGTAGGTCGGGCGCCGCCCGCTGGTACGTCCACCGGTGGTGGGGCCACTACGAACGGCAGGTCGAGCGAGGGGGAACACCAGGAGAACCCACCGCGACGCGGGCACCCGGGAACCTCTGCGAGCTGCTGACCGTCACCACGATAACGGCTGGTCGGACGGCCTCCGCACCCTCCTGGCGGCGCTACGCGCGTAGTTGAGACGGGGATCTCCTCCGTCCCGCGCGGCGGAGTTGCCCCGGGCACGGGCCCGCCCGGCACCCGCGCAGCGGGCAGGCCGCCGGAGGAGCGGCGAACGGCTGCGGGATCATAGGGGAGGCGGGAGACCGCCCCTCCGACCGAGAAGGAATGGCTGAACCATGAGCAGCGGTGACGACACCGGCGAGCGCAACCCCTTCGCGCCGCCGCCGGCGGATGCCCCGGACCAGCCGTGGCAGCCGCGCAACCCCTGGCCCGGCGAGGGCCGGGACGACACCGGCGGCCAGGGCGCCGGCGAACGCCCGCAGCTCCCGCCGCCGCATCCCTGGGGCCTCGGCCGGCCCGAGGACGGCCGCCCCAACCCCCCGGCCCCGCAGCCGCCCAAGCTCGACCCCGCCGACCCCGCCCAGCGCCGGGCCCGCAACGCCGCGCTGGCCGGGCCGCTCGCGCTGGTCTGCCTGTTCGTCGGCTTCCACTGGGCCGCCCTGTTCGTCGGCGCGCTCGGCATCGTGTGGGGCATCAGCGCACTGCGGACCCCCAAGCCCGCCCCGGCCGCCGCCGTCACCGGCACCGCCCACCAGCCCGCCGCCCCGAACCCGCTCACCCCGGCCGCGCTCGCCGGAATCCTCACCGGCGCGATGACCGTCGTGGTCGCGACCTCGGTGATCGGCCTCGGGATGTACTACAACGACTACGTCACCTGCGTCCGGGACTCGCTGACCTCCGTCGGCGCCGAGAACTGCGACCGGTTCGCGCCCAAGTGGTACGTCGACTTCACCGGGAACGCGGGCTAGATCCTGTCCGTCCGGTCTTGCCGGACAAGGCCCAGGACGGACAGGGCTAGTCGTTCCCGGGGGCCCGCCCGCCCAGGCGCAGCACCGCGGCGTACCCGCGGGCCCGCAGCAGCAGCACCCCCCGGCGCAGCCGCTCGGCCGACCGGGCGCGGGCCGCGGGCGGGACCTCCTCGTCGGCGTACGCGTCGAGCTTCTCGGCGGTCTGCCCGTCGACCTCTCTGTCGACCTCTTCGTCGGCCTCCAGGACCGTTGCGGGGCACAGCGCCCGATGGCGGACCAGCAGCGCGCCCGGCACGGCCACCAGCGCGAACCAGCCCGCCGCCGCCGGTCCCGTCCACCAGGGCGCCGGTCCCAGCCGGGCCATCCGGCCGCCCGCCAGCGCGCCACCCGACAGCCAGCCCGCCGCCGCCACCGCGACGCCCGTCAGCAGCGCCGCCGCCAGCACCGCCACCACCGTCGCCGCGAGCGGCCACGGTCCGTCGCCGCCCCCGTCACCGTCGTCGACGCCATCGCTGTCGTCGGCCCCGGCCGCCGCGCACGGGCCGGCCGCCGCCCGGCCCAGCAGCACCGCCGGCACCACCCCCGCCAGCACCGGCAGCAGCAGTGCCGCCAGCCGCCAGCCGCCCGGGCCCTCCGCCGGCAGCAGGGCGAACATCGGGAACTCCGGGACGGGGCCCAGCACGGTGCCGCCCGGCGCCACCACCGTCCCGGAACCCACCGCGAACCCCGGGCCCAGGGCGTACGCCGTCCCCCAGAGCACCGCGTTCGGCAGCAGCACCACCCCGAGCAGCAGCAGCCCGACCAGGGCCGCCGGTCCGCGCCCGAGCACCGCCATCCCGTGCCCGCCCCCGGACGCCGCGTCCAGCGCCGCCGCCACCGCCACCAGCACCCCGCCCGCCGCCACCAGGCCCGCCCCGGCCGCCAGCACCGCGCCGCGCACCGCCGCCGCGCCGCCGACCGGTCGGAGCGGCGCGGGCAGCCGGTCCAGCAGTTGCCACGCCGGGCGGCGGGGCGGGGCGTCGGGGCCGGCGGCCCGGGCCGAACGCGCGCCCGCCGCCGTCGCCAGCCCGGCCAGCAACCCCACCACCAGCACGTCCGGCAGCACCCTGGCCCGGAACAGCCCGGCGCCCGTGCAGTGCAGCACCACCGCCACCGCGACTGCGCAGTAGCCCGCCCACACCGCAACCGGACCGCCCCAGCGCGGCCGGGGCCCGCGCCGCGACGCCACCCCGGCGGCGGCCCGGTACAGCTGAGCCACCGCCAGCACGCCCAGCAGCAGCGGGGTGACGGTCAGCGGCGCGCCCGCGTCCCCCCGCAGCACCGGCGCGCCGTGCCCGAGCAGCCACAACGCCCCCGCCAACCGGGTGGCGCCGGTCGCCCCGTTGTCCGCGTACGGCGTCGCCACCCAGAGCCCGAGCACCGGTACCCCGACGACCGCCAGGCCGACCAGCGCCGTCCGCACCCCCGCCAACAGGTCGGCCGGCAACGGGCGTCCGCCCAGTTCGCCCGGCAGTTCCAGGATCGGACGGCCCATCAGCTGCGTCATGCGCCTCATGGTGCCAAGGCGACTCGCCATGCCTCGTGAAGCGGCAAACCGCCGCCGTGTCCCAGATTATTGGCTTATGCGCATTTTCAGACCCGATCCCCAAGCCGCCGGCGGACCGGCCCGGAGCGTCTGATGACCACGCCACCCACCGCCGAACACCCCGCCGGCGCCGACTCCCCCACCCCCGGGAACCGCGCCCGCAAGCCCCGGACCACCCACCCCGACCAGGACGCGGCCCGCCTCCTACGGAAACTGACGCCCCGTGAGGCCCAGGTGCTCGCCCACCTCGCCGCCGGCCGCGACCTCCAGCAGTCGGCCGCCGCCCTCGGCGTCACCCCGGCCACCGCCCGCAGCTACGTCCAGCGGGCCATGCGCAAACTCGGCGCGGCCACCGAGGCCGAGGCCGTCGCCCTCACCACCGCCCGCCCGAAGAGCCCCGACCCCGCACCGCCCGACCCCGCACCGCCCGGCCCCGACGCACCGTCCCGCCCCGACGCACCACCCCGCCCCGACGCACCACCCCGCCCCGACGCACCGGGCGACGTCCAGGCGGGCCCTGCCGCCGACCCCCGTACCCCCGACCCCGCGCCGCAGCGCCCGCCCGTCCTCGGCACCGGAGGAGAGCACGCCGGGCCCGCCCTCGCGCACCCCGGCCAGGCCGCCCACGCCCACGCCCACGCCCAGACCGCCCCGAACGCCCCGAACGCCCCGGGAGGGAGCATCAGCACACCCGCCGTCACCACGACACCGCCTGGCACCCGCGACACCCCGCCCGCGGCGCAGGACCGACCCGACGGCCCGGCCGCCGACCCCGGGCGGCCCGCCCACGTGGCCACGCCGGCCGACGGCGAGCGGGCCGGGCCGGCCGGGAGCTTCGAGGAGTTGTACGAGCAGGCGCACACCCGGCTGGTGCAGCAGGTGTTCCTGCTGACCGCCTGCCGGCACCGGGCGGCGCACTGCGTCCGGCTGGCGTTCGGGGCGGCGCGCCGGGGCTGGGCGGAGGTGGCCGCGACGGGGGATCCGGAAGGGTGGGTGCGGGTACGGGCGTGCGAGCTGGCACTGTCCCCGTGGCACCGGGGCGGGCCCCGGCGGATGCACGCCTGGAAGCTGCCGCACCGGCGGATCCGGGTGCGGCCGGCGGACGAGTCGCAGGCGGTGCTGCCCGATCACGACCGGCTGACCGACCGGGACCGGGCGCTGCTGAAGGCACTGCGGCGGCTGTCCCGGCCGCAGCGCCGGGCGCTGGTGCTGCACGACGGGCTGGGCCTGCCGGCGGCGGCGGTCGCGGTGGAGGTGGAGTCGACGCTGGCGGCGGCCGAGGGGCGGGTGTGGGCGGCCCGGGCGGCACTGGCCCGGTGGGTACCGGAACTGCTGGGGCCGGATCCGGCGGCGCCGGGGTTCGCGGACGGCCTGAGCGGGCTGCTGCACCGGGCGGCGGTCCGGGGCTGCCCGGAACCGCACCGGCCCCCGGTGCCGGTGCTGCGGGCCCGGCACCGCCTGTGGACCGCGAGCCGGACGGGGGCGGCGGCGCTGCTGACGGCGGCGGTGGGCGGGGCGGCGCTGGCGACGCTGGTGGGGATCCGGCCGGTGACGCTGTTCCGGTCCCCGGAGCCGCCGGAGCCGGCGATGTGCCTGTCGGCGGCGGGCCCGGGCGAGCCGGGTGTGCCGGCGCTGCCGGGCGGGCCGCCGAACGTCGTCCGCAGCCTGTGGTGCAGCCCGACGCCGGGGGTGGAGGCGGTCGTGATGGAGTCGGCGCCGCAGGCCGCCGCGCGGTGGGAGCTGCCGGCGGTCGCCCGGGGGGCGGGCGCCCCGCCGCCGCAGGGTCCGGAGGTCTGCCCGCTGTGGTCACCGCTGCCGTGCACGACCGGGCCCACGCCGTACTGACGGCGTCCGCGGACGCGCGAGCGCCCCTGCCCGTGAAGGGCAGGGGCGCTCGCTGCGCGGTCGACCGACGTCAGCCGGCGATGATCTCGCGCGCCAGGCGGGCGGTCTCGGACGGCGTCTTGCCGACCTTGACACCGGCGGCCTCGAGGGCCTCCTTCTTCGCCTGGGCGGTGCCCGAGGAGCCGGAGACGATGGCGCCGGCGTGGCCCATGGTCTTGCCCTCGGGGGCGGTGAAGCCCGCGACGTAGCCGACGACCGGCTTGGTGACGTGCTCGGCGATGTAGGCCGCGGCACGCTCCTCGGCGTCGCCGCCGATCTCACCGATCATGACGATGAGCTCGGTCTCCGGGTCCTCCTGGAACGCCTTGAGGGCGTCGATGTGGGTGGTGCCGATGACCGGGTCACCGCCGATGCCCACGGCCGAGGAGAAGCCGATGTCCCGCAGCTCGTACATGAGCTGGTAGGTCAGGGTGCCGGACTTCGAGACCAGGCCGATCTTGCCGGAGGTGGTGATGTCGGCCGGGATGATGCCGGCGTTCGACTGTCCGGGGCTGATCAGGCCGGGGCAGTTCGGGCCGATGATCCGGGTCTTGTTGCCCTTCGAACCGGCGTACGCCCAGAAGGCGGCGGTGTCGTGCACCGGGACGCCCTCGGTGATGACGACGGCCAGGCCGATCTCGGCGTCGATGGCCTCGACGACGGCGTCCTTGGTGAACTTCGGCGGCACGAAGATGACGGTGACGTCGGCACCGGTCTTCTCCATGGCCTCGGCGACGCCGCCGAAGACGGGCACCTCGGTGCCGTCGACGTCGACCGTGGTGCCGGCCTTGCGCGGGTTGACACCGCCGACGATCTGGGTGCCGGAGGCGAGCATGCGGCGGGTGTGCTTCATGCCCTCGGAGCCGGTCATGCCCTGGACGATGACCTTGCTGTCCTTGGTAAGGAAGATAGCCATGGTGTGAAAGTCCCCTTCCTTACTTGTTGGCCAGCTCGGCGGCGCGGTCAGCGGCGCCGTCCATGGTGTCCACGCGCTGGACCAGCGGGTGGTTGGCGTCGTCGAGGATCTTGCGACCCAGCTCCGCGTTGTTGCCGTCCAGACGGACGACCAGCGGCTTGGTGACGTTCTCGCCCTTGCTCTTCAGGAGCTCCAGGGCCTGCACGATGCCGTTGGCGACCGCGTCGCAGGCGGTGATGCCGCCGAAGACGTTGACGAACACCGACTTGACGTCGGGGTCGCCCAGGATGATCTCCAGGCCGTTCGCCATGACCTCGGCGGAGGCGCCGCCGCCGATGTCGAGGAAGTTGGCGGGCTTGACGCCGCCGTGCTTCTCACCGGCGTAGGCGACCACGTCGAGGGTGCTCATCACGAGGCCCGCGCCGTTGCCGATGATGCCGACCTGGCCGTCGAGCTTGACGTAGTTCAGGCCCTTGGCCTTGGCGGCGGCCTCCAGCGGGTTGGCCGCGGCCTTGTCCTCCAGGGCCTCGTGCTCGGGCTGGCGGAACTCGGCGTTCTCGTCCAGCGAGACCTTGCCGTCAAGCGCGATGATCTTGCCCTCGCCGGACTTGATCAGCGGGTTGACCTCGACGAGGAGGGCGTCCTCGGCGATGAAGACCTTCCACAGCTTCTGCAGGACGTCGGCGACCTGGTCGGCGATCTCGGCCGGGAACTTCGCCGCGGCGACGATCTCGGCGGCCTTCTCCGGGGTGCAGCCCTCGTTGGCGTCGACCGGGATCTTGGCGAGCGCGTCGGGGTTCTCCTCGGCGACGACCTCGATCTCCACGCCGCCCTCGACGCTGGCCATCGCCAGGAAGGTGCGGTTGGTGCGGTCCAGCAGGAACGAGACGTAGTACTCGTCCTTGATGTCCGCGGTCTGGGCCAGCATCACCTTGTGGACGGTGTGGCCCTTGATGTCCATGCCGAGGATCGCCTCGGCCTTGGCGACGGCGTCAGCCGGGTCGGAGGCGAGCTTCACGCCACCGGCCTTGCCTCGGCCACCCACCTTCACCTGAGCCTTGACGACGGCGCGGCCGCCGAAGCGCTCCGCGATGGCGGCAGCGTCTGCGGCGGTCTCGATCACATCACCGTCAAGCACGGGCACACCGTGCTTGGCGAAGAGGTCCCTCGCCTGGTACTCGAACAGGTCCACGTGTTTGTCCTTGTTCGTGGTCGCGGATTGTGTCTCTACGAGCGTGCCACGGCAGGATCTTCGCTGCGGGTCGTCGGGGCGGTGCGGGTACGCAGAGGTACGGCCTTGCGGCCCACACAGCCACGGGCGCACACGTCAATCAACACGCGCGTCACGTCCGTCTGGCAGGTTATCCCCGTACGACGGGACTGTTTCGCCCGGGGCCTGCCCGTCCGTGGTGAGAACCGTCACAGACAGCCTACGGGGGCGGTCGGCGCACCCCCCGTCCGCCGGTCGGCCGGTTCGCACGTCCGGGTGAATCCTCACACTCCCTGGTCAGGCACCGGCAGCGGGCGCTTCTCGATCGCCGCGGCCATGATCTCCGGAAAGGCGTCCGGGGTGCAGGCGAAGGCCGGGGCCCCCAGGGCGGCCAGGGCGGCGGCGTGGGCGTGGTCGTAGGCGGGCGCACCTTCGTCGGAGAGCGCCAGCAGGGCGATGAACTGGACGCCGGCCGCCTTCATCGCGGCGACGCGCTTGAGCATGCCGTCCCGGATACCGCCCTCGTAGAGGTCGCTGATCAGCACGACCACGGTCTCGGACGGCCGGGTGATCCTCGACTGGCAGTAGGCGAGCGCGCGGTTGATGTCGGTGCCGCCGCCGAGCTGGGTGGCGAACAGGACGTCGACCGGGTCGGTGAGCTGTTCGGTGAGGTCGACCACCGAGGTGTCGAAGACGACCAGCCGGGTGTCCAGCGTGCGCATCGAGGCGAGCACCGCGCCGAACACCGCCGAGTGCACCACCGACGGGGCCATCGAGCCGGACTGGTCGATGCAGAGGATGACGTCCTTCTTCACCGCGCGCTGGGCGCGGGCGTAGCCGACCAGCCGCTCGGGCACGACGGTGCCGTGCTCGGGCAGGTAGTTCTTCAGGTTGGCCCGGATGGTGCGGTCCCAGTCGATGTCGCGGTGGCGGGGCCGGTTGACCTTGGCGCTGCGGTCGAGGGCGCCGCCCAGGGTGGCCCTGGTGCGGTCGGCGAGCCGGCGTTCCAGATCGGCGACCACCTTGCCGACCACGGTCCGGGCGGTCTCCCGGGTGGTCTCGGGCAGCGCGTGCTTGAGCGACAGCAGGGTGCCGACCAGGTGCACGTCCGGTTCGACGGCCTCCAGCATCTCGGGCTCCAGCAGCAGCCGCTCCAGACCGAGCCGGGCGATCGCGTCCTGCTGCATCAGCTGGACGACGGTGGACGGGAAGTACTCGCGGATGTCGCCCAGCCAGCGCGCCACCTGCGGGGCCGAGCCGCCCAGCCCGGCGCCGCGCCGGCCGCCGCGGGCCGCCCGGCCGCCCTCCTCGGGCGCGCCGCGGTAGAGCGCGGCCAGGGCGCCGTCCATCGCGGCGTCCCGGCCGCGCAGGGCGCAGCCGGTGCCGTCGGCCTCGCCGCCGAGCACCAGCCGCCAGCGGCGCAGCCGTTCGTCGGTCGTGGTCGCCATCAGGTCCTCCTTCACGGGTGTCAGGTGTTGCGGCCGGCGGCCTGCCGGGGGATCCGGGGGCGGGCGCCGAGCAGCAGGGCCACCACCGGGACGGCGGCGTCGGCCCGGGCCCGGTCGAGGGCGCCGCCCGGGGTCCGGGCCGCCGGGGCCTCGCCGAGCGGGCCGGCCGCGACCCGGCCGCCGATGGTGCTGCGGACGCCCGCCTCCAGCCCGGCGAAGGTGCGGCGCAGCAGCGGCAGGACGTCGGTGAAGACCTCGCCGGGCACGCCGGTCAGCCACTCGTCGAGCAGGGCGAGCAGGCGCGGGTCGTGCAGCAGCAGGGCGCCGCCGCCGGTGAGGAAGCCCTCGATCCAGCCGGCCGCGTCCGCCGGGGCGTTGGCGGTGGACAGGACCAGCCGCAGCCGGCCGGCGGCCTCCTCGGAGTCGAGCCGGCCGTCGTCCAGCAGCAGCCGGACGGCGCGCCCGCGCAGCAGGCCGGGGGCTCCGGTGGCCGGGCCGCCGGCCGGCTCGCGGCGGGCCAGCGAACGCAGGGCGGCGGCCCAGCGGTCGGCCAGGCCCTCGGAACCGGCCAGGCCCTCTGAACCGTCCGGGCCCGGGGAGGCTGCCGGGGTGCCCGGGCCCGCTGATTCGTCCGGGGCGTCCGGGCCTTCCGGGCCTTCCGGCTCCGGACGAGCGGCCGGGCCGAGCAGGCCGATCGCGCCGTGCACCTCGTCGAGCCGGCCGCGCATCGCCGCCGCCCCCTCGGCGTCCAACCCGACGCAGGCGGGCGGCAGTCCGACGCAGATCCGGTCGGCCAGGCCGGTGGCGACCTCGCCGAGCGCGCCGTGGTCGGTGCCGCGCACATCGCCGTAGCGCAGCGCCCGGACCAGCGCAGGCAGCGCCCCGGCCAGGTGCGCGACGTCGGTGTCCAGGGCAGCGCAGTCGGCGAGCACCCGCATCACGGCGGGCAGCGCGCCGGCCAGCCCGGCCAGCAGGCAGGTCTCCACCAGCCCGGTCAGCTCGGCGAGTTCGACGGCGGCGCGGGCGGTGCCGACGGCCTTGCCGGTCGCCGCCTCCTCCACCGTGGTGCCCCACTGGGCGGCCTCGGCGATCCGGACCGCGAACTCGGGCTGCCAGCACAGCCGCCAGCTCTCCCGGAACGTCCCGGTCGAGTTGACCGCCGAGCGGGCCGGCACGCCCCAGTCGACGCCCAGCAGCCGCAGCCGGTGCAGCAGCCGCGAGCGGGCCGCGTCGGTGTCCTTGCGCAGGTCGAGGTCGAGGTCCTTCGGCGCGGCCTCGGGCTTGAGCCGCAGCGTGCGCTGCCAGCGGGTGAGGTCCCGCTGGAGCGGCACCGTCGGTGCCGCGTCCGGGACTTCGCCGAGCGCGTCGCCGACCACCAGACGGTCCCGGACGAGCTCCAGGGCGATGTCCGAACCCTCGCAGAGCACCGCGCGGACGGCGTCCAGGGTCTCGGTCAGCCCGGCCAGCGGGCGGCCGCGCAGCACCGCCAGCGTGCGGGCGAGCCGGACCGCCTCGATGACGTGGGCGGAGGAGACCGGGTGGTCCTCGGCGCGCAGCAGTTCGGCGGCCCGGGCGAGCCAGCGCGGCACCGGATCGCCCTCGGTGCTGAACAGGTGGTGGTACCAGCCCGGTGACCGCACGCCCGCGCCGTAGCCGGTGGCCTGGGAGAGCCGGCGGTGCGTCCACGGCACCCAGGTGATGTCCGTCCTCACCTTCCGCGGCAGTCCGGCGAGCAGCGCCCGGTCGTGCGCGACCGTCGGCAGCACCGCCAGCGCGGGCACGTGGAAGGCCCCGCACACCACGGCGATCCGGCGGTGCCCGGCGCGGCGGGCGGCCCGGATCTGCTGGCGCATGTACGCCTCGCGCAGGTCGTCCCGCCGGGACTCGCCGAGGCCCTCCGCGCGCAGCGCCGCCATCGCCTCCGCCACGGCGGCGAACGGCGCCAGTCCGTCCGGGTCGTCCCCGCCGCCGTCCGCACCGGGCGCGGCGGGCGCGCGGTGCTCGACCACGTCCTCCCACCAGCGCTCCGGGTCGTCGTACCCGGCCGCCTCGGCGAGCAGCGCCAGCGGGTCGGCGACCGGCCCGGCGGGCTCCCCCGGCTCCCCGGGCTCCCCGGCCTCCGGGGCGGGGCCGAGGCCGTACCCGGCGGGCAGGTCGATGAAGCGGACCGGCAGCTCCCGCTCGACGCCGTAGCGGATCGCCACCCACTCCGGGGAGAACTCGGCGTACGGCCAGAACGCGGCCCTCGCCGGGTCGTCCACCGCGTGGGCCAGCAGCGCGACCGGCGGCACCAGGCCGTTCCCGGCCGCGAGGTGGACGATGCCGTCGGCCTCCGGCGGGCCCTCGATCAGCACCGCGTCCGGCCGCCAGCGCTCCAGCGCGGCGGCCACCGCCCGGGCCGAGCCCGGGCCGTGGTGCCGGATGCCGAGCAGCGCGACGTCCTCGGTCATCGCACCTCCTCGCGGGCGGCCCGGTAGAAGTCCTTCCAACCGTCGCGCTCGCGCACCACCCCTTCGACGTACTCGCGCCACACCGCGTGGTCCGCCACCGGGTCCCGGACGACGGCACCGAGGATGCCGGCCGTCACGTCCCCGGCGCGCAGCACGCCGTCCCCGAAGTGGGTGGCCAGGGCGAGGCCGTTGGCCACCACCGAGATCGCCTCCGCCGTGGAGAGGGTGCCGCTCGGGCTCTTGACCTTCGTCCGCCCGTCCGTCGTGATCCCGGCCCGCAGCTCGCGGAACACGGTGACCACCCGCCTGATCTCCTCGGCGCCGCCGGGCAGTTCGGGCAGTTCCAGGGAGCGGCCGAGCTGGTTCACCCGGCGGGTGACGATGTCGACCTCCTCCTCCAGCGAGCCCGGCAGCGGCAGCACGACGGTGTTGAACCGCCGGCGCAGCGCGCTGGACAGCTCGTTGACGCCGCGGTCGCGGTCGTTCGCGGTGGCGATCACGTTGAAGCCGCGCACCGCCTGCGTCTCGCCGCCCAACTCCGGCACCGGCAGCGTCTTCTCGGACAGGATGGTGATCAGGCTGTCCTGCACGTCGGCCGGGATCCGGGTCAGCTCCTCGATCCGGGCGAGCTTGCCGTCCGCCATCGCCCGCATCAGCGGCGAGGGCACCAGGGCGTCCCGGCTCGGGCCGTCGGTGAGCAGCCGGGCGTAGTTCCAGCCGTACCGGACGGCCTCCTCCGGGGTGCCGGCGGTGCCCTGCACCAGCAGGGTGGAGTCGCCGCTGATCGCGGCGGCCAGGTGCTCGGACACCCAGGTCTTCGCGGTGCCGGGCACGCCGAGCAGCAGCAGCGCGCGGTCCGTCGCCAGGGTCGTGACGGCGACCTCCACCACCCGGCGCGGGCCGATGTACTTGGGGGTGATCGGGGTGCCGTCGGGCAGTTCGCCGCCGAGCAGGTACGTCGCCACGGCCCACGGCGAGAGCTTCCAGCGCTCCGGGCGCGGACGGTCGTCCTGCGCGGCCAGCGCGGCCAGTTCACCGGCGAAGGCGTCCTCGGCATGCTGCCGCAGAACGTCGGTCACGGGGGCTCCTTCGGGTCGGCCGCCGGGCACACGGGTGCCCCGGCGGCAGGGTGATCGGGGGGAGCTGGGGCCGGCGTCCCGGCCTGTGGGAACCACCCTGCACCCCGGCACTGACAAACCCCGGGGCGCTCCCGACGGGCAGTCAGCCGATGTCAGTGGCACCGCCTACCGTCGGTCGCATGGAGGAACGCTGGAGCACCGAACACGTCCTGTCCCTGGCACCTGACGCCGCGTCGCAGAAGGCGGCCGGCAAGCTCTCCTCGCCCGCGTCCTGGTCCGGGGCGGGCACCGACGGCACCGCGCTCTGGGGCGAGTGCAAGGGCAGCGGCAGCACGCCGTACCGCACCGTGATCGAACTCGCCACGCCCGCCTACCAGTGCAGCTGCCCCAGCCGGAAGTTCCCGTGCAAGCACGCGCTCGGGCTCCTCCTGCTGTGGAGCGGCGCCCCGGAGACCGTCCCCGCCGCCGAACCCGCCGCGTGGGCGGCCGACTGGCTCACGTCCCGCGAGGAGCGCGCCGAGAAGCGCGCCGCACCCCCGGCCGACCCGGTCGCCGCCCGCCGCCGGGCCGAGCGGCGCGGCGCCCGGGTGGCGGCCGGCGCGGCCGAGCTGCGGCTGCGCCTGGCCGACCGGATCCGGCACGGCCTGGCCGACCAGTCCACCGCCGGGCCCTGGGAGGAGGTCGCCGCCCGGATGGTCGACGCCCAGGCCCCCGGCCTGGCCACCCGGGTCCGCGAACTCGACGCCGCCCCGCAGGACCGGCTCCTGGAGGAGTACGCGATGCTGCACCTGCTCGCCACCGCCGCCACCCGCGTCGACGAGCTGCCGGCCGAACTGGCCGCCACCGTCCGCACCCGGGTCGGCTACCCCACCGACACCGCCGAGATCCTGGCCGGCCCCACCGTGCGCGACCGCTGGCAGGTGCTCGGCAGCCGCGACTCCGCCGACGAGCGGCTCACCACCCGCCGGGTCTGGCTGCGCGGCGCCAAGACCGGCCGCCCCGCCCTGCTGCTCGCCTTCGGCCGCCCCGGCCAGGCCCCCGACCTCGCCCTGCCCACCGGCCACCTGCTGGAGGCCGACCTGGCCTTCCACCCCGGCGCCCGCCCGCTGCGCGCCGCCCTCGGCACCCGCTACGGCGCCCCCGGGCCCGGCCCGGCCGGCCCGCCCGACGGCCTCACCGTCGCCGAGGCGGTGGCCGGCTACGGCACCGCCGTCGCCGACGACCCGTGGCTGGACAGCTGGCCGACCGTCCTCGCCGGCGCCATGCCCGTCCGCACCCCGGACGGCTGGTACCTGACGGACGGCCACCACACCCTGCCCGTCCGCACCTCGGCCCTCCCGGAGGCGGCCCTGTGGCGGCTGGCCGCGGTCTCCACCGGCCGCCCGCTGACGGTCTTCGGCGAGTACGGCCACCAGGGCTTCGCCCCGGTCACGGCCTGGGCCGGCCACGACCGCCCGATCGGCCTCACCACCGTCTAGCGTCCAGCACACCTCAGGAGCATCGAAGATGACGATCACCCAGGACCCGTGGGAGACCCTGCACACCACCGCCCTGCTCGGCACCGACCGCCGCCCGCTCCCGGCCACCACCCTGCCGCTCGCCGACACCGTCGACCAGGCCGACCCGGCCACCGCGCTGCTGGAGCTGGCCGCCCTCGCCACCGTCCGCCGCCGGGCCGGCGCCCTGCCCGTCCCCGCCGCCGGACCGCCCGGCCCGCCCGCGCCCGAGGACGGGCGCCCCGAGCTGCCCGCGGCGGCCGCCCGCCGGCTCGCCGTCCTGCTGGCCGGCCGGTCCGGCGGCAGCGGCGGCGCCACCCTGGCCAACCTCGCCGAACTGCTCCCGCAGTGGCTCGCCACCGCCCGCACCCGGGGCCTGCGCCCGCCCGGCGCACTGATACCCGGCCTGCTCGACGCCGCCCGCGCCCGCAGCGAACTGCGCTCCGACGCCGTCGCGCTGGCCGGACCGCTGGGCCGCTGGCTGGCCGAACAGAACCCCGACTGGCGCTTCGTGCTGCGCACCGCCGCCCCCGATCCGGCCGAGCAGCCCGGCGGCCCCGTCGACCACCAGCTGTGGCACGAGGGCCTGTTCGCCGAGCGGGTCACCCACCTCACCCTGCTGCGCCGCCGCGATCCGGCCGCCGGCCTGGAGCTGCTGAGCGGCACCTGGTCCACCGAGCGCGCCGAGGACCGCCTGCTCTTCCTGGACTCCCTCCAGGACGGCCTCTCCGCCGCCGACGAGCCCTTCCTGGAGGCCGCCCTCGGCGACCGCAGCAAGAACGTCCGCGCCACCGCCGCCGAACTGCTCTCCACCCTGCCCGGCTCGGCCCTCGCCCGGCGGATGGCCGAGCGGGCGGGGGCCGCCGTCCGCCTCGCCGCGACCGGGACGCACCTGCTGGTCACCCCGCCCGCCGAGTGCGACGCGGCCATGCAGCGCGACGGCATACCGCTCAAGTCCCCCACCGGGCGCGGCGAACGGGCCTGGTGGTTCGGCGAGGTGATCGCCGCCGCGCCGCTGCGGCTCTGGCCCGAGAGCACCGGCCTGACACCCGAGCAGCTGCTCGCCCTGCGGGTCGGCGACAGCATCGACGAGACCAGCAGCAGCTGGGCCGACGACCTGCGCGAGGCCTGGGCGCGCGCCGCCGTCCGCCAGCACGACGCCGACTGGGCCCGGGCGCTGCTCGGCCCGGCGCCCGCACCGCCCGCCCGCGGCGCCGGACGGGCCCGCGCGCCCCGTGTCACCGGCGCCCCCGCCAAGCTGCTGGCCGTCCTCCCGCCCGAGGAGCGGGCCGCCTGGACGGCCGCGTTCATCGAGGTGCACGGCCTGGGCGAGGCCTTCCAACTGCTCGGCGCCTGCGGCACGCCGTGGACGCCGCCGCTGTCCACCGCCGTGGTGACGGCCCTGGCCCGCGCCGCCGGCTCCGGCGCGTACCCGTGGAGCCACAGCGGAGTGCTCGGGATGACGGAACGCGCGCTCGCCCCGGAGACGGCGTCCGCCGTGGAGGAGCTGGCCGCCGGGGCCGCGCCCGACTCCGCCTGGTCGGAGACCTTCGCCCGGCTGGCCGGGACGCTGCGCTTCCGGGCCGCGATGCTCGCCGAACTCGACGCCTGACGCCTGACGCCTAGCGAGTGTCCGGCGCCCGCTCCCGAAGCGGCAGAACGGCAGAACGACAGGACGGGCCGGCCCCGCCGAAGCCTGGGGCCGGGCCGGCCCGTCCCGCACCGTCAACCTCAGCCGGCCGCGCGCAGGTTGGCCGCGACCCAGGCCACGACGTCCCGGGTGGACGTGCCCGGGGTGAAGATGTCCGCGACGCCCATCGCCTTGAGCTCGGCGATGTCGTCGTCCGGGATGATCCCGCCGCAGAAGACCTTGATGTCCGCCGCGTCGCGCTCCTTCAACAGCTCCAGCACCCGCGCGCACAGCGTCATGTGGGCACCGGAGAGGATCGACAGCCCGATGCCGTCCGCGTCCTCCTGGATCGCGGTGTCGACGACCTGCTCGGGCGTCTGGTGCAGCCCGGTGTAGATGACCTCCATACCGGCGTCGCGCAGGGCACGCGCAATGACCTTGGCGCCACGGTCGTGACCGTCGAGCCCCGGCTTGGCGACCACCACACGGATCGGCCCCGACACACTCATGACTGCCTCCTGGACCTCGTCGTCCACCATCCGACCGGACCTCGCGGGCCACGGGTGCGGTTAACGGTCGATAACCAACCTGAGGGGAGGTTAGCGCCACCCGGCCCGGTTGGCCGCGCCACCTCCCAAGAGGAGGGCAAAGTCACAGCCCCCGGCCTTGCTACCAGTGGGTATACCCGTCCACCCGTCCACCGCACAGACCCCCGGCCGACCTCTTGACAACCGGAGGTTTTTCCGGGGCGTCGGCCTTGCGGATACAGTCTCGGCTGTTTTCTCCCCGCTTCCCCGGTACCGCTTCTCCCCACCGCTTCTCCCTGTCGCTTTCCCCGCCGCTCCCCTGCCCGACGACGCGCCCCAGGCCCACCGAGGAGGCAGCCCCCGATGGCTCCCGACGCAGCCGCCCGCCCGACCCGTGCGGAGCTGCGCCTCGCCGCCCGCGAGCAGTCCCGCGCCCAGCGCCGCGGCGCCGCCAAGGCCGCCACCAGAACCGCACTGCTGCGGGTCGCGCTGCCGTCGGTGGCCGCGCTCGGGGTCGCCGCCGCGGCGGCCGTCACCGTGCGGGACGAGGCCGATCAGCACGCCCAGGCGGCCGGCCGGACGGCACGGACGGCGGTCGACGCCCCGGGCGCCCAGGACAGCCCGAAGAGCCCGGACAACCCGGCCGACGGCGGCGCCGAAGCCGCCAGGACGGCCGCCCGGCAGGCGGTCGCGGCCGGCGACCCGGCCCAGGCCTCCCGCGGTGACGCCCGCCAACCGCTGGCCGGCGCCCAGCCCGCCGACGCCCAGGGCACCCCGGACGCGCAGCCGAGCGCCGAGCCCGTCAAGCCCAAGGTGGTCATGCCGGTCGCCCGGCACGGCCTCGGCGAGCTGTTCGGCGAGGCCGGCACCCACTGGGCCAACCGCCACACCGGCATCGACTTCCCGGTGGACGGCGGCTCCGAGGTGATGGCCGTCACCGACGGCACGATCCGCACGCAGTGGAACCCGTCGTACGGCTACATGACGGTGCTGAAGATGCCCGACGGCACCGAGGCCTGGTACTGCCACCTGCGGGCGTACAAGGTCCGCAAGGGGCCGGTGAAGCAGGGCGACGTCATCGCCTTCGTCGGCAGCAGCGGCAACAGCACCGGGCCGCACCTGCACTTCGAGATCCGCCCGGCCGGCAGCGGGCCGGTCGACCCGCTGCCGTGGTTCCTCTCGAACGGGCTCGACCCCCGCTAGGGAAGGCTAGAGCTTCTCCACCGGCGCGTAGCGCAGCAGCAGTTGCTTGCGGCCCTCCGAACCGAAGTCGACCGTGGCCTGCGCCCGGTCGCCGACGCCGGTGACGCCCACCACCGTGCCCAGCCCGAAGGTGTCGTGGGTGACCCGGTCCCCGACCGCGAGCGAGACGGCGTCCCGCTCGACGACCTGGCCGCCGCGCCGCGCCGACTGCCCCCAGCCCGCCTTGGGCTTCGACGAGGCCGACGAGCCCGAAGAGCCCGACGAGGAGCGCGAACCTCCGCCCCCCGACGAGGACTTGCCCCAGGACGACCCCGAGGAGAAGCCGCGCGCGGCCGGCGCCTGCGCCGCCCCCGTCCGCTTCCACTCCACCAGGTTCTCCGGGATCTCCTCCAGGAACCGCGAGGCCGGGTTGTACGCGGGCTGCCCCCAGGCGCTGCGCAGCACCGAGCGGGTCAGGTAGAGCCGCTGCCGCGCCCGGGTGAGCCCCACGTAGGCGAGCCGCCGCTCCTCCTCCAGTTCCTTGACCTGGTTGAGCGCCCGCATGTGCGGGAAGATCCCGTCCTCCATGCCGGTCAGGAAGACCACCGGGAACTCCAGGCCCTTGGCGGTGTGCAGGGTCATCATCGTGATGACGCCCCGGCCCTCCTCGTCGTCCGGGATCTGGTCGGAGTCGGCGACGAGCGCGACCCGCTCCAGGAAGTCGGGGAGCGAGCCGACCGGCGGGGTGCCCTCCTCGTCGGCGTCGGGCCGTTCGCCCGGGTCCTGCTCGTACTCCAGGGCGACGGAGGCGAGTTCCTGGAGGTTCTCCACCCGGGTCTCGTCCTGCGGGTCGGTGGAGGCCTGGAGTTCGGCCAGGTAGCCGGTCTCCTCCAGGACGGCCTCCAGCACTGCGGCCGGGCCCGCGCCCGACTCGACGACCTGCCGCAGCCCGGCCATCAGGACGTTGAACTTCTTCACCGCGTTGGCCGAGCGCGCGGCCATCCCGTACGCCTCGTCGACGCGCAGCAGCGCCTGGGCGAAGGAGATCCGCTCCCGCGCGGCCAGCGCGTCGACCATCGCCTCGGCCCGCTCGCCGATGCCGCGCTTGGGCACGTTGAGGATCCGGCGCAGCGGCACGGTGTCCTCCGGGTTGGAGAGCACCCGCAGGTACGCCAGGACGTCCCGGACCTCCTTGCGCTCGTAGAAGCGCACCCCGCCGACCACCTTGTACGGCAGGCCGACCCGGATGAACACCTCCTCGAACACGCGGGACTGGGCGTTCGTCCGGTAGAAGATCGCGACGTCGCCGGGCTTGGCGTCGCCCGCGTCGGTGAGCCGGTCGATCTCGTCGGCGATGAACTGGGCCTCGCCGTGCTCGTCGTCCGCGACGTAGCCGACGACCTTCTCGCCGTGCTCGCCGGCCGTCCAGAGCTTCTTCTCGCGCCGGTTGGCGTTGCGCTCGATGACGGCGTTGGCGGCGCTCAGGATGGTCTGCGTGGAACGGTAGTTCTGCTCCAGCAGGATCGTGGTCGCGTTCGGGTAGTCCTCCTCGAACTGGAGGATGTTGCGGATCGTCGCGCCGCGGAAGGCGTAGATCGACTGGTCCGCGTCACCGACGACGCACAGCTCGGCCGGCGGCACCTCGGACAGGCGCCCGGCGGCCGGGTTCACGAACTCCCCGTCCACGGTGCGCTTCGGCGCGGCCGCGACGGATCCGCCGCTCAGCTCGCGGACGAGCATGTACTGGGCGTGGTTGGTGTCCTGGTACTCGTCGACCAGGATGTGCCGGAACCGGCGCCGGTAGTGCTCCGCGACGTCGGGGAAGGCCTGGAGCAGGTTCACCGTCGTCATGATGATGTCGTCGAAGTCCAGCGCGTTGGCCTCGCGCAGGCGCCGCTGGTAGAGCGTGTACGCCTCGGCGAGCTTCTTCTCCATCGGGTTGGCGGCCTGGTCGGCGAAGGTCTCCTCGTCGATCAGCTCGTTCTTCAGGTTGCTGATCTTCGCGGTGAAGGACTTCGGCGGGAACTGCTTCGGGTCCAGGTCGAGGTCGCGGCAGACCAGCGACATCAGCCGCTGCGAGTCGGCCGAGTCGTAGATCGAGAAGCTGGAGGTGAAGCCCAGCACCTTGGACTCGCGGCGCAGGATCCGCACGCACGCGCTGTGGAAAGTGGACACCCACATCGCCCGGGCCCGCGGGCCGACCAGCGCCTCGACGCGCTCGCGCATCTCGCCGGCGGCCTTGTTGGTGAAGGTGATCGCCAGGATCTCGCCCGGCTGCACGCCGCGGGCGCCCAGCAGGTGGGCGATCCGGTGGGTCAGCACCCGGGTCTTGCCGGAACCGGCGCCGGCCACGATGAGCAGCGGCGAGCCCGCGTGCAGCACCGCCTCGCGCTGCGGGTCGTTCATGCCCTCCAGCAGCTGCGCCGGATCCACCACCGTACGGGCGGCGCCGTTGCGGTACCAGGCGTCCCGCGCGGTCTCGGCGGCGTGGTCGGTCTGGAACAGCCCCTCCGGGATGGCCTCCTCGTAGGCCTCGTACGGGGCGTCGTCCTCGTACGGCGGGGGCTCCTCGTCGAGGGGCACGGCGGGCTGCTTCGACCCGGCGGCGGGTGCCTCGAAACCGGGGAGCGGGAGGTCGTCAAAGAGGCTACTCATGGCACTCCGAGTCTATGGCCACCCACCGACAAGCCCGCCCGGCCCGGAGGAACCGGACCGGGCGGGCTCGCGACCGGGGCTCAGCGGCACGTGGGCTCAGCGAGGCACCGGCTCAGCGGCGCACCGGCTCGGCCGCCCAGGCCGGGGCTCAGACCAGACGGCGGGCGGTGGCCCAGCGGGTCAGTTCGTGCCGGTTGCTCAGCTGGAGCTTGCGCAGGACGGCGGAGACGTGGCTCTCGACCGTCTTCACCGAGATGAAGAGCTGCTTGGCGATCTCCTTGTACGCGTAGCCGCGCGCGATCAGGCGGAGCACCTCGCGCTCGCGCTGGGTGAGGCGGTCCAGGTCCTCGTCGACCGGCGGGGTGTCGGTGGCGGCGAAGGCGTCCAGGACGAAGCCGGCCAGCCGGGGCGAGAACACCGCGTCGCCGTCGGCGATCCGGAAGATCGCGTTGACCAGGTCGGTGCCGGTGATGGTCTTGGTGACGTAGCCGCGCGCGCCGCCGCGGATGACGCCGATCACGTCGTCGGCGGCGTCCGACACCGACAGGGCGAGGAACTTGACCCCGCCCTGCTCGCCCATCACCCCGGCCGAGCGGCGCAGCACCTCGACACCGCCGCCGCCGGGCAGGTGGACGTCCAGCAGCACCACGTCCGGCCGGGTCTCGGCGACGACCCGGACCGCCGACTCGACGTCGTCGGCCTCGCCGACCACGTCGATGCCGGTCGCCTCGGTGCGGCCGATCTCGGCCCGGACCCCGGTGCGGAACATCCGGTGGTCGTCCACCAGGACGACTCTCGCGGTGCGCTCCGGCGCTGCCTCAGTCATTCGTTCTCTCCATCTCCAGCTCGACCTCGGTCCCGCCGTCCGGCGCGGGCCGCACCCGTGCGGTGCCGCCGTTGCGCTTCATGCGGCCGATGATCGACTCCCGTACGCCCATCCGGTCCTCGGGCACCGTGTCGGGGTCGAAGCCGGGACCGTGGTCGCGGACGAACACCGACACCGTCTTCCCCTCCACCTCGGCGTAGACCTGGACCGGTCCCCCGCCACCGTACTTGGCCGCGTTGACGGTCGCCTCCCTCGCGGCCTGCATCTGGGCCGCGATCCGCTCGTCCATCGGGCAGTCACCGACGATCACGACCTCGACCGGGACGCCGTGCCGGTCCTCGACCTCGGCGACGACGGCGCGCAGGCTCTCCGCCATGGTGTCGGGCGCGGCCTCGGCGGCGGCCTCCGGGCGGTACAGCCACAGCCGCAGCTCGCGCTCCTGGGCACGGGCCAGCCGCAGCACCTCCTTGGGGTCCTCGGCCCGGCGCTGGATCAGGGTCAGGGTGTGCAGCACCGAGTCGTGGACGTGCGCGGCGATCTCGGCGCGCTCCTGGGCGCGGATGCGCGCGGTGCGCTCGGCACCGAGGTCCTGCCACAGGCGCAGCCCGTACGGGCCGAGCAGCACCAGCACCCCCGCGAGTACCGCGAGCGAGGCCTCGACCACCGAGCCGAGCGTCGAGCCGCTGCCCTGCATGGCGAGGAAGGCGATGGTGCCGGCCACCACGAGCAGCACGCCGGCACCGACCCGGGTGTAGGCGCCGCGCCGCTTGTCGCCCTCCTCCAGGCCGAACCAGCGCTGCCAGCGCGAGTCGTCGGCCTGCCGCCAGACCAGCGCGACGCCGACGCCGATCGCCAGCAGCGGCCAGGTGTACGGCTTGGCGGTCTGCAGGCCGAGCGCGTTGAGCAGGGCGGTGATGCCGATCACCATCATCACCAGGGCCGCGAGCTGGCCGAGGCCGCCCTGCCCGGTCTTGCCGCCCGCGCCGTCCTCCCCCTCCGCGGGGGCCGCGGCCGGCTCGCCCTGGAGGGCGTGCTGGAGCAGTTCGCGCAGCCGGCCGAGCCAGCCGCCGCGGCCCTTGCTCAGCGCGCCGCCCGGCTGCTGCCCCGAACCGGTCGGGACGAAGGCGCCGTTGACGTACACCCAGTGGGCGGCGCCGCGCTGCGCGGGCTCGCCGATGCCGATCGGCACCACGAACCAGAACGCCGCGTACAGCAGGGTGCCGATCCCCTGCGCGAAGAACAGCAGCACGAACGCGAGCCGCACCCACCGCACCGGGAGCCCGAGGTGCACCGCGAGCCCCTGCGCGACGCCGCCGAGCATCCGCCGCTGCGGGCTGCGGTAGAGCCGGCGGTACGGCGGCCGTCCGCCGTCGGGCGCGGTCGGGTCGGTGCCGCCCGCCGGCACGGCGTCGGGGGCGAGGGATCGGGGGTCGGAACCGGGTGCTGCCACGCCACCGATGGTTCCACGCCCGCGCACACGGACGCATCAGGGTGTGCCCCTGACCCCTTCTCAGGGACAAGTCAGGGTCCGGGCAGGGCTCGCACCGGTTGGGCCGGACCGGGGCAGCCGGGAGGATGGTGCCCATGACCGACGACCACCGCATCCAGGAGACCGGGCCCGCCGCCCCGCCGGAACCGGACCGCCCCCCGCTGACCAGGACCGAGCACCACCGCGTGGTGGCCGGCGTCTGCGGCGGCCTCGGGCGGCACCTGGACATCGACCCGGTGGTCTTCCGGGTGGTCACCGTGGTGCTCTGCCTCTCCGGCGGCCTCGGGCTGTTCCTGTACGGCCTGGCCTGGCTGATCGTCCCCACCGAGCCGGTGCCGGACGGCCGGGGCGGCACCCGGCACGGGCGCACCGAACTCCAGCGGGTGCTCACCGGCCGGGTGGACGGCCAGTCGGTCGGCGCGGTGCTGCTGGCCGTGATCGGTACCGGGGTGTTCTTCTCCTCGATGGGCCAGGACGACCAGCTGTTCCCGCTGCTGCTGCTCGCCGGCCTGGTCTTCCTGGCGGTGCGCTACGACCCGGACCGCCGCCGCGGCCGGGTGCGCCGGCGCCGCCGCGGCGGCCCGTACGACCGCCACTACCCCGACGGGGACCAGTACGGCCCGTACCCGTGGTCCGGGCCGGAGGACGACGAGGCCGCCCGCGCCCGGCACGCGGCCGAGCGCGCCGCCGGAACGGTGCCCGCCGACTCCCCGGCCCCCGGCCCGACCGGCTACCTGTGGGACCCGCGCCACCCCGAGCGCAACCCGTACGGCGCCGGCCCCACCCCGCCGTTCGGCACCCCGGTGCCGCCGGCGGGCGGCCCGGCCCAGCCCTGGTGGCAGCGCGTCGACCTGCCCGCGGGCGACCCTCTGCGCAAGGACGGCCCGCCCGGCCGGCCCCGGCCCGCCGCCGTCCGGCAACGCCGGGAGCGGTCCGCACTCGGCTTCTTCGGCCTGCTGCTGGCGATCGGCGCGGGTGCCGCGGTCTGGTCCGCCTCGGCCGGCCACACCGACGTCACCGTGCTGAGCGCGACCGTGCTGGCCACCGCGCTGCTGGTGATCGGCCTGACGCTGCTGCTCGGCGCGAAGTTCGGCCGGGCCCGCAAGCTCGCGGTGACGGGCCTGCTGCTCACCCTGGCGCTGGTCTTCGTCGGCCACTCCCCGGACTCCATGCGCAACGCCGTCGGCCGGCGCGACTTCACCGTCGTCGCCTCGGCCGAACTCCAGCCCCGGTACTCCCTGGGGGCCGGCCGGCTCCAGCTGGACCTGAGCGGGCTCGACCCGGCCGGGGCCACCCTCACCAGCAAGGTCGAACTCGGCGCCGGCGAGCTGACCGTCGTCCTGCCGCCGGACGTGACGGTGAACCTGGTGGCCCGGGTGGGCCTCGGCGACGTCTCCACCCCCGGTGAGCGCAACAACGGCACCGGCCGCCACACCTACCTGCTGCCACCCGGCAGCGGCCATCCGTCCAAGGGCACATTCGACCTCGAACTCGCGGTCGGGATCGGCAACATCAAGGTGGTCCAGCAGTGAGGAAGCACCGGCTCGACCTGTTCTCGCTGATCGCGGGGGCGCTGTTCAGCACGATCGCGGTGGTCTACCTGGTCGCGGCGCTCAACGACCAGGCGGTGAACGGCCGGATCGTCATCCCGGTCACCTTCATCGTGCTCGGCCTCGGCGGCCTGGCCGGCGCGGTCGCGGCGGTCGCCCGGCGCGGTCGCACCGACCGCCGGGACTGAACCCGCCCGATCAGGCTCAGCCCTGCAGCGGCCCGAGGTTCAGCTTGTCGCCGTCCTGGGTGACGGTGTACTTCGGCAGCGGCTTGACCGCCGGCCCGTTGACCACCGCGCCGGTCGCGGCGTCGAACCGGGAACCGTGGCAGGGGCAGTACAGCTGGCCGTTCTTCGGGGCGTCGACCGCGCAGCCGGAGTGGGTGCACACCGCGGACAGGCCGCAGTACTGGCCCGCCTTGGGCTGCACGATGTAGACGGCGTCCCCGGTGGCCGGGTCCTTGACCTGGGCCGAGCCGCCGACCGGCACGCTCGCGGCGGCCACCGAGGGGGCCGGTCCGGACTGCGCCGGGGTGGTGGCCGGGGCCGCGGACTGCTTGGGCGCGGAGTGCTTGGCCCGGCCGAAGGTCCGGGTGAGCGAGCCGGTGAGCAGCCCGGCGCCGCCGATCGCGACGGCGGCGATCCCGCCGTCCACCAGCGCCCGGCGCCTGACGCGGTCCTCGCCCAGCCCGCGCCCCCGCTCCCGGCCGGCCCGCCGGGCGAGGTAGCCGTCCACCGACAGGTCCGGGGTGCCGGCCAGCAGCAGCGGCGTCCAGGCCATCAGGTAGCCGAGGTCGTTGCCCAGGTAGTAGGGCGAGACGCTCCAGCTGATGGACAGCCAGAGGCTGAGGTTGATCAGCGCGCCGCCGAGCGCCGCGACCCGGCCCCAGAGGCCGAGCAGGGTGCCGAGGCCGACCGCCAGCTCACCGAAGGCGACGGCGAGCGCGAACAGGGTGGGCGCGTCCAGGGCGGCGCCGAGCAGGAAGGAGATCGGGCTGCCGCCCCTGGCCGCCTGGGTCTGCGAGACGAACGACGCCGGGTCGGCCGCCCCGGCCAGGTAGTGCGCGTCGGACAGTTTGTCGAGGGCGGCGTACACGAAGGTGACGCCGAGGAAGAGCCGCAGCGGCAGCAGCGCGTACCGGGACGCGGACGCCCGCCACTGCGCCGCCCGGTCGGCCGGACCGGCCGCTCCCCCGTCGCCCGCTTCCCCGTCGCCCGCTTCCCCGTCACCCGCCACGGAGTTGCCAGCCTCCGACATCGCTCACACCTTCCCTCGCGGCCCGCCACTCCCTGACAGGTCCGGTCCGCATTCTGCCCGCTCCCGATCGCTTTCGGTGGGAGGTCCCCACCCCGGCGGCGACCGCCCCACCGCGAACGGCCGCGCCGCCGTTCCCTGGTACGGGAACGACGGCACGGCCGTTCAGCAGCGGCTCAGCGGCCGGCGGGAGTGCTCACTCCCACTCGATGGTGCCCGGCGGCTTGCTGGTGACGTCGACGACGACGCGGTTCACGTCGCGGACCTCGTTGGTGATCCGGGTGGAGATCTTGGCCAGCACGTCGTACGGCAGGCGCGACCAGTCGGCGGTCATGGCGTCCTCGGACGAGACCGGGCGCAGCACGATCGGGTGACCGTAGGTGCGGCCGTCGCCCTGCACGCCCACGCTGCGCACGTCGGCGAGCAGCACGACCGGGCACTGCCAGATCTCACGGTCCAGGCCGGCCGCGGTCAGCTCCTCGCGGGCGATCGCGTCGGCGTCGCGGAGCAGGTCCAGCCGCTCCTGGGTGACCTCGCCGACGATCCGGATGCCCAGGCCCGGGCCCGGGAACGGCTGGCGCTGGACGATCTCCTCCGGCAGGCCCAGCTCCTGGCCGACCATCCGGACCTCGTCCTTGAACAGCTTGCGCAGCGGCTCGACCAGCTGGAACTGGAGGTCCTCGGGCAGGCCGCCGACGTTGTGGTGGGACTTGATGTTGGCGGTGCCGGTGCCGCCGCCGGACTCCACCACGTCCGGGTACAGGGTGCCCTGGACCAGGAAGTCGACCGACTCGCCGTGCTCGCCGGCCTCGGCGACGATCTCGGCCTGGGCCTGCTCGAAGACCCGGATGAACTCCCGGCCGATGATCTTGCGCTTCTCCTCGGGGTCGGTGACCCCCTTCAGCGCGTTCAGGAAGCGCTCCGCGGCGTCGACCACCTTCAGCTGCACGCCGGTGGCCGCCACGAAGTCCTTCTCGACCTGCTCGGTCTCGCCCTTGCGCATCAGGCCGTGGTCGACGTACACGCAGGTCAGCTTGGAGCCGATGGCCTTGTTGACCAGGGCCGCCGCGACCGCGGAGTCCACGCCGCCGGAGAGGCCGCAGATCGCGCGCTTCTCGCCGACCTGGGCGCGGATCAGCGCGACCTGCTCCTCGACCACGCTGCCGGTGGTCCAGGTCGGGGCGATGCCGGCGCCGCGGTAGAGGAAGTGCTCCAGGATCTGCTGGCCGTGGTCGGAGTGCAGCACCTCGGGGTGGTACTGGACGCCGTAGAGGCGGGCCTCGTCGTTCTCGAAGGCCGCGACCGGGACCACCGCGGTGGACGCGGTGACGGTGAAGCCCTCCGGGGCGGCGGAGCAGGCGTCGCCGTGCGACATCCACACCGAGTGCTCCGCCGGAACGCCCTCGAACAGGGTGGAGCCGGTGCGGCTGACGGTCAGCGGGGTGCGGCCGTACTCGCGGGCGCCGGTGTTGTCGACCGTGCCGCCGAGGATCTTGGCCATCAGCTGGAAGCCGTAGCACATGCCGAAGACCGGGACCCCGGCCTCGAAGATCGCGCGGTCGAGCTGCGGCGCGCCCTCTTCGTAGACCGACGACGGACCGCCGGAGAGGATGATCGCCTTGGGGTTCTTGGCGAGCATCTCGGCGACCGGCATGCTGCTCGGCACGATCTCGCTGTAGACCCGCGCCTCACGCACCCGACGGGCGATGAGCTGGGCGTACTGGGCGCCGAAGTCGACCACCAGGACGGTGTCGTTGTCCGGCGCGGACTGGACGGGAATTGCAGAGGACACAGACGGCCTTCCGGCAGCGGTACGAGAGGTGTCACACCGAACCGCTTCCCCGGCGGGGGCCGCGGCGGCGACGGGTGGGGGTGTCTGGACACCGATTCTACCGGGCTGTCCGGTTTCACTCGTCTGCCCGTCCAAACGACCGTGACCGGGCGGGGCCGCCTTTCGTTGCTTCAGACGACCGTACGACCGCGCCGCGCCCGCCAGACGCGCCGCCTTCGCCCCGGCCAGGGGCGCCGCCGTACGGACTGCAGGACCACGCGTGGAGCTTCATCCCAGTCCACCGGCGCATGTGGCACCGCCGCCCCGGCCCCGCCGGGAGCGCGGTGCCGTGGGACCGTGCGCGGGTGCCGCGGCCGGACAGCAGGGGACAGCGACCCCGGCCGCGACTGGACCGAGAGGTGGGACGGCCGGTCCCCGGGGACGCCCGGGCCGGTCGTCGCACCCCCCGCCGCGAGCCGGGCACACCCGGGCGCACACCCTTCCCCGTCCCGCGCCGCTACGCGCGTCCCCGTGCGCCGCAGCCACCCACACCACTACGCACCGTGATCATCGACGCCTCGCGTCGGCACCTGCCCGCAACCGCCCGACGGGGCGGGGCGAGGCCCGCACCCGCGCCCGGGCCACACCAGGGAGTCGGCACCCGCACCAAATGCGCTGGGCCGAACTGTGCCGAATCGGTTGCAGAGCAAGCCCTTCGTCCAGCACGATGCTGCGTGGAAGCGGTTCTCCCGGCGGCCGGCAGGCTCACCGCGGAGACCCCGACCGCTGCCGCCGCACTGGGCGACAGCCCCGTACGTCACCTCACGCTCCGTGAGCGAAGGCCCGGCGCAGACCTGCGCGCCGACCCGCCGCACCGCGAGCGTGCGCGCCCCGCGCCACCGGCCACCCACGCCGGCCCGCGACGGCGCGACCCCTGAGCCGACCGACCCGACGGCGCCCCTCCCCCGGCGCCGTCACCCCCAGCACCGGCGCAGCCCTGACGCCGCGTGCTGAGCGACAAAGGGCCCCGTTCCCCCGCGGGGCCCTTTGCCCTGTCCGGGCCGCTCCGCCCACGGACGCTCCGCTCAGGGCTGCTCCGCTCGCGGCTGCCCGGCTCAGGGCTGCTTGCGCCAGACGCTCGGATCGACCGGCTCCTCGGCCGGCGAGCCGGGCGGCGGCACCAGCGGCGCGTCGTCCGAGCCGACCACGTCGCCCACCGCCGCCCCGGAGGCGTACGGCTGCGGCTCAGGCCCGGCCTCGTACGGCGCCCCCGGCGACGGCACCGCGCCGTACGGGGGCGCGCCGTACGGGGGCGCGCCGTACGGGGGCGCGCCGTACGGGGGCGCGCCGTAGGCGTCCTCGCGGGCCACCGCGCCCCGGCCGCGGACGGCCGCCAGCAGCGGCGGCACCAGCAGCGCGCCGATCGCCGCCCAGACCAGGTTGGCCACCAGCACGCTGGCGAAGCCCAGGCTGATCGAGGTCTCCCGGGACAGCACCGTCTGGTTCGCGAAGGTGTTCCACCCCGGGGTCGCCGAGGACGTCGAGGTCGTCATCAGCGCACCGCCCACCGCCATCAGCGCGGTGAGCGCCACGGCGTGGACGGCCGCCAGCCGGAGCCGGTCGGCCGCGTCCAGCCGCCGCCGGTACGCCGACCAGCCGAGGACGCCCGCCGTGGCGAGGGCCAGCAGGCCGGTCCAGCGCCAGTCGGCGGTCTGGTCGTGCAGGTCGAAGAAGGAGACCTCCATGCTGTCGGGGGTGTCCTGCCAGTCGCCGCCGATCGCGGCCGCCGCGTCGCTCGCCCCGCCGCTCGCCCCGCCGCTCGCCCCGCCGCTCGCCCCGCTGAACGCCTGCAAAGTCGCCCCCGAGCCCAGGCCGAGCAGGCCCAGGCCGAGGTTGGGCAGGAAGGCCGCCGAGACCGGTGTCTGCCAGCCCTCCTCGCTGTTGACCGCGACCAGCACGAAACCCGTCACCGAGGCCAGGCCCAGCGACAGTGCCAGCGCCCGGCCGCCCGTGAGCGCGGCGACCGCCCAGCCGCGCACCGCCCGGCTGCGCCAGGCGGCCCAGCGCAGCGCGTCGGTGCCGTGGACGGCGAAGGCCGTCAGCGCGGCGAGCAGGGCGGTCCAGCCGGTCGCCTCCAGCCAGCCGGAGTCCACGGTGTACGTCACCCCGAGGGCGCGGCCGACGAGGCCGGTGCGCTGCGGCTGCCAGGACGTCCCGCCGGCCAGCCCGAGCAGCGCGGTCACCGCCGCCAGGACCACCGCGGTACGCAGCGCCTCGCCCGCGGCCTGGGCTCGGGTCAGCTGGAGGCCGGCGGCCCGGCGGCGGCGCGCCCCGGTCCGCAGGCCGAGCCAGAGCGCCAGCGCCCACAGCACAGTGACCGTCAGCGGCACCGCCCGGAACAGCGCGTCCATGCCCTCCGCGTCGCCGCGCCGCAACGCGCTGGTGTACCCGAGCTTGAACGGCGCGCCGAGCGCGCTCAGCGCCATCGACAGGGCGGCGCCGAAGCGCTCGCCGAACCCGGGCGCCCGGACCAGGTAGGCGTACTGGTAGTCGCTCGGGATCGCCACGATCAGCGCCGCCAGCAGCAGCACGGCGGTCGGGGCGGCGGCGACCAGGAGCGCCGGGCGCCAGTCCGCGCCGAGCAGCTGGCTCAGCACGGTCGGCCGCCCGGCCCGCGGGTCGTACGGCTGCCCGGCGCCCCAACTGCCCAGCGTGGGCGGCCCGGCGGGCTGCGGGTGGCCCGGGCCGTAGCCGGGCGGCGGGCCGTAGCCGGGCGGCGGAGGCGGCGGCGGGTACCCGGGCGTGGCGGACGGCGGACCGTACGCCGGCGGGGGCGGTACGGCAGGCGGAACGACGGGAGGTACCGCGGGCATGGCGGCCGTCGGCGGGGGCGGCGTCAGCGGCCGCCCGCACGAGACGCACGCGGACGCCCCTTCCACCGATGCCGCGCCGCACGATGCGCAGATGGCCATGGACCGGTTTCCCCCCGCTCGACGAGTTCCTGGTCCCCCAGAAAGCCCGTTTATCCCATCGGATCCGAACGAATGTCAACCGGGTACCGAGCCGGGCGGGTTGGCCCGTCGAGGCCTGCTCATCCGCGCTTCTTCGGGACCTCCGGGACGGGCAGCAGCGGCAGTCGGAGCGCGCCGAACGCGTCCTCCGGGACGGCCGGCCGGGCCGGCGCCACCGGGGCGACCCGCCGGTAGGCCTCGCCCTGGGCCGGGCGGCGGTCCGCCTCGCCCTTGTTGGGCCACATCGACATGGCGCGCTCGGCCTGCGCGGTGATGGTCAGCGAGGGGTTCACCCCGAGGTTGGCGGAGACGGCCGCGCCGTCGACCACGCTGATCCCGGGGTGGCCGTACAGCCGGTGGTAGGGGTCGACCACGCCGGTCTCGGGGGCGTCGCCGATCGGGCAGCCGCCGAGGAAGTGGGCGGTCATCGGGATGTCGAAGATCTCGCCGGCGCTGCTGCCCGCGAAGCCGTTGATCTGCTCGGCCAGCGCCTGGGCGCCCTGTTCGGCGGCCGGGATCCAGGTCGGGTTGGGGGCGCCGTGGCCCTGGGCGGAGGTGAGCCGGCTCTTGCCGAGCAGGTCCTTCTTCAGCGAGACGGTGATCGAGTTGTCCAGCGACTGCATCACCAGGCCGATGATCGTCTTCTCGGACCAGCGGTGCTGGTTCATCGAGCGGGCGAAGGTCACCGGGTGGCGCACCGACCCGCCCAGGTAGCGCAGCCAGCGCGGGGCCCGCCCGCCGCCCTTGACCTGGGCTATCGACAGCGCGCCCATCGCGTTGGAGCCCTTGCCGTAGCGGACCGGCTCGATGTGGGTGCTGGCGTCCGGGTGGATCGAGGAGGTGATCGCCACGCCCTTGGTGAAGTCCACCCGGCTGCCGTAGCGCCGGTCGGTGGTCTGCGCGCCCACCAGCGCCTCGGAGTTGGTGCGGGTCAGCTCGCCGAGCCGGGCGGAGATCCGGGGCAGGTGCCCCCCGTCACGCATCCGGTGCAGCAGCGACTGGGTGCCGTACGTCCCGGCCGCGACCACCACCCGGGCGGCGGTGATGGTCCGCGCGCCCGCCTTCACCCGGTCGGTGCGGGAGCGGGAGTCGGTCCGGCGCACGTCCACCGCGTAGCCGTGGCTCCCGTCGGCTCCGGGGAGCTCCCGGATCCGGGCCACCGTGGTGAGCGGGTGGATCTCGGCGCCGCCCCGCTCGGCCAGGTGCAGGTAGTTCTCGGTGAGCATGTTCTTGGCCCCGTGCCGGCAGCCCGTCATGCACTCGCCGCACTCCACGCAGGCCTTGCGGGCCGGCCCGGCACCGCCGAAGTACGGGTCGGCGACCTCGTCCCCGGGCGCCGCCTTGGCCCTGCCGCCGGCGTCCCGGCCGTCCCCGAAGAAGACCCCGACCGGCGCCATGTGGAAGGTGTCGCCCACCCCCATCTGCTCGGCGGCGGCCTTGAGGTGCACGTCGGAGGGGGTGACGGTCGGGTTGAGCCGGACCCCGAGCATCCGCTGCGCCTGGTCGTAGAACGGCGCCAACTCCTCCTGCCAGTCGGTGATGTGGCGCCACTGGCGGTCCTCGAAGAAGGCCTTCGGCGGCACGTACAGGGTGTTGGCGTAGTTCAGCGAGCCGCCGCCGACCCCGGCGCCGGCCAGGATCAGCACGTTGGCCAGCAGGTGGATCCGCTGGATGCCGTAGAGGCCGAGCTTCGGCGCCCACAGGTAGTTCGGCAGGTCCCAGGAGTTCCTGGGCAGTTCGTCCCGCTCGAAGCGCCGACCGGCCTCCAGGACGGCGACCCGGTAGCCCTTCTCGGTCAGCCTCAGCGCGGCGACCGAACCACCGAAGCCGGAGCCGACCACGACCACGTCGTAGTCGAACTCCGCCGCACCGCCGGACTCCACCATCTGCCACTGCTCCTTCGGGACACGAACCTGACTACGGGACGGGCGGACCTGACTGCGGGACGGGCGAACCTGACTGCGGGACGGAACCTGGCTGCGGGACGGTCGGATCGGACCACCGGCCGGGCCGACTCCGACCCACGGGGACGAACCGCCGGCCCGGGACGGCTACTTGAACCTTCGGCCCGGGACGGCTACTTGAACCTTCGGCCCGGGACGGCTACTTGAACCTTCGGCCCGGGACGGCTACTTGAACCGCAGCGCCTTCAGCACCCGCAGCCCGCCGGTCATCACCGCGGCGAACTGCCGGTCGTCCAGCCCGAACGAGGGCGCGATCGGCATCAGCCGCTGGGTCGCGACGGTCTGTGCCTCGGTGAAGCGCAGGATGCCCTCGGCGCCGTGGCGGCGGCCGAGCCCGGAGTCGCCCATGCCGCCCATCGGCGAGCCGATCGAGCCGTACGCGGCCGCGTAGGCCTCGTTGACGTTGACCGTGCCGGTGCGCAGCCGGGCCCCGACCGCCCGGCCGCGCCGGGTGTCCCTGGTCCAGACGCTGGAGTTCAGGCCGTACGGCGTGGAGTTCGCGGCGGCCACCGCCTCGTCGTCGGTGTCGAAGCGGTAGACGGAGACGACCGGGCCGAAGGTCTCCTCGCCGCAGACCGCCATGTCCGGGGTGACCCCGTCGAGGATGGTCGGCTCGAAGAAGTACGGGCCGAGGTCGGGCCGGGCCCGGCCGCCGGCCAGCACGGTGGCGCCCGCCTTGACCGCCTCCTCTACGTGTCGGGTGGTGGTCTCCAGCTGGCGGACGGAGACCAGCGAGCCCATGTCGGCGCCGTAGGCCAGGCCGCCGCCGAGGCGCAGCGCCCGGGTGCGGGCGGCGAAGCGCTCCAGGAAGTCGTCGGCCACCGAGCGGTGCACCAGCAGCCGCTCGATCGAGATGCACAGCTGCCCGGCGGAGGAGAAGCAGGCCCGCACGGCGCCCGCGGCGGCCCGGTCGAGGTCGGCGTCGGAGAGGACCAGCATGGCGTTCTTGCCGCCGAGTTCGAGCGAGGCGCCGACCAGCCGGGCGGCGGCGCGCTGGGCGACCTCCCGGCCGGTGCGGGTGGAGCCGGTGAACGAGACGTAGTCGGCGTGCTCCACCACGGCGGGACCGATCACCGGGCCGTCGCCGATCACGACCTGCCACAGGTCGGCCGGCAGCCCGGCCTCGATCAGCAGCTCGCGGGCCCACAGCGCGGTCAGCGCGGTCTGCGTGTCCGGCTTGTTGACCACGGCGTTGCCTGCCGCGAAGGCGGGCAGGACGTCGCCGACGGACAGCTCCAGCGGGTAGTTCCAGGGCGAGATGTGGCCGACCACGCCCTTGGGCCGGCGGGCCTCGACCGCGTGGGTGAGCACCGGCAGCGCCCCGCCGCGCCGCTTGTCCCGGAGGTAGCCGTGCGCGGCCCGCCCGTAGTGCCGGGCGGCCATGGCGACGGCCAGCACCTCCTCGAAGGCGTGCAGCCGGGCCTTGCCGGTCTCGGCCTGGACGAGGTCCAGCACCTCGTCCTGCCGCTTGAGCAGCAGGTCGTGGAAGCGCAGCAGGACGGCCGCCCGGCGGCGCACCGGCAGCGCGGCCCAGGCCGTCTGGGCGCGGCGGGCCAGTTCGAAGGCGACCTCGACGTCGGCCGGGGTGGACCGCGGCAGGCTCGCCAGCCGCTCGCCGGTCAGCGGGGCGACGGTCTCCACCAGGCTGGGCTCGCCGGTGGCGGTGACGCCGGCGGCCAGCCGGGCGACCAGGGACGGCGGGACGGCCGCCGCGACGGTCCGGCCCCCGCCGGGGGCGGGCGGGTTCCCGGTCGCGGGGTGTTCGGTGGCCGCTGCGCCTGCTGTGAGGTCCGACATACGGCGCAGCCTAGGCGCTCGGCGGCCGGTCCGGTACCCGTCGGTAACAAGAATCTGCCGCGGCCGGGTGGAGCGGGCTCCCCCCGGTCAGCGGGTCGGCGCGAAGTAGTGCAGCACCGCGTTGAAGCGCTGCTCCGCCTCGTTCCACTCGTTGCCCCGGTCCGGGCTGGACGAGTAGATCGCGTAGCTGGTGCCGTCGTCGTCGATGAACTCGGCCTCGACCGCCCGGCGCCGGCCGCCCTCCTTGGCGAGGTAGCTGAACTCCCAGACGGCCGCCTCGTGGCCGTTCACCGCGACGCCGGTCATCTTGTGCTGCTTGTACTCCTTAAGGTTCTTGGAGACGGTGGCCTCCATCTGCCGCAGGTGGTCCAGCGGCTTGACCGACTGGCCGACGGTGACCGCGAACTGCAGGTAGTGCACCTTGTTGTCGGGGCTGTAGTAGACCTGGTTGTCGGGTGTGGCACTGCGCTGCCAGGCCGGGCTGACCGAGGGCAGCGGGAAGCGGAAGCCGGCCGGGTCGTCGACCCAGTGGTAGCCGTTGGGCGCCGCCGGCCCCGGGCTGGCGCCACTGGTGGGGTCCGGGTTGACGGAGGCGGTCGGGACGGGCTCGTCGGCCGTGGAGGCGGCGACGTGCCCGGTGGTGGTGTTCCGGGTGGCGAGGAAGGTCGCGCCGGCCGCCAGCAGGCCGACGGCCACCGCGATCACGACGATCTTCAGGGTGCTGCGGCGCTTGGCCGGCCCGCGCGCGGGCGTGACGGGGTGCGCCACCGGCGCGACCGCTGCGGTGAGCGCCGCCGCCCCGTCGGCCGCGCCCCCGGTGGTGTCCGGAACGGCCCCCGAGCGCACCCCGGTCGGCTCCTCGGCCTCCTCCACCGTCGTCCCCGGCGCGGCCTCCTCCGAGTGGTCCTCCGCCGCCGCCGGGCGCTCGCTGCGGTCCACCACGGGCACCGACTGGGTGGGCGCGCGCAGCGGCGCGACCGACTTCAGGCCGATCGTGTGCCCGGCCTTCACCTCGGCCAGCATCCGGGCGGCCTCGTCCGCGTTCGGCCGCTCGGCCGGGTCCTTGGCCATCAGCGCGGCCAGCACCGGGCCCAGCGGCCCGGCCCGGAGCGGCTCCGGCAGCGGCTCACCCACCACGGCGGCCAGTGTGGTGATCGGCGAGGTCCGGCGGAACGGCGACTGGCCCTCCACCGCGGCGTACAGCGTCGCCCCGAGGCCCCACAGGTCGGAGGCCGGCCCGGGCCGCTCGCCCTGGGCGAGCTCCGGCGCCAGGTAGTCCGGCGAGCCGACCAGATCGCCCGGCCGGGTCAACTCGGCCGAGCCCTCGTACGTCGCGATGCCGAAGTCCAGCAGCACCACCCGCCCGGTACCGCGCTCCAGCAGCACGTTGGCCGGCTTCACGTCGCGGTGCAGGACGCCGAGCTGGTGGCCGCGGTGCAGTGCGGCGAGCACCTGGCTGCCGACCTCGGCGACGGCGCGCGGCTGCAGGGTGCCGTCCTGGCTGATCACGTCGGCCAGCGAGCGGCCGTCCACCAGCTCCATGACGATCCACGGCCGGCCGTCCTGCTCCAGCACGTCGTGCACCGTGATCACGCCGGGGTGCTTGATCCGGGCGGCCGCGCTGGCCTCCCGCTTCATCCGGGCGTGCAGGATCTGCAGCTCGTCCTCAGGCAGGTGGTTGACGGTCAGTTCCTTGACCGCGACCTCGCGGTTCAGCATCCGGTCCCAGGCCCGCCAGACGGTCCCCATCCCGCCGCGGCCGAGCCGGTCGCCCAGCTCGTACCGCCCGGCCAGCAGCCGCTCCGTCTCGGCCGTCTCCGGCCGGTCCTGCACGCCCATCGGCGACCACTCCCCCTCACATCCGTCTGCCGTCACAGCGACGGAGGGCCTGGTGCAGACCACTGTTCGAACAAATCCCACGCACACATTAGGCGCACCTTGCCAGCCCCGGTAATCACGCTCACCCGTCGGACCGACGGCCCGGGACACTCCGGGGCCGTCAGCCTGCGAACAGCACCACCGCGGTCACTCCCAGCACCAGCAGCAGGAACACGCCCCCGACCAGCAGCGGGCCGAGCAGCGCCGGAGGTATCCGCGGCGGCCGCACCTCGTCCGGCCGCCCGGCGCCCACCCCGGCGCCCACCCCGACGTTCGTACCCACGACGACCTCCGGCCGCCCCCGTCCACCACCCCGCCCGCGCCGACGCCGCACCAGCGGGGCCTCCGGTCTCAGCACCAGCGCCCGCGCCTCCCACTCCTCGTCGACCGGCTCCGGCGCGCCCGCAAGCAGCGCCGCCAGCTCCCAGCGGGCCTCCTCGGCGGTCGGCCGCAGCGAGGGGTCGGGCTGCAGCAGCCGCTCGACCAGCGGCGCCAGCGGCCCGCAGGCCGCGGCGGGCTCCCGCCGCCCGTCCCGGACCGCCGACACCAGCTCCGGCACGCCGCCGTCCGGGAACGGCGAGCGGCCGGTGACCAGCCGCTGCACCAGCACCCCGAGCGCCCAGCAGTCGCCCGCCGGGCCGCCGTCCAGCGGCCAGCGCTCCGCCACCGGGCCGACCAGGGTGGCCCGCACGTCGTACCGGCGGCGCCCCCCCGGGCCGCCGAGGTCCTCGGCCAGCGCCTCCTGCGCCACCCCGGACAGCAGCCCGCCGAGCATCGCCGCGCCGTCCTCGCAGACCAGCACGGACTCGGGGGTCAGGTTCCCGTGGACGAGTCCGTCCTCGTGCAGCGCCCGCAGCGCACCGGCCAGGTCCGCCGCCAGCTCGGCCGCCCGGTAGGGCGGCACCGGTCCGGCCGCCACCAGGTCCGCCAGCGTCATGGCGCCCGGCCGCTCCTCCACCGTCCACAGCAGTTCGCCCTCGACGAAGGCACCGAGCCCGCGCAGCAGCCGGGGGTGCCCGGTCGGCGCGGACGAGCCGACCGCCGCCACCCGGCGGACCAGCCGGTCGGCGTGCGCGGGCACCTCGCCGTCCAGGTCCTGACCGGTGGTCAGCAGCGCGGGCAGCTCCAGGGCGCGCAGCAGCACGGACTCCCCGGTGCGGTCGTCCACCGCCAGGGCCCGCAGGAGTTCGGGACGGTCCGTCAGCCGGTACCGCCCCGCCAGCAATTGCCCCGGGCCGCCTCGCATGCCAGTTCCTCTCGCTCACCGAGCAGCCTACTGAGCGGCTCCTTTACGCTCGGTCCCATGGACTGGACCGATCTGATCGACACCGCCTTCAAGGTGGCGGGAAACAACAGCCAAGCCCATCAGGCCGAGGCCGTGCGCACCGTGGAGGCGGCCGTCATCGACGGCGAGAATCCGGTCGCCTCGACGGCCGGGCGCCATCCCGACCACTTCCGCAAGGGCGTGCTCGTCCTCACGACCCACCGACTGCTCTTTCTCAAGGACGGTAAACCGCCGGTCCCGGTTCCGCTTACGGCGGTCACGGACGCGGCCGTGACCAGGACCAAGCTCAACGGCGACGTGCTCACCGTCGTCGCGCTGACCGGCTCGCACCGGTTCGAGGACGTGGCCAAGGCCGACGTCTTCGCCGAGCAGCTCCGGGAGGCCGCCCGGCTCGCCCGCAAAGCCGCGTCGGCCGCCCGCCCGGCGGCCGACACCGCCCCCGCCGACCTCAGCGCGGGCGACCAACTCCTCGGCCAGCTGGAGCGGTTGGCCGCCCTGCACGCCTCCGGCGCGCTCACCGACGAGGAGTTCACCCGGGCCAAGGCCCGCCTGATCGGCTAGGCCCAATGCCGGTGACTTTGTGGTCGGTGTCTCGTTGGTTGTGGTGTGGCGAGGGTGGGGCAGGTCAAGGCGCCTGCGAGTGAGCGGATATCGGACCG
>NZ_JBFBHW010000026.1:0-116876 GCF_040685395.1 Kitasatospora sp. NPDC088779 | reverse complement strand
GACACACATGGCGGTGATCGTCGCGGATGCCTCGCCCGCGACGATCACCACCAGTGCATCACGCCACGAAGTTGATCAATTACCCAACACTTTCTGAGACCGGGCGCGTAGCGGCGGACGCACCACGGCGAACGGATCACAGCAAGCGAATCACGGCGAACAGATTTCAGCGAACAGATAACAGATGACAACTTTCGTCAGCTGTCATCTGTTCGCTGTTATCCGTCACTCGTCACCCGCCCCCGGGCACGCCGCAGCCCCGGACCCTCGCCGTGGGTCCGGGGCTGCGGTCCGCGCGCCGGCCGGGAAGGCCGGGTTGCGGAGTCCGGGTCACGCACCGTCCCTGGGCGGCCCGGAGTTCAGGGGTGGAGGAGGAGCGGGGCGTCAGAGCGGCCGGGCGGCGAGCTCCTTGGCGGCGCGGGCGCAGGCGCGGGCGATCCGGTCCTCGTCGACGGTGGTCAGCTGGCCCTTCTCGACGACGGCGTTGCCGTTGACGAACAGCACGGCCAGCGGCGGCAGGGCGCCGAAGGTGAGGGCGGCGACCGGGTCGGCGATGGAGGAGTGCAGGACACCGTCGATCTTCCACAGCGCGAGGTCGGCGAGCTTGCCGACCTCGATCGAGCCGATCTCGCCCTGGCGGCCGAGCACCCGGGCGCCGCCCATGGTGCCCAGCCGCAGCGCCTGGCGGCCGGTGAGGGCGGCCGGGGACCCGTGCAGACGGTTGATCAGCAGGGCGTTGCGCAGCTCGGTGCCGAGTTCGCCGGACTCGTTGGAGGCGGTGCCGTCGACGCCGAGGCCGACCGGGACGCCGGCCCTGAGCATGTCGGGGACGCGGGCGATCCCGGCGGCCAGCCGGGCGTTGGAGGAGGGGCAGTGGGCCACGCCGGTGCCGGTCTCGGCGAACTTGGCGATGTCGGAGTCGTTCATGTGGACGCAGTGCGCCATCCAGACGTCCTCGCCGAGCCAGCCGACGGACTCGAAGTAGTCGGTCGGGCCCATGCCGAACAGTTCCTTGCAGAACTGCTCCTCCTCGGCGGTCTCCGAGCCGTGGGTGTGCAGCCGGACGCCCTTGCGGCGGGCGAGTTCGGCGGACTGGCGGAGCAGGTCGGTGGAGACCGAGAACGGCGAGCAGGGCGCGATGGCGATGTGCAGCATCGAGCCGAAGGAGGAGTCGTGGTAGGTGTCCACGGCGGCCTCGGAGGCGGTGAGGATGTCGTCGAGCTCCTCGACCGCGTGGTCCGGCGGGAGGCCGCCGTCCTTCTTGCCGCGGTCCATGGAGCCGCGCAGCGCCGTGAACCGCAGGCCGAGTTCCCGGACGGCCTCGATGGAGGCGCCGAGGACGTCGCCGCCGTCCTTGGGGAAGACGTAGTGGTGGTCGGAGGCGGTGGTGCAGCCGGACTTGAGGAGGGCGGCGGCGGAGCCCTGGCTGGCGGCGTGGACGAGCTTCTCGTCGATCCGGGCCCAGGTCGGGTAGAGGGCGACGAGCCAGTCGAAGAGGATGTCGTTCTGGGCGAGGCCGCGGGTGATCCACTGGTAGAAGTGGTGGTGGGTGTTGACCAGGCCGGGGGTGATCAGGTGGCCCTCGCCGTTGATCCGGCGCACCACGTTGTCCAGCCACTGCGGGGCGGGTCCGTCGCCGACCGACTCGATCGTGTTGCCGAGGATGACCACGTGGCCGCGGGCGTACTCGGTGTCGTCGGCGTCGACGGTGGCGATCGCGACGTTCTCGATGACGATCCGCTGGTCGGCGGGTGGGGGCTGGACTGCCATGGTGTCACTCCTATGGGGGAGGGCCGGGAGGGGCGTTCGCCGCGCGGGGTGCGCCCCTCCCGGGCCGGTCAGGACGGTGTCGCCGTCGGCACCGTCGCGCCGGAGGTCTTGCCGGATCTGGTCCGGCGGGCGGCTCCGGCGTGGTGGAAGAGCAGGTTGAGCAGGACGGCCATCACGCAGCCGACCGAGATCCCGGAGTGCATCAGGGTCCGGACGGCCTCCGGGAAGGAGTCGTAGAAGGTCGGTACCGCGATGGGGATGATGCCGACGCCGAGCGACACGGACACCAGGATGGTGTTCGAGCTGGACTCCATCCCAGCCTCCGCGAGGGTGCGGATGCCACTCGCCGCGACGGTGCCGAAGAGCACGATCCCGGCGCCGCCCAGGACGGGCTGCGGTACCAGGGAGACGAGCGACCCGAGCACGGGGAAGAGCCCGAGCAGGATCAGGATGCCGCCGCCGGCCGCGACCACGAAGCGGCTGCGGATCTTGGTCAGCGCCACCAGCCCGATGTTCTGGGCGAAGGCGCTGGCGGCGAAGCCGTTGAAGACGGGGCTGAGCGCGGTGGCCAGTCCGTCGGCCCGCAGGCCGGCGGCGAGCGTGGGTTCGTCGGCCTCGCGCTCGACGATCTTGCCCAGGGCGAGCATGTCGGCGGTGGACTCGGTCATGGCGACCACCATGACGATGCACATCGAGACGATCGCGGCGGCGTCGAAGACGGGCGCGCCGAAGTGGAACGGGGAGGGGAGCGCGAAGACCTTCGCGTCCTTGACCGCGCCGAAGTCGGCCAGGCCCAGCGGGAAGGCGATCAGGGTGCCGAGCGCCAGGCCGATGAGCAACGAGAGCTGCTGCCAGAAGCCGCGCAGCAGCCGGTTGCAGAGCACCACCGCGACGAGGGTGATCGCGGCGAGCCCGACGGCCCGCATGGAGCCGTATCCGGGGGCGCCCGGCGAGCCGCCGCGCGCCCAGTTGACCGCCACCGGAAGCAGGGACACCCCGATGAGGGTGATCACGGTGCCCTGGACGACCGGGGGGAAGAACCGGATGAGCTTGCAGAAGTACGGTGCCGCGAGGAAGCACAGGATCCCCGCGACGATCACCGCTCCGAAGATCACCGGGAGGGCGTCCTTCGGGCTGTGCTCCTTGGCTATGGCGATCATGGGCGCGACTCCCGCGAAGGAGACGCCGTTGACGAACGGCAGTCGCGCGCCGATCTTCCAGATGCCGAGGGTCTGGAGCAGGGTGGCCAGTCCGGCGGTGAACAGGCTGGCCGAGATGAGCAGGGCGAGTTCGGCGGGGGAGAGCCCGACGCCGGCGCCGACGATGAGCGGGGGTGCGACGACCCCCGCGTACATCGCGGCGACGTGCTGGAGTCCGGTGGAGAAGAGCTTCACCGGGGGCAGCAACTCGTCCACGGGGTGGGTTCCGGGCCCGGACGGCTCACCGGGGAGGTGCGCCGACGTGCCGTCCGGGCCAGAGGTTCTTTCCGGGGTGGAACCGCCGTCTTTACTGCTGGTGTCGCTGGGTGCCATGTCGAGCCCCTCTTGTGCCCGTGACTCCCGGCGCGCCCGCGGCGCTGGAGGTGCCCCGAGGGCGGGACGGCGGTGCAGGAGTCCCTCGGGGCGCTTCTCCAGTGCCCCGGGCCGGCCGCCGCGAGGCAGACACGAACTCCGGTGGGTGGGGGTGGAGAAACTGGTGGAACGGGTGGTTCTGGTGGTGCGGGTACTGCTGTCCGCCCGGACGCGGCCGGCGTTCGGGGGCCGGCGGGTGCGGCGACTCCGGGCGGTGCCCATTGGGGTGGGGCGGTCAGGCGACGGGGATGACCGGGACGACGCCCTCGCGGTGCACGGTGCCCTCGATGAGGCCGTACATCCGGTCGGCGGCGTAGTAGACCTCGTTGTCGTTCTTGAGGCCGAAGGGCTCCAGGTCGACGAGGAAGTGGTGCTTGTTGGGTAGCTCCAGGCGGACTTCGTCCACCTCGGCGCGGTTGTTGAGGACCCGGGTGCCCATTGAGTGCAGGGTCTGCTGCAGCGAGTAGGAGTAGGTCTCGGCGAAGGCCTCCAGCAGGTGCCGCCGCACGTGGGTGTAGGAGCGGTTCCAGTTGGGCTGGGCCTCGCCGTCCCGGCCGTCGTAGCCGTACTTCCAGCGGGCGGTGACCTGGGTGGCGAGGATGCGGTCGTACGCCTCTTGCAGGGTGGTGTACTTGTCCTTGATGTAGCCCCAGAACTCCGAGTTGGTGGAGTTCATGACGACGAGGTCCTTGAGGCCGGAGATGACCTGGACGGTCTCGCCGTCGTAGACGATCTCGGTGGTGCGGGTCTCCTGGCCGTTGCGGACGAAGGAGTGGCCGACCTCCTCCGAGCCGATGAAGCGGGCCGAGTTGTCCGGCGTCTTGATCCGGTCCCAGGCGTACTCCTCGATCCGGATCCGGGCGCTGTGCACGACGCCGCGCTCGGTGTCGTCGACGAAGTGGCGGGCCAGGATGATGCCGAAGGCCTCGGCCGACTCGATCCCGTGCTCCTTGGCGAAGGCGTACACGGTGTTCTTGGTGGTGTCGGTGGGGAGGCAGTTGGCGTTCGACCCGGTGAGGTGGACGTCCTCGAACTCGCCCCGGAGGGAGACCGAGACGTTCAGGTCCTTGATCTCGTGCCGGGTGGAGTCGCGGTAGACCCGCACGATGCGGTTCTCCGCCTTGCCGTACTGGTTCTGACCGAGCACGTGGGCCATGACGTGGCTCCTAGGGCTTCCAGGTCGGTCTACTAGCTTCCGCGGTAGACCGAGTATCCGAACGGGTTGAGCAGCAGCGGCACGTGGTAGTGGTGCTGCGCGGGCGCGACCGTGAAGACGATCGAGACCTCGGGGAAGAACGGCGGCTCCGCGGACTTGAGCGCGTGGTAGGCGCGGGTGTCGAAGAGCAGCCGGACGACCGAGCCCGCCTCCACGGCCGGCAGGTCCTTGACCCGGCCGTCGGAGTCCGTGGCGGAGGTGCCGAGCACCTGCCAGCCACCCTCGGTGTGCAGTGCGAGCTCGACCGGGACGCCCTCGGCCGGGCGGCCGAGGCTGGTGTCGAGCACGTGGGTGGAGATGCCAGTCATGGGTGAAGTGACCTTACTGATGGCAGAAGTGATCATTCGTCAACGCATGCTAACGATCCGTCAGGATCTTCCCGTCGGGGCCCGCCAGGACCCGCCAGGGCCTGTCAGGGCCTGTCAGGACGCGTCGAGCAGGCGATTGAGCCGAATGTCGTTGATCTTGCGCAGTTCGCCCCGGACGATCTCCGCCTCGGTGGCGGCGTCGTTGGGGTGGCGCTCGCGCAGGGCGGCGAGCATGGTGGCCGCGGTGCGGCCGGTCGCGCAGATCAGGAACACGTGGCCGAACTTGGCCTCGTAGGCGGCGTTGGCCTCGTGCAGTTCGTCGAGGAGGGCTTGGTCCACGCCCTGGATGCCGGCCTGCTCCCGCTGCGAGGTGGCGTCGCCGGTCCTGGGCTTGCCGATCCGGGCGTGGCCGGCCATCGCGTCGTGCAGGTCGGCGACCGTCAGCCCGGCCACGGCCGCCGCGTTGGCGGCGAGCAGGGACTCCCGGTCGGGCCAGGGCCTGGCCCGCGCGACGTCGGCGGCCCAGTGGGGGCTGGAGCAGACCTCCAGCAGAACGGCTTCCAGGTCCGCGGTGTCGGCCGCGGCCAGGGCGTCAAGGGTGTGGGGGTGGTTGGTCACGGGTGGACCTCCTGAAGAGTGGTGCCACCCGCACAAGCTAGATCCACCCCACCCGGCCGTCAACACTTTGTTGAACGGTTGGTGGTTACGTTTTGAACCGGCCGCCGTTGCCGGCGCGATTCGTGTGCGATTCGCCAAGTGCGCCCCGCCGGGGGCTGGTTCGGACTGGCCGCGCCGGCGGGGTTCGCCTGTCCGGAAGGTTTCCGCCGGGAGGAGGTCCTGGAGGAGTCGACCGGGGGATCGACCGGGGTCAGGAGGGCTTCGAGCCGTCCTGGCGGTTGAGGTAGTTGTACACCGTGAACCGGCTGACGCCGAGCGCCGAGGCGACCGTCTCGACCCCGTGGCGGACGGTGAAGGCGCCGCGCTCCTCCAGGAGGGCGACGACCCGCTGCTTCTCCCCGCGGTCCAGCTCGGCCAGCGGGCGGCCGTCGAACTGGCGGGCCATCTCGGCCAGCAGGCGGTCCAGGGCGCTGCTCAGGTGCGGCAGCCGGACGGCGAGCGCCGGGGTGCCCTCCCACTCCAGGACGACGTCCTCGGACTTTGCCTCGTCCAGTCGGACGGGCGTCGCGCCGACGGCGTCCAGCAGCGGCTTGATCGCCAGGGCGAGCGGGTGTTCCGCGTGCTCGGTCACGGCGTGCCGCCCTCCTCGCCGAGCACGCTGACCTGGACCGAGATCCGGGTCGCACCCGCGGTCAGGGTTTCCCGGAGCAGCTTGGTCACCGCGGCGAGCACCTGGTCGGCCTCGCCCTCGGCGCCGGTCCCGAAGGGGCCGACCGAGACGGCCAGGCCGGCCTCGTCGACGACCTGGCGGGCCGCCGCGGCGTGCTCGGGGAACGTGTCCAGTTCGAACGGTTCTGTCGTGAACTCCACCATCAATCGCACGTGCTCACTGTAGCGAGCGCCGGTGCGGGCGGGCGGGGGTCGGTCGATCCGGCGCCCGCGGTGCCGGCGGGAGGGGGTTCCGGGTTCACGCCCGGACTTCTTCAACAAAACGTTGCGGCGGTCTTGACACCTGCTCGCCGAGCCGGAGATGCTTCCACCAAGCAGAATCCCTCTTCCGGATCGTGGAAGTAGCGGATCTCGGAAGAGAGTGAGAGGTGAGTGACGTGACGGCCGCTTCCCGGCACAGCTTCACGGTCAACCTGTCGATCCTGTTCGGCGAACTGCCGCTGCTGGAGCGTCCCGCCGCGGCCGCGGCCGCTGGTTTCACCGCCGCCGAGCTGTGGTGGCCCTTCGGCGCCGAGCCCACCCCGTCCGAGGCCGAGCTGGACACCCTCCGCAAGGCCTTCGGCGACGCGGGCGTACGGCTCACCGGCCTCAACTTCCTGGACGACCTCACCCTCGGGGCCCGCGGCACCGTCTCGGTGCCCTCCGAGCAGGACCGCTTCCGGGCCAACGTCCCGGTCGCCGCGGGGCTCGCCGCCTCGCTTGGTGCCAAGGCGCTCAACGCGCTGTACGGCAACCGGATCGAAGGCGTCGAGGCCGCCGAGCAGGACGCCCTCGCGCTGGAGAACCTGGTGCTCGCCGCCGGGGCCGCGCACGAGATCGGCGCGATCCTGCTGATCGAGGCCCTCAACGCGGCGGAGTCCCCGGACTACCCGCTGGTCTCCGCGGCCGCCGCGGTCGAGGTGGTCGGCAAGGTCAACGCGGCCACCGGCCTGGGCAACGCGAAGTTCCTCTGCGACCTGTACCACCTGGCCAGGAACGGCGAGGACCTGCCGGCCGTCATCGACGCCTACGCCGACCGGTTCGGCCACGTGCAGATCGCCGACAACCCGGGCCGCAACGAGCCCGGCACCGGTGGACTGGACTTCGAGGACCTCTTCGCCCGGCTCACCGCCGCCGGCTACACCGGCCCGATCGGCCTGGAGTACCGCCCCTCCACCGGCGTCAGCGCCGACAGCTTCGGGTGGCTGCCGCGCGAGCACCGCGCCGCCGAGTAGGCGCCGAGCAGGCGCCGAGCAGGCGGGCCCTGCGCTGCCGCCGAGCAGGCGGGCCGCACGCCGCCGAGCAAGCCCGGCCCACCACCCTCCCCACCCCACGAACGACGTAAGGAACGACGCGATGAGCCGCAAGATCGCCTTCATCGGCCTCGGCATCATGGGCAGCCCGATGGCCGCCAACCTGGTCAAGGCCGGCCACCACGTCACCGGCTACAACCTCACCCAGCCGCCGATCGACGCCCTGGTCGCGGTCGGCGGTCACGGCGCCACCAGCATCGCGGACGCGGTGAAGGACGCCGAGGTCGTCATCACCATGGTCCCGGCCGACCCGCACGTCGAGCAGGCCATCCTGGGCGAGGGCGGCGTGCTGGAGAACGCCAGGCCCGGCACCCTCGTGATCGACATGTCCTCGATCACCCCGCAGACCTCCCAGAAGGTCGAGGCGGCCGCCAAGGAGAAGGGCGTGCGCACCCTGGACGCCCCGGTCTCCGGTGGCGAGGCCGGCGCCGTCGAGGCGGTGCTGTCGATCATGGTCGGTGGTGCCGCCGAGGACTTCGCCGAGGCCAAGCCGCTGTTCGACGTCCTGGGCACCACGGTCATCCACGTCGGGCCGTCCGGCGCCGGCCAGACCGTCAAGGCCGCCAACCAGCTGATCGTCGCCGTCAACATCCAGGTGCTCGCCGAGGCCGTGGTGTTCCTGGAGAACGCCGGCGTCGACCTGCCCGCCGCGCTGGACGTGCTCGGCGGCGGCCTGGCCGGTTCGACCGTGCTGAACCGCAAGAAGGCGAACATGGTCGACCGCGAGTTCGCCCCCGGCTTCCGGATCGACCTGCACCACAAGGACATGGGCATCGTCACCGATGCCGCCCGCGCCGTGGGCGCCGCGCTGCCGGTCGGCGCCGTGGTGGCCCAGCTGGTCGCCTCCGCCCGCGCCAACGGCGACGGCTCGCTCGACCACTCGGCGCTGCTGCGCGGCGTCGAGCGCCTCTCGGGCCGCGAGGTCAAGTAGGCCCCGGGGCTCCTCGGGCCCCCGTGAACTCCTCCTGGTGGCGTGTACCTCATCCGGTCGTGCCCGCGCCACCAGGAGGCCAGACCCGACCGGCGGGCGGGCCGGGGCTCATCCGCCCGCCCGCCGGTCGATCCAGCCGGTGATGCGTACTCCCCTGTCGGGGGCACTTCGGTCGTGCCGGTACGCCTCGCCTGGCCCCCTCCCCGCCGAGGGGAGCCTCTCGTACGTCGGAAGCGGGACGAGGGGAACGGCGGGGAGGGGGTCGCACCTCCCGGCGGGAGTCGCACCCTCCCGGCGGGAGGCGCATCTCCCGGCCGGGGGCGTTTCTCCTGACGGGGGGTCGCACCCCAGGTGCACCCGGGCCCATGCTTGGCACAGGCTGTCGAAACATCGCCAGACCCCGTACGGAAGTGAGGACCGCACCATGCCCGTCACCCCCCACCAGGGCCATGTGGTCGTAGCTCCCGACAAGTTCAAGGGCACCCTGGAGGGTGCCGAGGTCGCCGCCCGGATCGCCGCCGGCGTCCGGCGCGCCGCGCCCGGCGTCGAGGTGCGCGAACTGCCCGTCGCCGACGGCGGCGAGGGCACCCTGGCCGCCGCGCTCGCGGCCGGCTTCACCCGCGTCCCGGCCAAGGTGGCCGGCCCGACCGGCCTGCCGGTGGACGCCGCGCTGGCCGTGCGGGGCGACACCGCCGTGGTCGAGCTGGCGCAGTCCTCCGGTCTCGCCCGGCTCCCCGGCGGACGCACCGCCCCGCTCGCGGCCGGCTCCTACGGCGTCGGCCAGCTGATCGGCCGGGCCGTGGCGCTCGGCGCCAAGCGGATCGTGCTCGGCCTCGGCGGCAGCGCCTGCACCGACGGCGGCGCGGGCATGGTCCAGGCTCTCGGGGCCCGCCTGCTCGACGCGGATGGCGCCGAACTGCCCCCCGGCGGAGCCGCGTTGCGCAGGCTCGACCGGATCGAGCCCGGCCCGCTGGCCGACGTACTGGCCGGCGTCGAGATCGTCGTGGCCTGCGACGTGGACAATCCGCTGCTCGGCCCGCGCGGCGCCACCGCCGTCTACGGCCCGCAGAAGGGCGCCGACGGCGCCGACCTGGTGATCCTGGAGGAGGGCCTGACCCGCTTCGCCGACCAGGTCGCCCTGGCCACCGGACGGGACGTGCGCGACGCCCCCGGTGCCGGGGCCGCCGGCGGGGTGGGCTTCGCCGCCCTCGCGTTGCTCGGCGCCACCATGCGACCCGGTATCGAGCTGCTGCTCGAACTGCTGGGTTTCGACGAGGCCGTGCGTGGGGCACGCCTCGTCGTGACCGGCGAGGGCTGTCTGGACGCGCAGACGCTCCACGGCAAGGCCCCCGCCGGCGTTGCCTCGGCGGCCACCCGGGCGGGGGTTCGGGTGGCTGCCGTGGCGGGGCGGCTGGAGCTGTCCGAGCCCGAGTGGCGGGCCGCCGGGTTCGCCGCCGCGATCGCCCTCACCGACCTCGCGGAGCAGCCGGGGGACAGCATGACCAAGGCCGGCGAGCTGGCCGAGGTCGCGGGGGAGCGGCTGGCGGGCGAGCTGCTGTCCGGCTGATCTTCGGGCCGATCCCCCGTGCCGACGGGGCGCGCGGATCCCCCGTGCGTTTCCCTCGTACGTTCCTCCATTGACGTTTTGTTGAAGGCGGGCCTAGGCTCCCGGCAATCCTTCGCTTCCCCGCCCGGTTCCCGCCCGCTTCCCCGCCCGGTTCCCGCCCGGTTCCCCTCCCGGTCCCTGCCCGGCGCCCACCCCCAACTTCCAGGTTTCGGAGGTCTCCCATGCCTTTCAGCCAGCCAGCGGTGATCCGCTCCCGACGGGTGGTCCTGCCCGACGGTGAGCGCCCCGCCGACGTGCTGATCCGGGACGGGAAGATCGAGCAGGTCGCCGCGTACGGCTCGCTCCTCGCGGGCGACCGGCCCGACGGCGACGGCGGCCTCGCCGACCTCGGCGAAACCGCCCTGCTGCCCGGCCTGGTCGACACCCACGTGCACGTCAACGAGCCCGGCCGCACCGAGTGGGAGGGCTTCGCCACCGCCACCCGGGCCGCCGCGGCCGGCGGCGTCACCACGATCATCGACATGCCGCTCAACTCCGTCCCGCCCACCACCACGCTGGAGGGCCTGGCCGCCAAGCGGAAGACCGCGGACGGCCAGGCCTGGGTCGACCTCGGTTTCTGGGGCGGCGCCGTCCCCGGCAACGTCCCGGACCTCGCGCCGCTGCACGAGGCCGGCGTGTTCGGCTTCAAGAGCTTCCTCGCCCCCTCCGGCGTCGACGAGTTCCCGCACGTCGAGGCCGCGGACCTGGAGGCCGCGCTGGCCGAGCAGGCCCGGCTCGGGGCGCTGGCGATCATCCACGCCGAGGACCCGGCCGTGCTGGCCGCCGCCCCGCAGCAACCCGGCGTCCACTACCGCGACTTCCTCGCCTCCCGCCCCGCCGACGCGGAGACCGTCGCCGTCGCCGTCCTGCTCGACACCGCCCGGCGCACCGGCGCCCGCGTCCACATCCTGCACGTCTCCTCCGCCGCCGTGCTGCCGCTGCTGCGCCAGGCCCGCGAGGACGGCGTCCAGGTCACCGCCGAGACCTGCCCGCACTACCTGACCCTGGCGGCCGAGCAGGTGCCGGACGGCGGCACCGCCTTCAAGTGCTGCCCGCCGATCCGCGACGAGACCAACCGCGACCTGCTCTGGCAGGCCCTGGCGGACGGCGAGTTCATCGCCGTGGTCTCCGACCACTCGCCCTCCACCCCCGACCTCAAGCTGCTGCCCGAGTACGGCGGCAGCGGTGACTTCGCGGCCGCCTGGGGCGGCATCGCCTCCCTGCAGCTGGGCCTGCCGGCGATCTGGACCGAAGCCCGCCGCCGCGGCCACGGCCTCGCCGACGTGGTCCGCTGGATGTCCGCCGGACCGGCCGAACTCGTCGGCCTCACCGGGGTCAAGGGCGCCATCGCGGCGGGCTGCGACGCCGACCTGGTCGCCTTCGACCCCGACGGCGAATTCGCCGTCCACCCCCGCGAGTTGCACCACCGCAACCCCGTGACCCCGTACGCGGGCCGGACGCTGACCGGCGCGGTCCGCACCACCTGGCTGCGCGGCCGCGCGGTGGACGTCTCGGCCGAGCCCTTCGGCCGCCGGCTTACCCGGCCCGCCGCCGCCCCCACCACCCCGTCCGATCGCCCGTCCTGAGGAGACTTCGTGACCACTGCCGACACCCCGAGCGCTCCCTTCACCGAGCTGGTCAACCTGGCCTCGCGGCTGCTCGGCGCGGGCGTCGTCGCCACCAACGAGGACACCTTCGCCGACGCCGAGAACCTCCTGGTCGCCAAGCCCGCCGAGTTCCGCCCGCACACCTTCGGCCACAAGGGCCAGATCATGGACGGCTGGGAGTCCAAGCGCCGCCGCGGCGTCTCCGCCGACCAGCCCCACCCCACCGACCAGGACCACGACTGGGCGATCGTCCGGCTCGGTGCCGCCGGTGTGGTCCGCGGCCTGGTGGTGGACACCGCCCACTTCACCGGCAACTACCCGGAGAGCGCCTCCGTCGAGGCCGCCTCCGTGCCCGGCCACCCCTCGCCCGAGGAAGTGGCGGACGCCGAGTGGACCACGCTGGTGCCGCGCACCCCGCTCCAGGGCGACACCGCCCACGAGTTCGCCGTCGACGACGCCAACCGCTACACCCACATCCGCCTCAACATCTTCCCGGACGGCGGCGTCGCCCGGCTGCGCGTCCACGGCGAGGTGCTGCCCGACCCGCGCGAACTGGACGGCCTCACCTTCGACCTGGCCGCCCAGGAGTACGGCGGCGTGGCCGAGGCGGCGTCCGACCGCTATTTCTCCTCCCCGCACAACCTGAACGCTCCCGGTCGCGCCTCCGTCATGGGTGAGGGCTGGGAGACCCGGCGTCGGCGCGACAAGGCCAACGACTGGGTGCAGATCGCCCTGGCCGGGGGCGGTGAGGCCCTGGCCGCCGAGGTGGACACCACCCACTTCGTCGCCAATGCCCCCGGCTGGGCCGACCTCGTCGGCTTCGACGCCTCGACCGGGGCGGACCCGGCCGACGGCGAGTGGTTCGAGATCCTGCCCCGCACCCGCCTGCAGCCCGACACCCGGCACCGCTTCCGGCTCGACGCGGGCCGCCCGGTGACCCACGTGCGCATCAACGTCCACCCGGACGGCGGCCTCGCCCGCCTCCGGCTCACCGGCCGCCTCACCGAGGCGGGCCGCGCGGCCCTCGCGCTGCGTTGGTTCAACGCCGTCCCGGCCGCCGAGGCCGCCGCGGCCCTCACCGAGGCCGGCCTGACCGCCGACGAGGCCGCCGCGCTGACCGCCGCCCGCCCGCTGGCGGACCAGGCCGCGGCCGCCGGCGCCGTCGCCGCGCTCCGGCCCGCCGACGGCCCCGACGGCGAGCACTCCTCCCGCCGCCGCTCGGCGGTCCGGCGCCTGCTGGGCGTCTGACGCCCGTTCGGTGATTCGGCGGAGCCCGCGCCCGCCGAGAACTGATGCCACGTCACATCACTCTCCACGCAACGCTTTTATCGACACCTGAAGGACCCTCCATGTCCAAGATCCTGACCACGGAGTCCGGCGCCCCGGTCGCCGACAACCAGAACTCGGCCTCGGCCGGCGAGTACGGCCCGCTGCTGATCCAGGACCAGCAGCTGCTGGAGAAGCTGGCCCGCTTCAACCGCGAGCGCATCCCGGAGCGCGTCGTGCACGCCCGCGGCTCCGGCGCGTACGGCTACTTCGAGGTCACCGACGAGGTGTCGCAGTACACCCGCGCGGACTTCCTCGCCGAGGTCGGCAAGCGCACCGAGGTCTTCCTGCGGTTCTCCACCGTGGCCGGCAACCTGGGCTCCAGCGACGCGGTGCGCGACCCGCGCGGCTTCGCGCTGAAGTTCTACACCGCGCAGGGCAATTACGACCTGGTCGGCAACAACACCCCGGTGTTCTTCATCAAGGACCCGCTCAAGTTCCCCGACTTCATCCACTCGCAGAAGCGCGACCCGTACACCGGCGTGCAGGAGGCGGACAACGTTTGGGACTTCTGGGCCCACTCGCCCGCCTCGACCCACCAGATCACCTGGCTGTTCGGCGACCGCGGCATCCCGGCCTCCTACCGCCACATGAACGGCTACGGCTCGCACACCTACCAGTGGGTCAGCGCCGACGGCGACGCCTACTGGGTCAAGTACCACTTCAAGACCAACCAGGGCATCCGCTCGCTGGACGGTGACCAGTCCGCCGAGGTGCTCGGCGCCGACGCCGACTCGCACCAGCGCGACCTGCACCAGGCCATCGAGCGCGGCGTGTTCCCGTCCTGGACCCTCTACGTCCAGCTGATGCCGGTGGCCGAGGCCGTGGACTACCGCTTCAACCCGTTCGACCTCACCAAGGTGTGGCCGCACGCCGACTACCCGCTGGTCAAGGTCGGCCGCCTGGTGCTCAACAGGAACCCGGAGAACGTCTTCGCCGACGTCGAGCAGTCCGCGTTCTCGCCGAACAACTTCGTGCCCGGCATCGGCCCCTCCCCGGACAGGATGCTCCAGGGCCGCCTGTTCGCCTACGCCGACGCCCAGCGCTACCGCCTCGGCGTCAACCACACCCAGCTGCCGGTGAACGCCCCGCGCGCCACCGAGGCGGACAACTACGGCCGCGACGGCCTCCACGCCGTCAACAAGTCCGGCCGCGGCAAGAACTACGAGCCCAACTCGTACGACGGCCCCGCCCAGACCGACACCGCGCTCGCCGCGCCGGTCCGGCTGGACGGCTACACCGGCACCTACACCATGCCGGCCCACACCAAGGACGACGACTTCTTCCAGGCCGGCGAGCTGTACCGGCTGATGTCCGCGGGCGAGAAGACCCGGCTGATCGACAACATCGCGGGCTTCCTCGCCCAGGTGAGCCGCGACGACGTGGTCGAGAAGAACCTCGCCCACTTCCACGCCGCGGACGAGGAGTACGGCGCCCGCCTGGAGGCGGCCGTCGCCAAGCTGCGGGCGGGCGACGAGGGCTGAGTCGCTCCGCCATGACGCGCCACGCGCAACGAGGGCCGAGCCACCCCGCCGTGGCGCGCCGCGCGTGACGCCCCGCTGACCGACTGACCCGCCCTCACCGGCCGCCGGGGCCCCGCAACCCGGCGGCCGCGGGACGGTTCCCTCCCCCCGGGGCAGTGGGGGAGGGGGCCGTCGCGCTGTCCTCCACTACCGTTCCTCCAGGCGATCGGTGGGTGCTCCACGGAATGTTCACGGATATTCACGGACGGCAGTCGCCGGGCCCGCCGGGTGGATAGGCTGGAGGGCGCCCGCGGTCGCTCCGTGGGGGGACATCGGAAGGGGACGACATGTCGACACCAGCCCCGGGTCGCCACGCCGCGCTGGACCAGGGCCTCACCGGCCCGTTCACCTCCCTGCAGCACGCCCTCAGACTGCTGGAGGCCGTCGACCGGCACCCTGACGGTGCCACCCTGGTCGCCCTCGCGCGGGAGACCTCGCTCGGCCTGCCGACCGTCCGGCAGCTCGCCGAGATCCTTGAGATCGAGGGCTACCTCCAGTGCCAGGACGGCGGTTGGGTGCTCGGCGGTACCTTCGCCCTGCTCGGCCAGCACAACCGGGAGCAGCTGGTGAAGGCCCGGCTGAACCGCAAACTCGCCGAGCTGCGGGACGAGTTGGGCGCGGCAGTGTACTTCACCCGCTACCACGACGGCGAGTTGTCGGTGGAGGCGGTGTCCGCGGCCGAGTATGCGCCGGCCGTGCAGGAGTGGGTGGACTTCCGGGCCACCGCGCACGCCAGCGCGATCGGCAAGTGCCTGCTCGGCCAGCTCGACGCGGACGCCCGCTGGGACCACCTCTCCCGCCACCCGGTGGCCCGGCTCACCTCCCGGACCGTCACCGACGCCGACCAGCTGATGCACCGGCTGGAGCGGCAGCCGGCCACCGTGCCGGTGCTGGACATCCAGGAGTACGCGCTCGGCACGGTGTGCGCGGCCGTCCCGATCACCGCGGGCAGCACGGTCGGCTGCCTGGCCACGTCGATGCCGGTGGACAACGTGCACAAGCTGAAGGCCGCCGCCGAGCTGCTGGCGGCCCGGGCGGCGCCGCTGATGCTGGCGATGGCGGTCTGACGGCCGGTCGTTCCCGTGGGCCCCGCCGGATCCGAGTGATCCGGCGGGGCCCGCCTGTTTGTTCCTGGGCGTGTCGGCTCGCATCGGCTCGCAGGCGTGTTCGTTCACGGGCGCGTCCGTTCGCAAGCGTTTCCGGTGACGGTCCCGGAGGGTGTCACTTATTAGACTCGATGTCGATAAGAGTCGCCGAACCCCTTGTCCCAGCCGCTACCCGCGAGTACGTTTCCCTGAGTCGAGCCGCCGCCCCGAGGTCAGGAGGGCCTGCCGTGCCCCGCTCCACCCCCGTACCCGCCCTTGCCGTCCCCGCCGCGCGCGTCCACGACAGCCTCGTCCTCGAACCCCGGGACGTCCGCTTCGACTGGGACCGGCTGCCGCTGCACTGGATCCCCGACGAGCCGATGGCCACCCACGTCATCAACGTGCTGCACCTGCTGCTGCCCGAGGGCGAGCGCTGGTTCGTCAAGGTCTTCAAGGAGGCGCTGCCGCTCATCCGCGACGAGCAACTGCGCGAGGAGGTCCTCGGGTTCATCGGCCAGGAGGCCATCCACGCCGAGGCGCACCAGGAGGTCCTCGACCACCTGCTCGGCCAGGGGCTCGACCCGCGTCCGTACGTCCGGCAGATCGCCTGGCTGTTCCAGCGCGTCCTCGGTGACAGGCCCGGGCTCAGCCCCGCGCGGCGACGCGAGAACATCATCGAGCGGGTCGCCTTCGTGGCGGCGATCGAGCACTTCACCGCCTTCCTCGGCAACTGGGCGCTCAACTCCCCGGGCCTGGACCGCGCCAAGGCCGACCCGACGATGCTCGACCTGCTGCGCTGGCACGGCGCCGAGGAGGTCGAACACCGCAGCGTCGCCTTCGACCTGATGGTCCACCTCGACCCCGGCTACCTGCGCCGGGTCCGCGGCATGGCGGTCTCCGGGCCGCTGCTGGTCCACCTCTGGGTGCGCGGCGCCCGCTTCCTGCTCGCCGCCGACCCCACCCTCGACGGACGGCTCAAGCCCACCTGGCGCGAGGCCGGCAGGATCGCCAGGCGCGGACTGCTGCCCGACCCGGTCCGGTCGATCCGCTCCGGCCTGCGCTACCTGCGGCCCGGCTACCACCCCACCCAGGAGGGCTCCTCCAGCCAGGCCCTCGGCTACCTCGCCGCCTCCCCGGCCGCCCGTGCGGCAGCAGTGGGCCACTGGCAAGGGGTCAAGTAACGGAGTTCAGATAACAGATAACAGAAGGCGTTATCTGTTATCTGAACTCTGAACTTTGAAATCCGAAACTTGTCACCTGTCGCTCGCGCCCCTCCCAGACGCCAAGGACCGCCGGATGGACCTGCTCAACCCGCCCCCCGACCTCTACGGCCGCCCCCGCGCCGACGCGTTCATGCGCCGGCTCACCGCCTTCGGCGACCGCTACACCCCGGCCCTCGGCAGCCCCCTGCTGCGCCGCAACCCCCGCCGCCCGCTCAGCCGCCCCACCCCGCCGCTCCAGCTGGTCGTCGCCGCCCGCCGCCAACTCACCCCCGACGTCGTCGAATTGCGGCTCGCCGACCCCTCCGGCGGCCCGCTCCCCGGCTGGCAGCCCGGCGCCCACCTGCGCCTCGCCCTGCCCTCCGGCCGCGAACGCCACTACTCGCTCTGCGGCGACCCCGCCGACCGCGCCGCCTACCGGATCGCCATACGGCGACTGCCCGAGGGCGGCGGCGGCTCCGTCGAGATCCACGACACCCTGCACCCCGGCAGCCGCCTCGCCGCCCGCCGCCCGCGCAACGGCTTCGCCTTCTGCGCCGAGCCCGCCGTCCTGCTGCTCGCCGGCGGCATCGGCATCACCCCACTGCTCCCGATGGCCCGCGAGGCGCAGCGGCACGGCCTGGACTGGCGCCTGGTGCACGTCGGCCGCAGCGCCGACACCCTCCCGTACGCGGACGAGCTGCGCGCCCTGGACCCGAGCCGGGTGGTGCTGCGCACCGACGACGAGCACGGCGTGCCGACCGGCGCCGACCTGCTCGCGCACGCCCCGCGCGGCGCCGCCGTCTACTGCTGCGGCCCGGCCCCGATGCTCACCGCCGTGCAGCGCTCCCTGGGCGAATCCCCCTCCACCGCGCTGCACTTCGAGCGCTTCGGCGCCGCCCCGATCATCGGTGGCGCGCCCTTCGCCCTGCGCCTGGGCGCCGACGGCCCGGCGCTGGACGTCCCCGCCGACCGCTCCGCCCTGGACGTGTTGCGCGAAGCCCGTCCCGACCTCCCGTACTCCTGCCACCAGGGTTTCTGCGGCACCTGCGAGGTCCGCCTGCTGGCCGGCACGCCCGAGCACCGGGACCGCCGGCTCACCCCCGAGCAGCGTGCCGCCGGCGCCGTGCTGCCCTGCGTCTCCCGGGCCGCCGAGGGCGAGACCCTGGTGCTCGACCTGTAGCGTGCTCGACCTGTAGAAGGAGCCCCGATGGCGAACCCCCCGACCTTCCCCTACGACGAGCGCGACCTCGCCCGCTTCCGCGAGACCCAGCAACTCGCCTACCACTGCGCCGAACAGGTCGCCGCCTGGATCGAACCGGGCGTCACCGAGCGCCAGGCCACGGCCGAGCTGCGCCGCCGCCTGGTCGCCGCCGGGGTGCAGGACTTCTTCCACGTCCCGTTCGCCTGGTTCGGCGACCGCACGGCCTTCCGGCACTTCCACACCCCGCTCCAGTTCTTCGCCGGCAACCGCCGCCTGGAGGAGGGCATGCCGTACGTCCTGGACTGCGCGCCCATCGTCGACGGCTACACCGCCGACATCGGCTACGGCGGCAAGGTCGGCGAGAACCGGGTCTGGGACCGCCTGGCCGCCGACCTCCAGGTGTACCGCGAGCTGATCCTCGCCGAGGTGCGCGCCCGCCGTCCGCTCAACGAGGTGTACGCGGCCGTGGACGCGCAGATCGCCGCGCACGGCTACGACAACCGCCACCAGGTCTACCCGGGACGGGTGATCGGCCATCAGGTCACCCGCACCACCGTGCGCGGCCCGGCCGGGGTCAACGTCTTCGGCTTCGGCGTGCGCACCCTGCAGACCCTCGGACGCGAACTGATCTCCGAGCGCCTGCACGGCCGTTCACCGCTCTGGGCGGACGGCCGGTCCTCCCGGCACGCGCCCACCCCGGGCCTGTGGGCGGTCGAGCCGCACATCGGCTTCCGCGGCGTGGGCATCAAGTTCGAGGAACTGCTGGTGGTCACCGAGGACGACGCCCACTGGCTCGACGACGACCTGCCGCACGTCCGCCGCTGGACGGCGGGCGCCGCCCACGACGTTGCCCTGGAGGCCGCCCGATGACCACCCCCGCCGCAGACGCCCCGGACGCCTCGGCTGCCTCGCAGGCCCCGGACGCCGCAGCTGCCCCGAAGGTGCTGGCCGCCCCGCCCGTGCGCCGCCGCACCGTGCACTCCGACGGCCTCCCGCTCGCCGTCTTCGAACAGGGCGACCCGGCCGCACCCACCGTGCTCCTGGTGCACGGCTACCCGGACACCCACGCGGTCTGGGACGACGTCGCCGCCGACCTCGCCCGCGATCACCACGTGGTCCGCTACGACGTGCGCGGCGCCGGCCGGTCCGGAGTGCCCGCCACCCGGGACGGCTACCGGCTGGAGCGCCTGGCCGCCGACCTGTTCGCGGTCGCCGACGCCGTCAGCCCCGACCGCCCGGTGCACGTGGTCGCCCACGACTGGGGCTCGCTGCAGTCCTGGGAGGCCGTCACCGCGCCCGGCTCCGAGCGGCGGATCGCCTCGTACACCACCATGTCCGGCCCCTGCCTGGACCACATGGGGTACTGGCTGCGTCACCGGATGCGCCGGCCCACCCCGCGCCACCTGCGCCAACTCCTCCACCAGGGCCTGCACTCCTGGTACATCACCGCCTTCCACCTGCCCTTCCTCGCCCCCGGCGTGTGGCGCCTGGGCCTGGCCCGGGCCTGGCCGCGGGTGCTGCGAGACCTGGAGCAGGTCACCCCGCGGCCCGACCACCCGCAGCCCGGCCTGCGCCGCGATGCCGTCCGCGGCATCGAGCTGTACCGGGCCAACTTCCGCCCCACGCTGCGCAGTCCGCGCGAGCGGCCGACGCAGGTGCCGGTCCAGCTGATCACCCTCACCCGGGACCGCTACGTCGCCCCGTTCCTCTCCGAGGGGCTGGAACGCTGGGTGCCCGAGCTGACCCGACGGACGCTGCACGCCGGCCACTGGTCGGCGCTGCTGGAGAAGGGAGCCACCGTGGCCGAGATGGTCCGCGAGTTCACCACCCGCATCGAACGCGGAAGCGCCGAGCAGACCAGGGAGCAGGGCGACGGCCGGCTGGTCGTCGTCACCGGCGGCGGCAGCGGCATCGGCCGGGCCACCGCGCTCGCCTTCGCCGAGGACGGCGCCCGCGTCGTGGTCTGCGACCTCGACCTCGCCGCCGCCGAGCGCACCGCCGAACTCGCCTCGCTGATCGGCCCGCAGGCGCACGCCTACCGGGTGGACGTCGCCGACGGCGCGGCGGTGGACGCCTTCGCGCAGGCGGTCGCGGAGGAGCACGGGGTGCCCGACGTGGTGGTCAACAACGCCGGCATCGGCCACTCCGGGACGTTCCTGCAGACCACCGAGAAGGAGTGGCAGCGCGTCCTGGACGTCAACCTCTGGGGCGTCATCCACGGCTGCCGCGCCTTCGGCACGCTGATGGCCGACCGCGGCCAGGGCGGTCACCTGGTCAACGTCTCCTCGGCCGCCGCCTACCTGCCGTCCAAGGCGCTCACCGCGTACGCGACCAGCAAGGCCGCGGTGTTCATGCTCTCGGACTGCCTGCGCGCCGAACTCGCCGGGCACGGCATCGGCGTCTCCACCATCTGCCCGGGCATCGTCAACACCAACATCACCCGCACCTCCACCTTCTCCGCGACCACCGCCGACCAGCAGGCCGCCAAGCGGGCCCGCGCCGCCAGGCTCTACGCCCGCCGCGGCTTCCCCCCGGAGAAGGTCGCCACCGCCATCCTCACCGCCGTCCGCACCGGCAAGCCGGTCGTCCCCGTCACCCCCGAGGCCAAGGCCGCCCGCTTCCTCTCCCGCCTCAGCCCCGGCCTCCTGCGCCTGGCCGCCCGCCTCAACGTCACCTGAGCGGCCCCTGCGGGTCTGCGATATCGGACAGCCTTTGATACTCCAAGTCGGCGGTTCAGGCCGAGATCGACCGGTTGTTCAACGAGGGGCGGCTCGCGCTCTGTGGAGCCGTCGAGCTGGAGATCATGCACAGCGCCCGGTCCAAGGCCGACGCCGATCGCATCCGGGAGGGCTTGCGTGGCTTCGACTGGCTGACTACGCCCGATGAGGTGTGGGACCGCGCCATCGAAGTGCAGGCACTCCTCACCGCCGCCGGAAACTGGCGGGTGCTGTCCGTGGCGGACCTCGTCATCGCCGCCACCGCCGAGCGCCACAGCGTCACCGTCCTGCACTACGACGGGGACTACGACATGATCGCCGCCGTCACCGGCCAGCCGACCGAGTGGGTCGTCCCGCCCGGGACGGCGGACTGAGGGCCCCATCGGGCCTGTGAGAGCATCGAGGCCCATGGAGATGACAACGGCTCTGTGGTCCTTCGCCCTCGTCGTGGGGCTGCTCACGCTCACACCCGGGCTCGACACCGCGCTGGTGCTGCGCACGTCCGCGCTCGGGCGGCGGCGCCAGGCGTGGGGGGTGGTGCTGGGGATCCAGACCGGGACGCTGGTCTGGGGGACGCTGACCTCGGCCGGGGTGACGGCGCTGCTGACCGCCTCGCAGGTGGCGTACGAGGTGCTGCGCTGGGGCGGGGCCGCGTACCTGGTGTGGATGGGCGTCGGCATGCTGCGCAGCCGGGGCGGGGAGGCGGCGGTCGAGGAGGAGCCGGCCGAGGGCGGCTTCGGGTACGGCTGGCGGCGCGGCACGCTGACCAATCTGCTGAACCCCAAGGTCGGGGTGTTCTACGTGGCCGTGCTGCCGCAGTTCATCCCCGCCGGGGCCCCGCACTTCGCCGCCGGGGTGGCGCTCACCTGCGTCCACGTGGTGGAGGGCGTGCTGTGGTCGACCGTTCTGGTCGGCTTCGCCCGGGCGCTGCGCGGCTGGCTGCGCCGCCCGGCTGCCCGGAGGCTGATGGACCGGGTGACCGGCGCGGTGGTGGTGGGCTTCGGCGTGAAGCTGGCGCTGAGCGACTGACCGCCGGCCTCAGGCGGCGTGCGTCCGTCGCGTGCGTCGTGCCCGGGGCTCCTCGGGGGTGGCCGGTGCCTCGTGGTGGATCGGGCCGTCCCCGGCGTTGAGCGGCAGGCAGCTGCCGCCGCGCCGGTGGGCGATGATCTCGGCGGCGACGGAGACCGCCGTCTCCTCGGGGGTGCGGGCGCCGAGGTCGAGGCCGATGGGGGAGCGCAGCCGGCCGATCTCGGCCTCGGTGAGCCCGACCTCGCGCAGCCGCGCCTCGCGGTCGCGGTGGGTGCGGCGCGAGCCCATCGCGCCGACGTAGCCGACCGGCAGCCGCAGTGCGCGTTCCAGCAGCGGGATGTCGAACTTGGCGTCGTGGGTGAGCACGCAGAGCACGGTGCGCCCGTCGATCCGGTCGAGCTGGGAGTCGAGGTAGCGGTGCGGCCAGTCGACGACGACCTCGTCGGCCTCGGGGAAGCGCCGCTTCGTGGCGAAGACGGGCCGGGCGTCGCAGACGGTGACGCGGTAGCCGAGGAAGCGGCCGATCCGGACGACGGCGGCGGCGAAGTCGATGGCGCCGAAGACGAGCATCCGCGGTGCGGGCACGTAGGACTCGACGAAGCAGGTGACAGTGCCCTGGTCGCGGTCGTCGCAGGGGCGTCCGTCGAGGCCGAGCACGATCCGGCCGGTGCGTCCGGCGTCGAGCATGGCCCGGGCCTCGGTGACGACCGCCCGTTCCAGCGCGGTCAGGAGGTGTCGCGCGGGGCGCGTCGCCGGAAGGGTGGTGGCGGGCGACGGCTGGGCCGTCGCGGGGGGGAGGACGGGGGAGAGGGCGCCGTGGTGGGTGTCGGCGGTGACGGCGACGGTGGCGCCGACGAGCCCGCCGGGCCCGGCGATCACCCGGGCGAGCGCGACCGGGGTGCCGGAGGAGATGTAGGCGATGCCGGCGTCGAGTCCGTCGTCGGCCCCGGGCCGGATCGGCTGGACGAACACGTCGAGGGCGCCGCCGCAGGTCAGGCCGACGGCGAAGGCGTCCTCGTCGCTGTAGCCGAACCGTTCCAGCACGGGTTCGCCGGACTCGATGGCAGCCTGGCACAGCTCGTAGACCGCGCCCTCGACGCAGCCCCCGGAGACGCTGCCGATCGCCTCGCCGGCCGCGTCGACGGCCAGGGCCGCCCCCGGGTCGCGGGGCGCGCTGCCGGAGACGCCGACGACGGTGGCCACGGCGAAGGAGCGCCCGGCCGCGTGCCAGGCCTGCAACTGCTCGGCGATGTCCTGCATGTCGGGGAGCTCCTTACACAAGCGAGGGTAGACGGGAGGTGCCGCCGTACGGGAAACGATTCCCGCACGGCGGCGGTGCGGCCAGGTCCTCTCCGGCCGAGAGGGTCAGACACGTCCTAGTGCACGCCCAGCCAGGACTTGATCGGGGTGAGCGCGAAGTAGACCACGAAGACCCCGGTGAGGATCCACATCAGCGGGCCGGGCTCGCGCCACTTGCCGGTGCCCGCCTTGATGACCGTGTACGAGATGACGCCCGCGGCGACACCGGCGGTGATGCTGTAGGTGAACGGCATCAGGGTGCAGGTGAGGAAGGCCGGGATGGCGACCTCGCGGTCGGACCAGTCGATGTGCCGGGCCTGGCTCATCATCATCGAGCCGATCACGACGAGGGCGGCGGAGGCCACCTCGGTCGGGACGATCGCGGCGAGCGGCGAGAAGAACAGCATCAGCGCGAACACGCCGCCGGTGACGGTCGAGGCGAGGCCGGTGCGGGCGCCGTCGCCGACACCGGTGGCGGACTCGACGAACACGGTCTGGCCGGAGGCGCCGGACAGGCCGCCGACGGCGCCGCCGGCCCCGTCGATGAACAGGGCCTTGGAGAGGCCGGGCATCCGGCCCTGCTTGTCGGCCAGCCCGGCCTCGGTGCCGACGCCGATGATGGTGGCCATCGCGTCGAAGAAGCCGGCCAGCACCAGGGTGAAGACGGCGACCGAGGCGCTGATGGCGCCCAGGCCGTGGCTGCCGAAGGCACCGAAGAGGTCGACGTGGCCGAAGAGGCCGAAGTCGGGCGCGGAGACCGGGCTGCCCGGCCACACCGGGGCGGAGCTGACCCAGGTCTTCGCGGGGAGGTCGGCGACCGCGTTGATGACGAAGGCCACCACGGTGCCGCCGGCGATGCCGATCAGGATCGCGCCGCGGACGTTGCGGGCCAGCAGGACGAAGATCGTCAGCACGGTGAGGCAGAAGACCAGGACGGGCCAGCCGGCCAGCTCGCCGAAGGGGCCGAGTGAGAGCGGCGTGGGGCCGCCGGTGTGCACGAAGCCGGCCTTGACCAGGCCGATCAGCGAGACGAAGAGGCCGATGCCGATGGTGATGGCGTGCTTGAGCGGCAGCGGGATGCCGTTCATGATCTTCTCGCGGAGCCCGGACACGACCAGCAGGACGATCAGCAGGCCGTAGATCACGCACAGCCCCATGGCCTGGGGCCAGGTGGTGTGCGGCACCACCAGTGCGGAGATCACGCCGGAGACGGAGAGCCCGGCGGCGACCGCCAGGGGGACGTTGCCGACCACGCCCATCAGGATCGTGGTGACGGCGGCGGCGAGCGCGGTCGCGGTGGTGAGCTGCGCGTGGTCCAGCTTGAGGCCGTTGACGTCGGCGCCGCTCAGGATGATCGGGTTGAGCAGCACGATGTAGGCCATCGCCATGAAGGTGGTGAGGCCGCCGCGGATCTCATTGCCGAAGGTCGATCCCCGGGCCGTGATCTTGAAGTACGCGTCCAGTGCGTTCTTCGGTGCGGGGGCCGGGGCCGGGGCCGGCGTGGCGGTGTCGTCCTCGGCGGGTCTTTCTTCCGTGGGGCCGGGTTCCGTGGGGCTGTGTTCCGTGGGGATCCGGGTCATGTCCACTCCCAAGTGTCAAAGGGGGTTGGGGTGGGCGAGCCGACCTGACTGCCAGTCAACGAGGTTGGCGCAGGGGGACTGCTCGACTCACTGGGCGCACTGTGGCGGTGCCTGCGGTGCGTGGGTGGTGCGCACCGCTGCAGAACCCCGGCGTGGGAGAGGCAGCGGGATGGTGCGGTCGCGTGCCGGTGGTGGTGCACGCGAGTGGGGATGGCGCGGCGGAGCGGCCCCGGGGCGGCGGGGAAGACGGTCGCCGCCCCGGGGAGGTTCTCCTGCTCCCCGGGGCCTGAAGCCCGGGGGAGCTCGCGGGCTCCGGGGGCGTCAGGCCCCGGGGGCCTCCGTGGTGAGGTGCTCGGGCCGGACCGGGATCCGGTTGAGGGCCAGGCCGGTGGCGTTGCGGATGGCGGCCACGATCGACGGCGTCGCCGAGACGGTCGGGGCTTCGCCGACGCCGCGCAGCCCGTACGGGGCGTGCGGGTCGGGCAGTTCGAGGATCTCCACCGGGATCGGCGGGGTGTCGAGGATGGTGGGGATCAGGTAGTCGGTGAAGGAGGCGTTGCGCACCTTCCCGTCCCGCACGATGATCTCCTCCATCACGGCGAGGCCGAGCGCCTGGGTGCAGCCGCCCTGGATCTGGCCGACGACGGAGAGCGGGTTGAGCGCCTTGCCGACGTCCTGGACGGCGGTGAGCTCGACGACCTTGACCAGGCCCAGTTCGACGTCCACGTCGACCACCGCGCGGTTGGCGCAGAAGGTGTACTGGACGTGGCCGAAGCCCTGCCCGGTCTCCTTGTCGAAGGGGACGGTCGGGCGGTGGTGGTGTTCGCGGGTGAGGTCGATGGCCTCGTCGCCGAGCAGGTCGACCATGGGGACCAGCACGCCGGCGCTCTCCGAGACGACCTTCCCGGCGATCAGCGTGATGTCGCCGTGGGTCCAGCCGTAGCGGCGGCGGCCCTTCTCGATCAGCGCCCGCCTGACCGCCTCGGCGGCCAGCTTCACGGCGCCGCCGGTCATGTACGTCTGGCGCGAGGCGGAGGTCGAACCGGCCGATCCGACCTCGGTGTTGGCCGGGTGGATGGTGACCAGCTCGACGCCCAGCTCGGTGCGGGCGATCTGGGCGTGCACGGTGACGCCGCCCTGGCCGACCTCCGCCATCGCGGTGTGGACCATGGCGACGGGCTCGCCGCCGATCACCTCCAGGCGCACCCGGGCGGTGGAGTAGTCGTCGAAGCCCTCGGAGAAGCCGACGTTCTTGATGCCGACCGAGTAGCCGACGCCGCGCACGATGCCCTCGCCGTGCGAGGTGTTGGACAGCGCCCCGGGGAGCTGGCGCACGTCCGGGTGCTCGGTGTCCAGCGGCGGCGGCAGCGGCATCTCCTTGGCGCGCCGCAGCAGTTCGGCGACCGGGGCGGGCGAGTCGATCTGCTGGCCGGTGGGCATGCGGTCGCCCTCCGACATGGCGTTGAGCTGCCTCAACTCGACCGGGTCCATGCCGAGTTCGGCGGCCAGCTTGTCCATCTGCGACTCGTAGCCGAACGCGGCCTGGACGGCGCCGAAGCCGCGCATGGCGCCGCAGGAGGGGTTGTTGCTGTAGAGCGCGATGGCGTGCATCCGCACGTTGGGGATCACGTACGGGCCGTGCCCGAGCGAGGCCGCGTTGCCGACCACGGCGGGCGAGGCGGAGGCGTACGCGCCGCCGTCGAGCACGATCCGGCAGTCGGCGAAGACCAGTTTGCCGTCGCGGGTGGCGCCGTGCTCGTAGTGCATCCTGGCGGGGTGGCGGTGCACGTGGCCGAAGAAGGACTCGTCGCGGGCGTAGACGATCTTGACCGGCTTGCCGGTGTGCTGGGCCAGCAGGCAGGCGTGGATCTGCATCGACAGGTCCTCGCGGCCGCCGAAGGCGCCGCCGACGCCGGCCAGGGTGAGCCGGACCTTCTCCTCGGGCAGGTCGAGGACCGGGGCCATCTGCTGGCGGTCGACGTGCAGCCACTGGGTGGCGATGTAGAGGTCGATGCCGCCGTCCTCGGCGGGCACCGCGAGGCCGGACTCGGGGCCGAGGAAGGCCTGGTCCTGCATGCCGACCTCGTAGTCGCCGCTGACGATGACGTCCGCGAGCGCGCGGACCTCGTCGGTGACGCCGAGGCCGGAGACCAGCCGCTGCTCGTGGCAGATGTTGCCGTACCCGTGCGACTTGTACTCGTGCGGCTCGTGCACGTAGCCGTGGGTGGCGGGGTCGAGGCACTGCTCCTCGGTGACGATCGGGGTGAGCACCTCGTACTCGACCTTGATCCTCTTCACCGCGCGGCGGGCGGTCTCCGGGTGGTCGGCCGCGACCAGGGCGATCGCCTCGCCGTGGTAGCGGACCTTGTCGATGGCCAGGGCCGGCTGGTCCTGGATCTCCAGCCCGTAGTACTTCGCGCCGGGGATGTCCTGGTGGGTGAGGACGGCGTAGACGCCGGGCACCTTGAGCGCCTCGGAGATGTCCACCGACAGGATGGTGGCGCGCGGGTGCGGCGAGCGCAGCGCCATGCCCCAGAGCATGTCCTCGTGCCACATGTCGGAGGAGTACGCGAACTCGCCCTTGACCTTGAGGTGGCCGTCCGGGCGCAGCGGCGAGCCGCCGATGCCGTCCTTGCTGGCCTGCCGGATGTCCTGGAGGTTCTTCTGACCCTGGATGGTGCGGGTGGTCATTGCGAAACGGCCTTTCCGGCGCACGTGCGGGCGGACGCCAGCCGCACCGCGTCCATGATCTTCTCGTAGCCGGTGCAGCGGCAGAGGTTGCCCGACAGCGCCTCGCGGATGTCGTTGTCGCTCGGCTGGGCGTCCCGCTCCAGCAGCGCGTCGGTCTGCACCAGCAGGCCGGGGGTGCAGAAGCCGCACTGGACGGCGCCGGCATCGATGAACGCCTGCTGGACGAGGCCCAGTTCGCCGTTCTCCCCGGTCAGGCCCTCGACCGTGCGCACCTCGCGGTCCTGCACCTGGCCGGCCGCGACCAGACAGCTGCAGACCGGCACGCCGTCCAGGTAGACCGTGCAGGAGCCGCACTCGCCCTGCTCGCAGGCGTTCTTCGAGCCCGGCAGGCCGACCCGCTCGCGCAGCACGTACAGGAGGCTCTCGCCCTCCCAGACGTCGTCCGCCTCGACCGGCTTGCCGTTGGCGGTGAAAGTCACCCTCATGCCGCGCTCCTGATCTGCTTGCTGTAGTCGTTCCAGGTCCAGGTGAGGGTGCGGCGGGCCATCACGGCCAGCGCGTGCCGGCGGTAGTCGGCGGTGCCCCGGACGTCGTCGATCGGCGAGGCGGCGGCCTTGGCCAGCTCGCCGAAGCGCTGGACCACCTCGGCGCCCAGCAGGTCGCCGGACGCCCAGAGGCCGCGCTCGGCGAGCACGCCCGCCAGGTACTCCTCGGCCTCGACGGCGCGGCGCGGCGTGGGGGCGGCCGAGCCGATGCCGGTGCCGACGGTGCCGTTCTTCGGGTGGAGGGCGAAACCGAAGGCGCAGACCGCGATCACCATGGCGTTGCGGGTGCCGATCTTCGAGAACTGCTGCGGGCCGTCCGCCACCGGGATGTGCACGGCCCGGATCAGCTCGTCGGCCTCCAGGCTGTTGCGCTTCACGCCGACGTAGAAGTCGTCGATCGGGATCAGCCGGGTGCCGCGCACGGAGGCGGTCTCGACCAGGACGTCCCGGCCGGCCGCCAGCAGCGCCGGGTGGGAGTCGCCGGCCGGGGAGGCCGCGCCGAGGTTGCCGCCGACGCCGCCGCGGTTGCGGATCTGCGGGGAGCCGACGGTGTGGGCCGCCAGCGCGAGCCCGGGTAGCGGCCCGGACAGCTCGTCGATGATCCGGGAGTAGGGGACGGAGGCGCCGAGCCTGACGACGCCGCCGTCGTTCGACCACTGGGTGAGCTCGGTGATGCGGTTCAGATCGAGAATCGCGGATGGCCGGTGCACGTCGAAGTTCAGCTCGACCATGACGTCCGTACCGCCCGCGATGGGCAGCGCGGTCGGGTACTCGGCCTTCGCCGCGAGTGCCTCGTCCCAGGTAGCGGGCCGAAGGAACTCCATGCGGGTGTCTCCTCAAGTCGTCGCCTGCCGGACGGGTGGGCACAGTGCCCGGAACTCGGTGTTCGGACCTCTCAACCGACCGCTTCGTCGCCTCCGCGTCGGGCCCCGGTCACCGGGCTGCGTCCGGCGGCGTGTCGCCCAGTGAACCGCCGGGACGGGGCCCACTGGCAGTCACCGATGGCATGAAGCCCCGGCTGTGCTCCCGCCCGGCATCCTGTACGTTCCTCTAAGGAGAGGAATGCGCAGCCCAGGTGTTCACCAGGTGCTACCTACGACCGTAATCCGGCCGTGATTCGCAAGCGACGGGCCCGTGATCCGGTCGCCCGCCCGGACGTGACGACAAGTACGGATGTTCGGGCACACTGTGACCCCCGACCGAACGCCCGGGCTCCCCCGTTCGGCCCACCCCCAGCCCCATCCCACCCTCAGCCCCCGTTAGGAGTCCGCGGATGCGTGTCCGTGACCTGCTCGCCCCCGGCGCCCCGCGACTGCGCCTGCTCGCGGCCGAGGACGAGCTGGACCGGCAGGTCAGCGGCGTCATGACCACGGACCTGCACGACCCCGGCCGCTACCTGCACGGCGGCGAGCTGGTGCTCACCGGCATGCTGTGGCGCACCGCCCCGGCCGACTCCGAGCGGTTCGTGCGGACCATCGTGGCCGGCGGCGCGGTCGCCCTGGCGGCCGGCGAGGCCGAGGTCGGTCCGGTGCCCGAGGACCTGGTGGAGGCCTGCCGACGGCACCGGATGCCGCTGCTGGCCGTCCCCGACGACATCGCCTTCGGCACCGTCACCGAGTTCATCGGCCGCCAGGTCTCCGCCGACCGCGCCGCCGACCTCGCCGCCCTCGTCGACCGGCACCGCCTGCTGGTCTCGGCGGCCGGCGGCGGCGGCCTGGACGCGGTGCTGGACCTGCTCGGCGGCGACCTCGACCTCGACTGCTGGGTGCTCACCCCCACCGGCGCGGTGATCGCCGGCCCCGCCGACCGCCTCCCGGCCGAGGACCGCGACCAGCTGGTCCGCGCCCACCTCGGCGCCCAGCGCCAGCGCCGCCGCCCCCCGCACCGGGCCCGCCTGGCCGGCGGCTCCTACTCGCTGCTGCCCGCCCCGGCCTCGGCCGACCACCAGGCGCCGCTGGCCGACTGGGTGCTCGCGGTGGCCGGCGACGTCACCGAGTGGACCACCAAGCGCCAGCAGCTCGCCGAGAACCTGGCCCGGCTGGTCGCCGCCGAGCGCCACCGCCGCGACGAGGGCCGCCAGCTGCGCCGTCGCCTCGCTGACGAGGTGCTGGCCCTGCTCCAGCGCGACGCCGATCCGGCCGAGATCAGCCGCACCCTGTACGCCTCCTCGGCGATGGCCGCCCGCTACGAGAGCGTCGAGCCCAAACCCCAGGCCCAGGACGGGTCCTGGCTGGTGCTCAGCGCCGAGGGCACCGGCCTGCCCGAGGGTGTGGTGCGCGCCGTCCTGGAGGAGGCGCTGGGCGGCACCACCGACCGCGCGCTGGTCGCCGGGGCCGGCGCCGGCGCCGTCGTGGTGCTGCCCGCCCTGGACGGCCCGGTGCCCGCCGAGACCCTGCGCGACCTGCTCGCCCCGCTGGAGGCGGGCCTCGGCTCGGAGGGCCGGATCACCCTCGGCGTCTCCGCCCCCGCCTCCGAGGCCGGCGGCCTGCGCGGCGCCCTGGAGGAGGCCCGGCACGCCCGCCGGATCGCCGCGGCCCGGGTCGGCCGGGTCTGCGTGGCGGGCCCCGAGGAGCTGGCCTCGCACGTGCTGCTGCTGGCGGCCGTCCCGGACGAGGTCCGCCGCGCCTTCCGCGGCCGGCTGCTGGACAAGGTGATCGCGTACGACATCGAGCACCAGGCGGACCTGGTCCGCACCCTGGAGGCGTTCCTGCGCTCGGACGGCTCCTGGACGCGCTGCGCCGCGCAGCTGCATGTCCACGTCAACACCCTGCGCTACCGGATCGGCCGGATCGAGGAGCTGACCGGCCGTGACCTCTCCCGGCTGGAGGACCGGGTGGACTTCTACCTGGCGCTCGAACTGGCCTGACGGCCGGGCCTGAGAGCCGTGCCCCATGCAGGAGGGGCCCGCCGCGAGCACTCGCGGCGGGCCCCTCCTGCATGATCGTTACTGCTTGGGACTACTGCGTGGGACTACTGCGGCGGGATGACCGAGGTCATCCACTCGAAGATGCTCGGCACCATGGTCTTCCACAGCTCGGTGGTGTGCGGGCCGTTGCTCTCCTGGACCTGGACCTTGGTCGGCTCCTTGGCTGCCGCCGCGATCGCCTGGCCGTCCTCCAGGCCGTCGCCCTTCTTGCCGCTGATGTAGAGGCTGACCTTCGGCGGCTGCTGGGCGCTCTTGAGGATGTTGACCGGGTTGTTGGCCTCGCGCAGCTTCGGGTCCTTGCCGACCAGGGAGTCGCTCTCGGACGCCGGGTCGTTGTAGCCGGACATCGAGATCGCGGCCCGGTACCGGTTGGGGTGCGCCAGGGACAGCTTGGCCGCGCAGTGGGCGCCGGCCGAGTAGCCGGCGATGCCCCAGCGGTCCGGGGACGGGTCGGCGCGGAAGTTGTCCATGATCATCTGCGGGACGTCCCGGGTGAGCCAGGCGTCGGCGTTGATCTTGCCGGGGATGTCGGTGCAGCCGGCGTCCTGGTGGTTGCCGAGGAGCAGGGTGCGCGGCGAGACCAGGATGAACGGGGAGACCTTGCCCTGCTGCATCAGCGGCTTGAGCTGCTCGGAGACCTTGAGGGTGCCGTACCAGGTGGAGGAGGAGCCCGGGTAGCCCGGGATCAGCTCGACCACCGGGAACTTCTTGTCCTTGAACGCCGGGTCGTTGTACTGCGGCGGCAGCCAGACCAGCACCTCGCCGTCGACCCCGGACACCTGGCCCTTGAGCTCGGTCTTCTGGACGTCGCCGGGCACCGCCGGGTCGCCCACGCCGGCGAACTTCTGGAGCGCCTTCGGCGGCTGCTTGGCCGCGTCGCCGCCGCCCTGGCCGGCGCCCTCCTTGCCCGAAGCGCCCTGGTCGGCCGGCGCCACCTGCGGCACGGCCCGGACGTGGTCACCGGTGCCGAGCAGGTCGTCCCAGTTGCCGTAGATCAGGTTGGCGTTGTTGACCATCACGAAGACCATCAGCACGGCCGTGATCTGGCAGAACATGATCATGACGAGCCTGGACAGGATCCGCACCGGGTTCGGCCCGCGGACCTTGCTCCAGTACAGGAGCGCCACCGCGATGGACACCGGCACCAGGATGACGGTGAGGATGAAGAATGGCGTACCTGTCAGTTGCATCGAGTTCTCGTATCCGGGTTGCTGGCCGCCCGGGCCCCACTCGCCCGAACGCACTCCAATGGCATTGGACGGCGCGGAACCGATGATCGGTTGCCATCCGAATCTGTGCGGAACCTGAGAGGAACATCACGTTTCCTGTGATGTTCCTGTTTCGGGTCGGCGCTAAGTCTGCCACCCGGACGGCCGTCGTCCGGACGAGATGTCCAGCGAACTTCCAGGAAGGTCCCCCGGGGCACCTTACCTCCCGCGTCGCGGGCGCCGCCGGGCGAGGCGGTGTCATCCACGTGCCGCCCGGCCAGAGAGACTATGGGGATGAGCACAACCCGCTTTCGCCCGTCCCGCCGTTTCTGGCCCGTCTGCGCCCTCCTGGCACTCGCGGTCACCGCGGCCGGTTGCAGCAGTACCGGAGGCCGCCGCGCCGAGGAGGCCCGCGCCAAGGCGTCGGCCGCCGGCGGCAGCGCCGTCACCACCCCGCGCTGGAAGGTCGCCATGGTGACCCACGCCGGGGCCGGCGACGCCTTCTGGGACAGCGTGCGCAAGGGTGCCGAGCAGGCCGCCGCCAAGGACAACATCACCTTCCTGTACTCCAACGACGCGCAGACCCAGAACCAGGTCCAGCTCGTCCAGGCCGCCATCGACCAGAAGGTCGACGGCCTGCTGGTCACCCTCGCCAAGGGCGACGCCATGGCCGACGTCCTCGGCAAGGCCAAGGCCGCCGGCATCCCCGTGATCACCGTCAACTCCGGCCAGGAGTACTCCGCCAAGTTCGGCGCGCTCACCCACATCGGCCAGGACGAGTCCACCGCCGGCCAGGCGGCCGGCACCGAGCTGGCCGGCCGCGGCCGCAAGAACGTGCTCTGCGTCATCCACGAGCAGGGCAACATCGGCCAGGAGCAGCGCTGCTCCGGCGCCCAGTCCAAGGCCGGCGGCGCCTTCCAGGTGCTGTACGTGGACGGCGTCAACATGCCCGACGCCCGCGCCGCGATCTCCGCCAAGCTCCAGGCCGACCCGGCCATCGACACCGTGCTCACCCTCTCCGGCCCGATGGCCGCCACCGGCCTCCAGGCCGTCCAGGACGTCCACCGCGCCGTCGAGCTCGACACCTTCGACCTGGGGCCGCAGGTGGTGGCCGGACTCAAGTCCGGCTCCGTCGGCTTCGCCGTCGACCAGCAGCCCTACCTCCAGGGCTACGAGGGCGTCGACCTGCTCTGGCTGTACAAGTCCAACCTGGACATGCTCGGCGGCGGCAAGCCCGTCGCGACCGGCCCGCAGATCCTGACCAAGGACGACGCCGACGCGCTCGCCGAGTACGTCGCGAGGGGGACCAGGTGAGCACCACCGACGTCCTCGCCCAGGACCGCCCGGCCGCGCTGCGCCGCCTCCTCGCCCGCCCCGAGCTCGGCTCGCTGATCGCCGCCGTCGCGGTGTTCACCGTCTTCGCGGTGGCCGCCGAACCCTTCCTGCGGGTCTCCTCGCTGGGCACCGTGCTCTACGCGGCGTCCACCATCGGGATCATGGCCGTTCCGGTCTCGCTGCTGATGATCGGCGGCGAGTTCGACCTGTCGGCGGGCGTGCTGGTCACCACCGCCGCGCTGACCTCCTCGATGGTCTCCTACCAGTTCACCGCGGTGACCTGGGTCGGCGTGCTGGTCTCGCTCGCCGTCACCCTGGCCGTCGGCGCCTTCAACGGCTGGATGCTCGGCCGCACCCGGCTGCCCAGCTTCATCGTCACCCTCGGCACCTTCCTGATGCTGACCGGTGCCAACCTCGGCGTCACCAAGCTGGTCTCCGGCACCGTCTCCACCAGGCCGATCTCCGACATGGAGGGCTTCGCCTCCTGCCGCTGGCTGTTCGCCTCCGAGGTCACCGTCGGCGGACTGACGATCAAGGCCACCGTCTGGTGGTGGCTCGGCCTGCTCGCGGTCGGCAGCTGGGTGCTGCTGCGCACCCGCTTCGGCAACTGGATCTTCGCCGTCGGCGGCGACGCGGACGCCGCCCGCGCGGTCGGCGTGCCGGTCGCCCGCACCAAGACCCTGCTCTACCTCGGTGTCGGCTTCGGCGCCTGGGTGCTCGGCCAGCACCTGCTGTTCTCCTTCGACACCGTGCAGTCCGGCGAGGGCGTCGGCAACGAGCTGATCTACATCGTCGCGGCCGTCATCGGCGGCTGCCTGATCACCGGCGGCTACGGCTCGGTGGTCGGCTCCGCGCTCGGCGCGCTGATCTTCGGCATGGCCAGCAAGGGGATCATCTACGCCCAGTGGAACCCGGACTGGTTCAAGTTCTTCCTCGGCGCGATGCTGCTGCTCGCCGCCCTGCTGAACGCGTACGTCAAGCGCCAGGCCGAACGGGGGCCCCGATGAAGACCGAACTGCTCGCCCTGGAGCGCGTCGGCAAGAGCTACGGCACCGTCCGCGCCCTCCAGGACGTCTCGCTCACCCTGCACGCCGGCGAGATCAGCTGCGTGCTCGGCGACAACGGCGCCGGCAAGTCCACCCTGATCAAGATCATCTCCGGGCTGCACCAGCACGACGAGGGCACCTACACCGTCGGCGGCGAGGAGGTCCGGCTCGACTCCCCGCGCCAGGCCCTGGACCGCGGCATCGCCACCGTCTACCAGGACCTCGCCGTCGTCCCGCTGATGCCGGTCTGGCGCAACTTCTTCCTCGGCTCCGAGCAGGGCCACCGCCGCTGGGGCGGCCTGCGCCTGGACGCCGAGGCGATGCGCGCCACCACCCGCGAGGCGCTCGCCCGGATGGGCATCGACCTGCACGACGTGGACCGCCCGATCGGCACCCTCTCCGGCGGCCAGCGCCAGTGCGTGGCGATCGCCCGGGCCGTGCACTTCGGCGCCAAGGTGCTCATCCTGGACGAGCCGACCGCGGCGCTCGGCGTCAAGCAGTCCGGAGTGGTGCTCAAGTACGTCACCGCCGCCCGCGACGCCGGGCTCGGGGTCGTCCTGATCACCCACAACCCGCACCACGCGTACCTGGTCGGCGACCACTTCACCCTGCTCAAGCGGGGCCGGATGGCCGGCAGCCACCCGCGCGCCGAGATCGGCCTCGAACAGCTCACCACCGAGATGGCCGGTGGCTCCGACCTCGCCGAGCTCTCGCACGAGCTGGCCCGGCCCACCGAACCCCAGCCCCGCACCGAACCCCAGCCCCGCACCGACCCCCAGCCCCGTCCTGACCCCGAGCCCCGTGAGGAGCGTCCGCAGCCGTGACCAGCCCCCAAGGCAGCACCCGGCCGGCCGTCCTGCCCACCCTGCTCGGCCTCGGCCCCCGCGCCGAGCGCCGCCGCCGTGCCCTGCCCGCCGGGATACTGCGACTGCCCACCATCGGCGTCGACATCGGCGGCACCAAGGTGGTCGCCGGAGTGGTGGACGGCGAGGGCAAGGTGCTGGAGAAGCTGCGCACCGACACCCCCGACAAGAGCAAGAGCGCCAAGGTCGTCGAGAACGTCATCGTCGACCTGGTGCTGGAGCTCGCCGACCGGCACGACGTCCACGCCGTCGGCATCGGCGCGGCCGGCTGGGTCGACGCCGACCGCTCCACGGTGCTGTTCGCCCCGCACCTGAACTGGCGCGGCGAGCCGCTCCAGCAGGCGCTCAGCGAGCGGCTGCGCTTCCCGGTGATCGTCGAGAACGACGCCAACGCCGCCGCCTGGGCCGAATGGCGCTTCGGCGCCGGGCGCGGCGAGGACCACATGGTGATGCTCACCCTGGGCACCGGCATCGGCGGCGCCGTCGTCCGCGACGGCTACGTCGACCGCGGCAAGTACGGCCTGGCGGGCGAGTTCGGCCACATGCAGGTGCTGCCCGGCGGCCACCGCTGCCCGTGCGGCAACCGCGGCTGCTGGGAGCAGTACTCCTCCGGCAACGCGCTGGTGCGCGACGCCCGCGAACTCGTCGCCGAGGAGTCCCCGGTGGTGCAGACGCTGCTCGCCCGGGCCGGCGGCACCGTCGAGGGCATCACCGGACCGCTGGTCACCGAGGCCGCCCGGGCCGGCGACCCGACCGCCACCGAACTGCTCTACGAGGTCGGCACCTGGCTCGGCGTCGGCATCGCCAACCTGGCCGCCGCGCTCGACCCGGGCCGCTTCGTCATCGGCGGCGGCGTCTCCGAGGCCGGCGACCTGCTGCTCGGCCCGGCCCGGGACACCTTCCGCCGTACCCTCACCGGGCGCGGCTTCCGGCCCGAGGCCAGCATCGTGCACGCCGCACTCGGCAACGAGGCCGGCCTGGTCGGCGCCGCCGACCTCGCCCGGCAGGTCGCCCGCCGGTTCCGCACCATCAAGCGGCGCCGGGTCGAGCGCAGCGGCGTCTGAGCCCTTTCGCCTGATTCGGTTCCGTCAACTACCGGTTGGTAGCGGTGCGGTGTGATTGTCGGGATCATGCCTCCTGTGAGACAACGGAGTTGACGTCGACTCAGGAGGACTCGGATGAGGGCTCTGGCCCGGATCGCACCACCGTTGCTGCTCGCCACCGCCCTGGTCTGGTCCTGCGCCGGGCCGGCCGGGGCGGCGGGGGCGGCCCCGCCGCCGAAGGCCCCCGAGGCGGTGGGCCGGGGCGGAGCGGTGGCCAGCGTCGACGCCGACGCCACCGCGGCCGGCATCGAGGTGCTGCGCAAGGGCGGCAACGCGGTCGACGCGGCGGTCGCGACCGCGGCCGCCCTCGGCGTCACCGAGCCCTACTCCTCCGGCATCGGCGGCGGCGGGTACTTCGTCTACTACGACCACGCCAGCGGCCGGGTGCACACCATCGACGGCCGCGAGGTGGCCGGCCGCACCGCCGACAGCGGGCTGTTCCTGGAGGACGGCAAGCCGCTGGCCTTCGCCGACGCCGTCACCAGCGGCCTGTCCGTCGGCGTCCCCGGCACCGCCGCCACCTGGGACACCGCCCTGCGCCAGTGGGGCACCCGCACGCTCGCCGACGCCCTCGAACCCGCCGAGCGGATCGCCGACAACGGTTTCGTCGTCGACCAGACCTTCCGCGGCCAGACCGCCGACAACTACGACCGGTTCAAGGACTTCCCGGACACCGCCAAGCTCTACCTGCCAGGCGGCAAGCCCCCCGAGGTCGGCACCGTCCTGCGCAACCCCGACCTCGCCGCCACCTACCGGCTGCTCGCCGAGGACGGCGTCAAGGCCTTCTACCAGGGCGACCTCGGCAAGGACGTGGCCAACACCGTCCAGCACCCGCCGGTCGACCCGGCCTCCGGCCGCAAGGCCCGTCCCGGCAAGATCGACACCGCCGACCTCGCCGCCTACCAGGTCCGCCGCCAGGCGCCCACCCACGTCCCGTACCGCGACTACGACGTCTACTCCATCGCCCCCTCCAGCTCCGGCGGCACCACCGTCGGCGAGGCGCTCGGCATCCTGGAGGACGGCGACCTCGGCGCGTACAGCGACACGCAGTACTACCACCACTTCCTGGACGCCTCCCGGATCGCCTTCGCCGACCGCAACCGCTGGGTCGGCGACCCGGCCTTCGGCGACGTCCCCACCAGGGAACTGCTCTCCGCGCGCTACGCCGCCTCCCGGGCCTGCCTGATCAGCCCCGACCGCGCCCTCACCAGCCCGCTCGCCCCAGGCGACCCGCGCCACCCCGCCGACTGCGCCGAGGCCGGCCCCGCCGTCGCCGAGCCCTACGAGGGCCCCAACACCACCCACCTCAGCGTGGCCGACCGCTGGGGCAACGTCGTCTCCTACACCCTCACCATCGAGCAGACCGGCGGCAGCGGCATCACCGTCCCCGGCCGCGGCTTCCTGCTCAACAACGAGCTCACCGACTTCGACTTCACCCCGCTCACCCCGGGCGTCCCCGACCCCAACCTGCCCGGCCCGGGCAAGCGGCCGCGCTCCTCGATCTCCCCGACCATCGTGCTGCGCGACGGCGAACCGCTGCTGGCCACCGGCAGCCCCGGCGGCGCGACCATCATCACCACCACCCTCCAGGTGCTGCTCGGGCGGCTCGACCGGGGCCTGAGCCTGGAACAGGCCATCGCCGCACCGCGCGCCAGCCAGCGCAACACCGTCGCCACCCAGGCCGAGCCCGGCTTCCTGGCGCTGCCCGAACGGGCCGCCCTGGAGGCGCTCGGGCACAGCTTCACGTCCGTCGCCGAGATCGGCGCCGCCACCGGCGTCGAACGGCTGCCGGACGGGCGGTGGGTGGCCGCGGCCGAACCGGTCCGGCGCGGGGGCGGCTCCGCGGCGGTGGTCCGGCCCACGGGCTGACCGGGCCGCAGGCCGGCCGGGCCGTACTGTCGGTGCCGGGCGGTATGTTCGGGGTGGGCGTCCCCTCGGGGGGTGCCCACCCCTCGTCTTGACCGAAGCACCCGTCCGTACCGAACCACCGGGAAGGCCGCCCGCCGTGACCGTCCGCATCGCCACCTGGAACATCAACTCCGTCACCGCGCGGCTGCCCAAGCTCCTGGAGTGGCTGGAGAGCGCCAAGCCCGACGTGCTCTGCCTCCAGGAGCTCAAGTGCGCGGCCGACGCCTTCCCGTACGAGGAGGTGCGCGCCCTCGGGTACGAGACCGCGGCCCACGGCACCGGCCGGTGGAACGGCGTCGCGATCGTCTCCCGGATCGGCCTGGACGACGTCGTGCGCGACCTGCCCGGCCAGCCCGGCTATCTCGCCGACGGCGCCCTGCTGCCCGACGTCGAGCCGCGCGCCGTCGCCGCCACCTGCGGCCCGGTCCGGGTCTGGTCGGTCTACGTGCCCAACGGCCGCGAGGTCGACCACGCCCACTACCGCTACAAGCTGGAGTGGCTCCAGGCGCTGCGCACGGCCGCCACCGAGGACGCCGCCGGGCCCCGCCCGTTCGCCGTCCTCGGGGACTTCAACATCGCTCCCGCCGACGAGGACGTCTACGACGTCGCCGCCTTCGAGGGCCTCACCCACGTCACCCCCGCCGAGCGGGCCGCGCTGGAGGCCCTCGGCGAGGTGGGCCTGCACGACGTGGTGCCGCGCCCGCTCAAGTACGACCGCCCCTACACCTACTGGGACTACCGCCAGCTGGCCTTCCCCAAGAACCGGGGCATGCGGATCGACCTCACCTACGCCAACAAGCCGTTCGTGGACGCCGTCACCGACAGCTACGTGGACCGCGAGGCCCGCAAGGGCAAGGGCACCTCGGACCACGCGCCGGTCGTGGTGGACCTCGACCTGTGAATCACCCTGGGTGAGGGGTGGTAACCCGAACGGTCCCGACCGGTGGCCGGGGCCGGGCGGGCTGCCTACTGTCGGGCATAACCGGGTGCAGTTGTTCGACCACGTGGACATCGGAGTCCCCCCGGCTGCGCCCGAGAATCCCGGAGGTTCCGGCATGCGCCCCATGCGTACGGCCGCCGCCGCCCTGATCGGCGCGACGGTGCTGACCGGCCTGACGGCCCCCCTCGCATCCGCCAGGGACGGCTCGGCCTCGGTCAGCCCGCCCCAGGCCGCACCGGGCCAGACCGTGAAGCTCACGGTCTCCTGTGAGAAGTCGGACAAGCCCGACGCCAAGACCATCACCGCCCACTCCGCCGCGTTCGAGGGCGGTCCGGCCACTCTCACCCTGGGCTCCGACGGCAAGCACAGCGGCTCGGCCCGGCTGGCCGGCCAGCACTCCGGGGACAACAGGATCGACGGCACCTGCCCGGACGGCGGGGCGTTCTCCACCAAGGTCGCGGTCGCCGGCGTCCCGGTCGCCGGCTCCGACAGGGGCTCCGACAAGGGCTCCGACAAGGGCTCCGAGAAAGGGCCTGAGAAAGGCGCCGAGAAGGGTCCCGAGAAGGGTCCCGAGAAAGGCCTCGGCGACTGGGGCAAGGCGGCCGGCGAGTGGGCGGGCTCGCTCGGCCAGTCCGGCGCCGGCGGCCAGCAGGTCGCCCCGCACGGCGCCGTGAACACCGGCCTCGGCGGTTCGGTCGCGGCCGATCCGGCGGAGCTGGCCGGGGGCCTGGCCCTGGTGGCGGGCGGCGTCGGAGGCTTCTGGCTGCTGCGGCGGCGCGGTGCCTGATGGGCACCGCCGCCGTTTTGTTTTCCCCGCGCGCCGTCGGACCCTGACCGGGCCGACGGCGCACAGGCGTGTCAGCCGGCCTGCGGCGCGGGCTTCCGCTGCTGCTGAGGCCCGTGCCCGGTTTCCTGCCCGTGCTTGTTCTCGTGCCCGAGTTCGAGCTCACGGTGCCCGTGCCCGTGCTCGTGCTCGTGCCGGAGGGTGCCGCTGGCCAGCAGGTACTGGGCCAGGACGTACGTCGCCATGATCCAGAACTGGTGCCCCGGCAGCTCCCGCCACTTCGCCAGCTGGGTGGCGATCAGTGTGTCGGACAGCAGGAACAGCGCCCCGCCCAGCCCGGTCCGCCAGCCCAGCCCGGCCGAGGTGACGGCCGTGGAGGCGAGCAGCAGGCTGTAGCCGGCCACCGGGATCCGCAGGTCCCCGAGGTCCGGCCAGAGCTGCCCGACCATGGCCACCCAGGCGGTCGCGTACGCGGCCGCCACCACCAGGGCCCGCCGACGGTCGGTCAGCGCCCCGCGCCGGACGAACATCGTCACGTAGCAGACGTGCGCCGCCGCGAACGAGCCCATCCCGGCCAGGAACGCGGTGTCGTTCTTCAGCTGGAGCAGCACGTCCCCGCCCGCGCTCAGCAGCAGTGCCGGGGCCAGCGGCTTCGGCGCCCGCCGCCCGGCGGTGGCGGCCGCGGCGACGCTGTGCGCGGCCAGCAGCGGCATCAGGGCCGGCTTGGTGGCGTTCTGCAGCACGGACGCGCCGGAGGCGATCGCGCCCAGGTGCGTCGCCGAGGCGGCCGCGAAGCCGCCGAGCAGGCCGGCGGCCGAGCGCAGGCGGCCGCCGAGGACGGCACGGGTGGTCGTACGGATGCTCATGCGGCTGCTGACCTCCGGGGTCGGGCGGTGGGGGGGAGTGGGACGAACCCTAGGCGACCCGCCGGTGCGGCGGAAGAGCGGGTTACCGGCGCGTAACCCGGGTGGTGCGGGGCGGGTGACAGCGCGGCGGCGGGTGCGGGCCGGCGGGTGGCGTAGCGGAGGGCGGCCGGTCACTTCGGCGCACGGCCGGTTGCTGCCGCCGGGTGACCCGGCCACCGTCTAGTCTGGTCCCCGACATGGAGCAGCAGGAGTACGCGGTCGGCGCCACCCGGGTGGCCACCGGCAGGCCGGACGGGCGCACGGGCGGGACGGGGCGGAGGACCACCGACGCCCTCCTCGCCGTACGCGAACCCGCGGCCGGGCCGGCGCCCGAAGCCGTGTCCGGCCCCCGTGCTGACGCCGCGCCGACCAGGCCCGCGCCGGAGCCGGGCGCCGCCTCCGCGCTCTCGCCCGACCCGGGCCTGCTCCGGCTCGCCCACTGGTTCGCCGCCGCCACCCCCGGCACCGCCGACGACCTGTGCGCCGCCTCCTTCGGCCTCTACCCGGCCCGCCATCTCGGCGCCCCCGCCGTAGCGGCGCCCGACGCCGACGTCAGCTGGTGGCACGGCCCCACCGCGCACGCCACCGCCGCCCTGCGCTCCCGGGGGCCCCGCCCCGTCGGCGGTCTGCGCCGCGCCCGGCGGGACGCCTCCGCGCTGCCCGTCGTCCGGTCAGGTGCCAAGCCGGGCAGGCCCGGCAGGCACCGCAAGCCCGAGCGCACCCGCCCGGTGCCGGGCGCGCAGGATCGTTCCGGCCAGGACCTTCCGATACCGGCCCCGGCCCTGCCCGTCGCGGACGTTTGCGCCCCGGCCCTTCCCGCCGTCGACCTGCCCGCCGCCGAACGCCGGATCGCCGCCCGGCTGCTGCTCGCCCACCCGCTGGTCACCGCCTCCGGCCCGCACGCCGACGGCTTCCCGCTGATCCGCCGTCACCGCGACTGGCTCGTCGAACGCTTCGACGCCCTGCTCGGCTACCGGCTCGTCGTCGGCCCCTGGCACGCCCGGCTCTGCAAGGCCGGCCTCGGCCCCGGCGCCGCCCGCCGCCTCGAACACCCCGCGACCGGCGCCCCGTTCACCCCCGCCGGTTACGCCCAACTCGCTCTCGCCCTCGCCCTGTTGGTCGACGCCCCCGAGCAACTGCCGTACGGGCGGCTGCTCGACGCCATGCGCGCCGCGGCGCCGGGCCTCGCCGCCGGCCCGGCCGACCGCGCGATGGCCCTCGCGGCGCTCGCCGACTGGCAGGTCCTCGGCGACCTGCCGGCCGACCCTGCCGTCCGGGCCGCCGTACTGACCGTCGACCGCGAACTCGCCCGCGCCGTCCCGGCCGGCCCGCCCGCCCTCGCCGCCGACGCCGCCGACCTGATCCGCCGCGCCGCCGACGCCGAACCCGCCACCGCCGTGCGCCGTCTGCTCGCCGAGACCCCCGCCGTCCTCGACGCCGACCTCCCCGAGGACCGGAGCGCCTGGCTGCACGAGCACCGGCTGAGCGGCCCGGCCGCGCTCGCCGACTTCCTCGGCCTGGAGACCGAGCTGCGGACCGAGGGCGTCGCCCTGCTCGACCCGGCCGACGAGCTCACCGACCTCGTCTTCCCCGGCGCCGGCCACCTGCCGCAGGCCGCCCTGCTGCTGCTCGAACGCCTGGTGGAGGAAGTCCGCCCGCTGCCCGGAGAGAGCACCACCGGCGGCGACGTCCCGATCCCCGACGCGCTGATAGACGGCCTCCTCGGCGACATCGCCGACGAGTACGGCCTCCCGGCCCGCTGGCGCCGCGACTACCTCGCCGACCGGACCGCGCTGCGCCGCGACGCCCTCGACCTGCTCCACAACCTCGGCCTGATCACCCCCACCCCCCGCGGCAGCCGCCCCCCGGGCTGGCTCCTGCGCCCGCCCGCCGCCCGCTACGCCCCCGCCCCGGACTTCCACCCCGTCCCCGGCACCGGCCGCCACTCCCGCCCCGCGCCGGCCGGGGCCCGGGAGCAGCGGCGCGCCTGAGGCCGGTTCGCCGCCCAGCTCCGCTGTCGCGCCTCGCTGTCGCGCCTCGCCGCTCCGCCGTCGCCGGAAAGGCGGAAGCACCGCGTCCGGGGGCGGACGGCGGTGCTGAAGGGGTGGATCGGACGGTCAGTCGGTCTCTTTCTCTCCGCTCGCTTTCTCGCGGGTCACTTTCTCGCGGTGGCCGTGGTGGCGGCGAGGGTGCCGTGCTGGACGGTCTCGACGGTGGCGCCGACGCCGAAGGTGCCGAGGGCGATGGAGGCGAGGACGGCGGTGGCGGCGAGGAGTCGGCGGTGGCGCCGGGGGAGCGGGAAGCGCGGTTCCTGGTAGGGCGCCTGAGGGCTGGCGTTCATGACAGGGAGGGTTCCAGGGTGGTGTGAACGGTCGGTACGCGCGGGTGAAGTCCGGGCGGGGGTTGGGCGTCGGTTGGCCGCGTACGCCCCACCCGCGCGGGTGAGGCGTACGCGCTGGTCAGCGGCGTGGTGTGCGTTCGGCGAGGGCCTCGCCGACGGCGACCCGGACGGCGTCGCGCAGGCCGTGCACGGGGTGCAGGCGGGACGGGCCGGCGGCCGGGTCCTCGCGGAGCTCCTTCACCAGGGACACGCAGAGCAGCAGCATCACGACCACGAACGGCAGCGCGACCAGGATCGTCGCGTTCTGCAGCGCGGTGAGCCCGCCGGCCAGTAGCAGGGCGGCGGCGACCCCGCCCATCAGCACGCCCCAGACGACCACGAGCCAGGTGCGCGGGTGCAGCGAGCCGCGGCTGGAGAGCGAGCCGAGGACGAGGGAGGCGGAGTCGGCGCTGGTGATGAAGAAGGTCATCACCAGCAGCACGGCGACGACGCTGGTGGCGGAGCCGAGCGGCAGCGAGCGCAGCATCTCGAACAGCGAGGCCTCCGCGCCCTTCGGGATGGTCGCGACCAGGTCGGCCGTGCCTGTGGTGACCAGCCGGATCGCGGTGCCGCCCATCACGCAGAACCAGATCACGGTGGCCCCGCTGGGCACCAGCAGGACGCCGAGCAGGAACTGCCGGATGGTGCGGCCGCGGGAGATGCGGGCGATGAAGGTGCCGACGAAGGGGGCCCAGGAGAGCCACCAGGCCCAGTAGAAGATCGTCCAGGAGCCGAGCCAGCTCTCGTCGGTGAAGGCCCCGGTCTGGGTGGACATGCCGAGCAGGTCGGAGAGGTAGCCGCCGACGGTGGAGGGGATCGCGTCCAGCGTGAACACCGTCGGGCCGAACACGAAGACGAAGAGCATGATCAGCGAGGCCAGGACGACGTTCGCGGTGGAGAGCCACTTGACGCCCTTGTGGACGCCGGAGAAGGCGGAGAGCACGAAGGCGGCGGTCAGCGAGCCGATGATGATCAGCTGGGCGTTCTGGGTGTTGCGCACGGAGGTGATGTAGCCGAGGCCGTCGGCGACCTGGAGCGCGCCGAGGCCGAGGCTGGTGGCGGAGCCGAAGACGGTGGCGAAGACGGCCAGCAGGTCGATCGCGCGCCCGGCCCAGCCGTCGGCGCCGCGCTGGCCGATGAGCGGGACGAAGGCGGCGGAGATGCGGTTGCCGCGGCCCTTGCGGAAGGTGGTGTAGGCGAGGGCGAGGCCGCCGACGGCGTAGATCGCCCACGGGTGCAGCGTCCAGTGGAACAGCGAGAACTCCAGGGCCTGCTGGGCGGCGGCCGCGCTCTGCGGTTCCAGGCCGGAGCCGGGCTGCGGGGTGGCGAACAGCTGGAGCGGCTCGCCGACGCCGTAGAACATCAGGCCGATGCCCATGCCGGCGCTGAACATCATGGCGACCCAGGCGAGGGTGGAGAACTCGGGTTCGTCGTCGTCGCGGCCGAGCCGGATGCGGCCGAAGCGGCTGAAGGCGAGCAGCACGGTGAGGACGAGGAAGACGTCGGCGGCCACCACGAACAGCCAGCCGAAGTTGTGCAGGACCCAGCCGAGCGCGCTGCTGGAGGTCCGGCCGAGCGAGTCCTCGGCGAAGACTCCCCAGGCGACCACGGCCAGCACCAGGGCGGCGCTGATCCCGAACACCGCCCGGTCGGCGGGCAGGGTCGCGGCGGGTTCGTCGGGTTCCTCCGCGCGTTGGTCGGGCTGCGGCGGCTGGCTGCTCATCGGGTGGACTCTCCTGCCTCGGGGCGGACGTGGGCTTCGGCGACATCGGCGGATTAAAGCTGCATGTCGCACTATGTCCAGTTCGTGCCGCGAGGGGCGGGAGGGCGCGCCGGGGAGGCGGAGGGTGGGGACTTACGTCCTGTCAGGCCGGGTGCTCATGGGCCGGGGCGCGCGCGGCGAGCCGGAACCACGGGCGGAAGCCGTCCGGCACCGGGGAGTTGAGCCGGCTGTCGCGTCGGACGGGTCAGGGCCGGTGGGCGCCGGACGGGACCTCGTACGGCGCCGGGTACGGCGTCTCGTACGGGTTCAGCACCAGCCGCACCACGTCCTCCAGCCGCCGCCGGGCGTCGCCGAGGGTGGTGCGCCCGGTCACCCAGGCGGTCAGCTCGCCCTGCCAGGCGTGGGCGACGATGTGCCGCACCAGGTCGCTGGCGGCGGCCGGCACCTCGGTCGTCACCGCCTGGAGGGCGGTGCTGTCGGCCCGGGCCATGCCCTGCAAGGTCTCGCTGGCGAACGGATCGGTGGAGGCGGCGACGGCCACCCGCAGCCGGGCCAGCTCGGGCTGGCGCTGGTAGGCCCGCATCCCGCCGCGGACGAAGCGGACCGCCCGGTCGGTGGCCCCCCGCCCGGCGCGCGGGCCGCGCAGCTCCGCCACCAGGTCGGCCAGCAGCAGGCGGTGCCACTCGGCGATCGCCGCGGCCAGGAGGTGGTCCTTGGAGGAGAAGTAGCGGTACGCCGTCCCCAGGGCGACTCCGGACCGCTCGCAGACCTGTTTCATCTGCAGCCGTTCGACGCCGATCTCGTTCACCAGGGCGAGCGCGGCCGCGATCAGGCTTCCGCGGCGTTCGAGCTGGCGCGGAGACATCGCCTCCACCGGCCGTGGTGACAGGTCAACCTTGGTCACCCGCACCATGATACGGGCCGGGGCCGCTCAGGAGTATGACGCCGACCGGCCCCCTTGCGTTCGCCGTGCGGTCACCGTCGCCGGGGTCCGGGCCGCCGGCCCGTTCCGCCCCGGCCCGTTCCGCCCCGGCCCGTTCCGCCCCGTCCCGCGTCGCCCCGCGCCGTCCCGTCCCGCGTCGCCCCGCGCCGTCCCGTCCCGCGCCGGGTCAGCGCAGCCGGCGGATCAGCGACTCCTGCACGGCGGAGGCGACCAGCCGCCCGTCCCGGTCGTAGAACTCGCCGAGCGACAGCCCCCGGCCGTCCGAGGAGGACGGGCTGCGCTGGGCGAACAGCAGCCACTCGTCGGCCCGGAACGGGCGGTGGAACCACATCGCGTGGTCGAGCGAGGCGATCAGCAGCCGGGGCGGCTCGGTGCGCTGGAAGAAGTTCGGCTGCTCGTGCAGCCCGGCGGTGGAGGCCAGCGTGAGGTCGGAGAGGTAGGTGAGCGCGCAGACGTGCAGGAGCGGGTCGCCCTCGGGCAGCGGGGATGCGATGCGCAGCCAGACGAACTGCTGCGGCATCCCCGGCACGGACGCCGGCACGCCCGGCGCGTCCGGCGGGACGAAGCGCAGTTCGAGGTCGCGGAAGCCGCCGGTGCCGGTGATCGCCGCGCGCAGGGCCGGGTCCCAGAGCGAGAAGGCGTCCGGCAGGGTCTCCGGCCCGGGCAGCGGCGGCATCGTGCGGTGGCGGTCGGTCGCGGTCTCGGGGCGCTTGAAGGAGGCGGAGAGGGTGAAGATCGCGTTCTGGTTCTGCACCGCCGTCACCCGGCGGGTGGTGTAGGAGACGCCCTCGCGGACCCGTTCGACCTCGTAGCGGATCGGCTGGGACGGGTCGCCGGGCAGCAGGAAGTAGCCGTGCAGCGAGTGCACCGCGCGCGGGCCCCCGCAGGTGCGGCCGGCGGCGGTGAGCGCCTGCGCGGCGACCTGTCCGCCGAAGGCGCGCATCGGCGCCCCGGCGTGGCAGCGGCCCCGGAACGTGTTCTCGTCCAGTCGTTCCAGCTCCAGCAGTCCGGCGAACGAGCCGGCCGGGCGGTCGGCCCGGATTTCCTGTTCGGTCAGGTCGGTCACGGGCCCATAGTGGCAGAATTCCGCCGCGCCGCGATGTGACCTGGGTAACGCTCGGGGGCTCCGGCATCCGGTAGAACCTGTTCCAGTGCGGTCGCGGCCCGACGGATTGTCAGTGCCCTCACCTAGCGTGTTCGACATGACGCAATCCGCACACGCGTACGCCTATCTGCGCCCGTCCGCCGTCCTCGACGGCGCCGACGGCCGGCGCCTCGACCTGGCCACCTCCGGCGGCGCCACCCCGCTCGGGGAAACGGCCAACCCGCGCTTCTTCGCGGGCTTCCTGGCCGACCCGGCGCCGGCCGCCGCCGCGCTGCTCGCCGTCGCGGACGTCGCCGCCGCGCGGTACTACCAGCCGCAGCTGCGCGCCTCGCTCGACCCGGTGGTCACCGCCAACGGGGACCGGCTGCGCTTCGAGTCGTTCTCCGGCTGCTGCGGCGTCTACGCCCGGCTCGACGTGCTCCAGGCCGGCCTCGACGGCGACGAGATCGGCCACGGCACCACCAACGTGGACGTCAACAACCCGCTGCGGGAGGCCCTGACCAGGATCGGCCCGAGCGACCCGCTGCACCTCGCGGTCGGGCCGGACGCGCTGGAGGTCACCAGCTTCGACGGGCCGCTGGTCGAGAAGAAGGTGCCGCTGCCGCAGCGCTGGCTGCGCGGCTTCGCCGAGACCCAGGTCGTCGCCGCCGGCTTCGACCTGCGCGCCGAACTGCCCGCCGCCGAGGCGGTCCGCTTCCTGCGCTCGCTGCCGCGCGGCGGCCGCTCCAGCACCGCCTGGGTCGTCCCGGCCGGGCGGACGCTGCGGCCCACCACCCGGCCGGTGCCCGGCGCCGTCTGCCTGCCCGGGCCCGACCGGCTGGTGGCGCTCCAGCGGGTGCTGCGGCACGCGCTCGCCCTGCGGGTGTACGGCCCGGTCGCCGCCACCGGCCCGGCCGCCTCGGCGTGGGAAGTGGTCCTGCCCGGCATGCGGCTCACCCTGACCCTCTCGCCCGACGCCTCCCGGGGCTTCTCCGGCGAGGGCGGAGTGCTCGGCGCGCTCGCCACCGGCACCGCCGAGCAGGACGCCGACCTCGTCGCGGTACTGCTCGCCTGGGAGCCGCGGATCGAGGTCGCCGACCTCGCCGAGCAGTCCGGGCTCAGCCACGAGCGGGTCCGCGCCGCGCTCACCCGGCTCGGCACCGCCGGGCAGATCGGCTACGACACCGCCGAGGCCGCCTACTTCCACCGCCAGCTCCCGTACGACGCCGGGCGGGCCGAGGCCGCCAACCCGCGGCTGCGTGCCGCCCAGGCCTTGGTCGCGGCGGGCGCGGTGCGGCTGGAGCCGGGCGGCACGACGGCCGTCGTCATGGTGGACGACCACATCCAGCGGGTGCGTACGGACGAGGCGGGGCGCCTCGGCTGCACCTGCCTCTGGTGGGCCAAGTACCGTGGCGGGCGCGGTCCGTGCAAGCACGCGCTGGCGGTCGCGATGGTGCGGGAGGCGGCCCAACGGGCGGCCGGGGAACAGGTTCCGGCGGTCCCGGCGGTCCCGGCGGTTCCGACGACGGATAAGGGGGTCCAGGCATGAGCGCGGCGGCAGGGGGGTCGGAGGCGGTGCGGGGCGCGACGGCGGTGGCGCCGATGCCGGAGGCGGTGCGGGGCGAGGCGGCGGTCGAGGACCTGCTCGCCGCCGTCCGGGGCGGACGGATGCCGCAGATACCGGCGCTGGTCGCCGCGCTGGACCAGGCGCAGCGCCGGGACTGCCTGCTCGCATTGAAGGCGCTGCGCAAGGAACTGCGTGACGAGTGGTCGAAGGAGGCGCTCGCCACCAGGGGCGCCCTGCTGCTGGCCGGCGCCGGCTGCCACCCCGGCCCGGCCGGGGCCGCCACCTGGCTCGGCGCCCGCGACTTCACCTCGCTCGGCTGGGCCCGCCACCCGGCGGTGGGCCAACTCGTCGCGGCGCAGCCGGTGGAGTGGCAGATCGAGGTGGCCACCCGGCTCGCCGCCCGGCCGGCGCCGAGCTGGGGCTGGGCGCTGTACCCGGTGATCGAGGCCGTGGTGCGCCGCACCGGCTGCGCGGTGCCGCAGAGCGAGCCCTTCGTCCGCGAGTGGATGGAACGCCAGCGCCGGGGCAGCGGCGCACGGCCCACCCTGGTCGAGCTGCTGCGGGCCGACGCGTTCACCCCGCTGCTGCTGCCCCGGGTGTTCGAACTCGCCGACATCGGTGGCGCGGTGTCCTTGCGGTTCAGCCCCCGCCCCGGGGACGCCTTTACGGAGGCGATCGCCGAACTCGCCGCCGCCGGCGACCTCGACCGGGCCGACCTGATCGACCGCTGCCTGGCCCGGCTGCTGCGCGGCGGCAAGCAGGCCGACCAGCGGTTCTTCCTCGACGTGCTGCGGGCCTTCGCCCTGACACCGCAGGAGTACGCCGCCCGGGTCCGGGACGTGGTGCCGCTGCTGGACGGGCTGTCGGTGGTCGCCGGGCACGCCCAGGACGTGCTCGCCGGGCTGGACGAGGCCGGGCTGATCGAACCCGAGGTACTGGTCGAGTCCTCCGCGGTGGTGCTGTTCCGGGCCGAGAAGAAGCTCGTCCGCGCCCAACTCGGCTGGCTGGAGCGCGCGGCCCGGCGCGCACCCGGGCGGTCCGGGCCGGTGGTGCTCGCGGCCGCCGAGGCGTTCGGGCACCCGGACCAGGCCGTCCAGGAGCGGGCGCTGAACGTGGTGGCCCGCCACCTGCGCGCGGCCGGGGAGGCCGTCCTGCCCGAACTGCGGCTCGCCGCCGAGGCGCTGAACCCCGCCCACCACCGGCGCGCCGGCGAACTGTTCGGCGCACCGGTCGGTGGCGACGGCGACGACGACCCGGACACCGGGTGGAACGAACTCCTCCCGCCCGCCCCCCAGCCCCTCCCGATCGGCCCGCCGATCGCCTCGGCGGCCGAACTCGCGCAGGAGCTGTCCGCCCTGCTCGCCGCCGACGAGCCGGAGCCGGCGGTCTTCGAGCGCGTGCTGGACGGCCTGGTCCGCCAGGCCCACCAGAACCGGGCGGCGCTCGCCGAGGCGCTGGAGCCGGTCCGGCGGGTCCACCCGTGGAGCGGCGTCGGCCGCTGGCACGACTGCTCGCCCCGGGACGTCCTCTACGTCGCGGCCGCGGTGGCCGGCGAGGCACCGCCGCACCGGATCTGGGACTTCCTCGGCGGCAAGAAGAAGCACTCCCCGCTGCGCGGCCAGAACGACACCGCGCAGGGCACCGCCCTCGCCGCCCGGCTGGAGGAGGCCGCCTGGCAGGTGACCGCCGACCGGCCGCCCTACCTGCTGGCCATCCCGACCGACACCACCGGGGCGCTCGACCCCGGCACGCTGGTCGAACGCCTCGCCGGGTACCAGGCGGCGGGCATCACCCCCGGCCGGGCCGACCTGTGCGCGGCCCTGCTGCGGGTCGGCCCCCGCGCCGACGCCGGGGTGCTGCGCGCCGCCGAGGCGCTCACCTCGCCGTCCGGGCGGTGGGCCGCCCAGTGGCTGCGCACCGGCGGCCTGCCCGACCAGCCGTCCGAGCGGGTGCTGTTCGCCCCCGGCCGGGGCTCGAAGCACGGCCACCAGTACGCGGACCGCTGGTGGGAGGACGTCCGGCGGGTGGCCGTCGCCCAGCCCGGCATCGGGGCCGGCCCGAAGGGCCCGGACGGCGAGCGGCTCGCCCCCGAGTTCAGGGCGCTGCTGGAGGGCACCGAGCCGAGCGTGGCCCGGGCCCGCAAGGTGGGCGGCTGGACGTGGCGGCCCACGGCGCACTGGGCCGCGATGCTCCCCTGGCACCGGGAGGAACTGGCGGCCCGGTGGCTCGACCACTTCGCCGCGGGCGCCGACCGGGACGAGCGCGACACGGGCCGGCTGCTGCCCGCTCTCGCCGAGGCCGGCGGCCCGGCCGGGCTCGCCCTGCACCTGGCGCTGGCCTACGGCCTGGGCGCCCGGCACACCGAGGACCGGACGGCGGCCGTCGACGCCCTGCTGGTGCTCGCCGCCCGCGGCGACCTGGACGGCGCGCAGCTCGGCCGCGAACTCGGCGCGCTGGTCGACTGCGGCGCGGTGAAGCTCAACCGGCTCGCGGCGGCGCTCGCCCTGGCCGCCGGGACGGGCGCCTACGGCACGGTCTGGTCGGTGCTCGAGCCCGCGCTGCCGGCCCTGCTGGGCGGCGAGGGCACGCCCGCCCGGGGCCTCGGCGACCTGCTCGCCCTCGCGGCGGACTGCGCCCGGCGCACCCGCGCCCGGGGGCCGGTGGCCGAGGTGACGGCGACGGCGGAGCAGGGCGGATCGAGCCGCCTGGTCAAGGAGGCCCGCGCCCTGCGGGACGTCCTGGCGGGGTGACACCGCGGCCGCCAGCAGGGCGAGGAGCACCACCGGGTGACGGCGGATCGCTGGCGGCGTCGGGTCACGGCCTAGGGTGGGCGGGACTTTCGCCCGCCCCGTCCCACCGGAGTGCTCGTGTTGCACCTGCGCCTGATCGTCCCGCCCGACCTGCGGGAGCCCGTGCTCAGCAGCCTGGACGCCGCGGTCGGGGTGACGCACGTCGTGGTGCTGCCGGGTGCGGCCGTACGGCCTGCCGGGGACGTGGTGCTCTGCGACGTCGCCCGCGAGTCGGCGGACGAGATCCTGGGGGTGCTGCGCGGGACCGGCCTGCCCGAGCGCGGGGCGATCGACGTCTCCGGCATCGAGCTGACCCTCTCGGCGGCCGCCGACGAGGCCGAGCGGCTGGCCCCGGGGGAGGGGGCCGACGCGCTGGTCTGGGAGTCGGTCTCCGAGATCACGCACGAGGAGTCCACCCTCACCTGGGTGTTCCTGGCCTTCCTCACCGTGGCGACCATGCTGGCCGCGTGCGGCGCGGTGCTGGACAGCGCGATCCTGGTCGTCGGGGCGATGGCGGTCGGGCCGGAGTTCGGGCCGCTGGCCGGGCTGTGCGTGGCGCTGGTCCAGCGGCGGCTGCGCCCGGCGCTGCGGTCGCTGAACGCGCTGGTCACCGGCTTCGCGGTGGCGATGGCGCTGACCGTCGGGTTCTCTCTGCTGATGGACGGGCTCGGGCTGTTCAGCGAGGCCCAGTTCGCCGCCGCGCGGCCGAACACCTCGTTCATCTGGCAGCCCGACGCGACGTCCTTCGTGGTCGCCTTCCTGGCGGGCATCGCGGGCGTGCTCTCGCTGACCTCCTCGAAGGCCGGGATGATGGTCGGAGTGGCGATCTCGGTGACCACGGTGCCCGCCGCCGCCAACGCCACCGTCGCGCTCGGGTACGGGGAATTCCGCCAGTTCTCGGGCTCCAGCGTGCAGTTGCTGCTGAACCTGCTGGGGATCGTGCTGGCCGGGGTGCTGACCCTGCTGGTGCAGCAGCGGGCCTGGGCGCTGATCCGCCGCCGGCGGCCGGGGGCGGACAAGTGACGGCGGGCAGGTAACAGCGAGCAGATGACGGATTTCAGCGAGCAGATCTTGAGATCTGCTCGCTGAAATCTGTCGCCCGTTCCCGGTCCGGCACCGCGCTGCGGTCCCGGACCAGCGGCTCGATGCCGCGAGGCGTGGCCGCGACCGCGCGCCACCACAGCCGCAGCGCGGGCGGGTCGACCGGTTCGAAGGGCTTGCCGGGCCGGGGCACCGCCAGCCGGGCGCCGAGCGCCTGGGCAGCCGTGACCACCCGTTCGGCGGGCTCCTCCCAGGGGTGCGTCGCCAGGTTGAAGGTGCACCAGTGGATCGGCAGCAGCAGATCGCCGCCGAGGTCCAGGTGCGCCCGGACGCCCTCCTCGGGCGTCATGTGCACCTCGGGCCAGAAGTCGCTGTACGCGCCGACCTGCATCAGCGTCGCGTCGAACGGCCCGAGCCGGCGGCCGATCTCGGCGAAGCCCGGGAAGTAGCCGGTGTCCCCGCTGTGGAAGATCCGGTGCCCGCCGCCGGCCACCACCCAGGACGCCCAGAGGAACAGCGCGCTGGTGCGCGGGCCGCGGCTGCAGTAGTGCCGGGCCGGGGTGGCGGTGAGGGTGAGCCCGGCGACCTCGACCGACTCCCACCAGTCGAGTTCGGCGATCCGCCGGGCCGGTACTCCCCAGCGCTCCAGGTGCGCGCCGACGCCGAGCGGGACGGCGAACACCGCGTCCGTTCCGATCAGCTCGCGGATGGTGGCCATGTCGAGGTGGTCGTAGTGGTCGTGGGAGATCACCACCACGTCCACCGGCCCGAGTTCGGACAGCGGCAGCGGCATCGGGTGCAGCCGTTTGGGCCCCGTCCAGGCGAACGGGGAGCAGCGCTCGCCCCACACCGGGTCGATCAGGACCCGCCGCCCGCCGATCTCGGCGAGCACGGTGGCGTGGCCGAGCCAGGTGAGCCGCAGTCCGGAACCCGGCGGCAGGGCGAGGTCGACCGGGAGCAGCCGGTGCACGGGTACGGCGGCGGTCGGCGCCCGGCGGGTCTTGTCCCCGGTCAGCTGGGCGCGGGTGATCTCCAGCGGGCTGCGCTCGTAGACCAGGCGGCGGGTGGGCAGCGGGTTGCGGAAGGCGCCGTCGGCGAACTGCGGGGAGCGGTGGATCCGGGCCAGCCGTTCGCCCCGGGGCTCGGCCCCGAAGGCCTCGGCCCGGACCCGGTGCCAGGCCGCGCGGGGCAGTCGGGCCAGGTCCGACCCGGTGCGGTTCGCCGTCGGGCCGAGGGCCGGGCTGGTGGTCGGGCTGCTGGTCGGCGGGGTGGTGAACTGCGAGGACAGACCGGCGAGGCGGGAGAACCAGGGGGCGGGGCGGGGCAAGGCTCCTCCAAGGACGGTCACGGCTACCGGGCGTGCCGGGGCGCGTATCCGGGCGGCTGGTGAGGCCGCTGCGATACGACAACCATCTCGTCGGAGATTACTCGTCATGGGCCGTCCGGACCTGGTGAGCGGCCCCGCGCGGGCCAATCGGCGTACCCCGCCCCGGCCGCGCGCCCAGGGCCACCGCCCGGTGCCGCTACGCGGAGAACCGTCCGGTACCGCTACGCGTAGAAGCGGGTGATCGTCTCCGCGACGCAGTGCGGCTTGGCGCTCTCCGCGCTGGTGATCGTGAACCGCACCACCGCCTGGACCCCGCCCGGCACCTCGGTGGCCGAGAGCAGTTCGGCGGTGGCCCGGATCGCGGTGCCCACCGGCACCGGCGCCGGGAAGCGCACCTTCTCCGAGCCGTAGTTCAGCGCCATGCGCACGCCCTCGACGCCGTAGCACTCCTTCGCCAGCACCGGGATCATCGACTGGGTCAGGTAGCCGTGCGCGATGGTCGAGCCGAACTGGCTCTCCTTGGCCCGCTCCGGGTCCACGTGGATCCACTGGTGGTCGCCGGTCGCCTCGGCGAACAGGTCGATCTGCCGCTGTCCGATGGTGTGCCACTCGCTGGTGCCCAGTTCGGTGCCGACGGCGGCGGTCAGATCGGCGAGGGAGGCGAAGCTCGTCACGGTGCGCTCCTGGGGGAGGGGTCAGGACGCCGGAAGCGTATGCGTACCCGCCGGTATCTGTCAGCGGTGCGGAACGCGGGAACCCGGGGACACAGGAACGCGGGAACCCGGGGGCGCGGCGGCCTGCGGGTGTTTCAGGACCGCAGCGCCCCGCGCCCCAGCGCGTCCTGCCCGGTCGGGAACAGCCGCCGGCCGCTGACCAGTTCCGGCACCAGCGCGACGAACAGCGGCTCCGGGTCCCCCACCCACGGCCGCAGGCCGGACCGCAGCACCCGCCGCACCTGCTCGGGCTCGCGCACCACGTCCGCCCGGCCGTGGACCAGCACGCTCCAGCCCGTCCGGGTGACCGGGTCCAGCAGGTCCGCCTGGAAGGCCACCACCGTGCCGTCAAGCCCGCGCGCGGTGGCACTTCCCCGGCGCACGGCGAGCACCAACCGCCCGTCCAGGACCTCGAAGGAGACCGGTAGCACGGCCGGCAGCGCGTGCTCGGTGTACACCACGCGCCCGACGGGCACGGTGCTGAGCAGCCGCAGGCACTCGGCCTCGCTCAGGGTCTCCACACGGTCCTCACGCTCCATGCGTCCGATCGTCCTCCGGTCGGCGCGCGTGCCGATAGGGCCCATGGTCCCTGAGCGGACGGGCCGGGAGCCCCGTAGGTGGCCGCCCGGAGCGGTAGCCTGCCCGGCGGCGGTACGGTACGCGCCCCTGCTCACCACGGCAGCGGCGGGCGCGGCGGGCGGCCCCGGGTGCGCCGGGGCCGGCATGGGAGGGGGCGTGCGGATGGCGGGCGGGGTCGACCTGGTGGTGATCGGGGCGAACGGCGGGCCCGATCGGGGCTTCGGGGGCTCGGCGCTGGCGCCGGACGGAGCCCGGCTGCTCGCGCGGGTGCTGCCCGGGATGTGCTTCGACGTCGGCGCGGCCGGCTGCCGGGTCACCGAAGTGGCGCCGGACGCGGACGCCAACGCGATGCTCACCGCCGTCCGGGAGGCCGCCCAGCACCCGGGCCGGTGGCTGGTGGTCTGTCTGGTCGGCCAGTTGGCGGTCGATCCGCGCGGGCGCCGGCTCGCCCTGGTGACCGGCGGCAGCACCGCCGACAACGCCTACCGGCGCGGCCTGGCCTGGGACTGGGTGGTCAGCGCGATGGTGCACGGCGACCACGAGGAGGCCCTGCTGCTGGTCGACGCGGTGGCCGACCGGGACACCTGGGCGGCGCTGGAGCGCGGCGGCGGCGAGGACGGCGCGGGCGAACTGCTGGCCTACCCGCGCGTCCCGCTGTGGGGCCGGGTCGGCCGGTACACCCCGGGCAGACGCGGCCGGGACGCCGTACTGCCGGGTGGTGAGGGCTCGTTCAGCCACGCCCTGACCACCGTGCTGCGGCAGGGCGTCCCGGGTGCCCCGGCCGCCGTCGCCCCGCTGGACCTCCAGCCGTCCGTCGCCGCGCTGCTCGACGGGGGCGAAGCGCCGGGTAGTTCGGGTGCGCCGGGCGCGCGCCTGCTCGTTCCGCCGCAGGGCGGGCGCCTGTTGATGCGCAATCGGGCCGCGGTTCGGGGCGCATTGGCCGGATTGTCGCTTTCCGAAGAACTGTTGGCCGTTCTGTGGCGGGAAAGTGCCCCGACGGAACCGCCTTCCGCGTAAGGTCAGGTGGCCTGAGGTGTTGCCGTGATGGGGTGGGTTGGCGAAGAATCGATCCCCAGCGGAAACACCTGCGGGACGACGGAATTCTTCCGGCGGCCACGGATCATGAATCGGTCGGTCGCGACGAGGTGGGGCGATGCGGCAGCGCGGAAATGTGTTGCGCCCTGGGGCGGTTGGGGTCGGTGGGGTGGTTCTGGTGTTGCTCCTCGGCGCCTGTGCGAGCGGCGGTGCCGACGGTTCCGTCGATCGGCTCGGAACGGCTGCGCCCAGTGTCGCGGGAGTGGATCCGGTACCTCCTTCGGGTGGTTCGGTAAACACCTCGATCGCGCCGACGGACGGGCCGGAAGGTGCCATGGGGCGACTCGCCCTGAAGACGTATCAGGACTGGTGGCAGGCCCAGGCCGAGGCATTCGGGCGGTCGGATTCGGACGGATTCGCTCTGGAGACGTACTCTTCCGGGCGGGCCCTTACCGACACCCTGGTCAGTCTCCGCCAACTTCGCGACGCCAAACTGGTGATGACCGGAACGCCGCGCAATTCGGCGGTGGTCAAGGCCATTGACCTGAAAGCCGATCCGCAGACCGCCGTGATCGAGGACTGCGTCGACGTATCGGGATGGCACCGCGTCGACGCCGTCACCCAGGTGGCAAAGGATCCGGGCGACCGACTGAACCGCTACGTCGCGACCGCGTCCCTGCGCTGGTTCCAAGCACGTTGGCTGATCTACGACTTCAAGCGGGAGGTGGACCGGGCATGCTGAACACGCGTAAACCGGCCCGGCGATTCGCGATCCTCGCGCCGTTGTCCGCCGGGTTGCTGTTGGCCTCGGCGGTGTCGGCGGCGGCGGACGAACCGCCGGGCGGAGGTGCCGAACAGTGCTACCCGGACGTGATCTGCTCCGGGGTCAACTCCGGGGGCACGAAACCGAAGCCCGGACCGTCGCAGCCCGGCGGTGGCGGTGGCGGAAGTACGGGCGACGGGCCGCTGCTGTGCAGCTACCACGACCAGCAGTGGCCCTGCCACGACCCGGAGCGCGGCTGGTTCAACAGCGGCGTCGGGTGCTACTTCCGCCCGCTGGACAACCCGCCCCCCGAGGGCGACCCGGAGTGGCAGGGCCACAAGCCGTCCGAGGGCGCGCTCTACTCGAAGGTCTGCCCGCAGACGGGCGGCGGCCAGGACGGCGCCGAGATCGTGTTCGAGGCCACCTCGCCGGCCGGGCCGCCGGCGCTGAACCTGGTGGACGTCGGCTTCGGCTTCGCCCACGAGATGCGCTTCCCGAAGCCGACGGCGGGCGTCGCGCCCAAGGGCACGGCGGTGGTGAAGGCGCCGGTCTGGCTCTGGCTGGACGGCGTGGCGGCGCCCGCGCCCAAGACGCTGTCCGTCCCGGGGGCCTCCGTCACCGTCACACCGGTGCTGAGGGGCGTGACCTGGGTCTTCGACAGCGGCGTCTCCGTGACCTGCGACAAGGCCGGGACGCCGTACGACCCCAAGTACGGCGCCGCCAAGTCGCCGGACTGCGGCTACGAGTTCGCCGTGGGCTCGGGCACCAGGAAGAGCGGCGTCTTCAACGGCACGGTGACGGCGAACTGGGTGGGTGAGGTCGTGGTCACGGGGCCGAACGCGAAGACCTTCGACGTCAAGATGCCGCAGTCCTCGAACTTCACGCTCAAGGTCGCCGAGGTGCAGGTCCTCAACTGACCTGGCGGCGGCGGACGTCCGATGCCCCGCGGCCCGGCTGCGGGGCGCCGGCGGCCCGGCCGCACGCGACCACGGCGCCGAAGCCCATGTGCCGAAGCCCGGCACCGGCAGCCTGAGCAGCGATGACCCGAGCACCGAGAACCCAGTACTGACGATCCGGAACGAGCACGAGGGAAGGGCGGAACCCGGTGGAGAACCGTACATTCGCGACGCCGGGATCCGGCACACCCGCAGGGGCCGCGGTGTCCGTGGCGGTCCCGGACCAGGGGCAGGGGCCGGGCGAGGCCCCGGGCGGCGGCGCGGGCAAGGGCAAGGGGCGCGCCGCCCCGCACGTCCCCGGCCGGACGCTGCGGGCCCGGCGACGGCGCCCGGCGGTGCTGGCGATGGCCGTCGCGCTGATCGCCGCCGGCGGCCTGGGCGGTGCGGTGCTCTACAACAGCACCGGCCAGCGGGTCGCCGTGCTGGCGCTGGCCCGGGACATCCCGTGGGGGCAGGTGATCACCGACGACGACCTGGTGGTGGCCCGGATCGCCGGGGATCCGGCGCTGCGGCCGCTGTCCGCCACCGAACGGGACAAGGCTGTCGGCATGCGGGCCGCCACCGACCTCAAGCGCGGCGCGATGCTCACCAGGGGCGACGTCGCGCAGACCCTGGCGGTGCAGCCCGGCCAGATCGTGGTCGGCGTCTCGGCCAAGCGCAGCCAGCTGCCCGCCAGCCGGCTCCAGCCGGGGCTGCAGATCGTCGTGGTCTACACCCCGGACAACACCAAGGCCGACTCGATGCCCGCGACGGTCATCACGGTCGGCCGGGTGGACACCGACGGCAGCCAGGTGATCGACGTGGCCGTCGGCGCGGCGGACGGCCCCCGGCTGGCGCAGTGGGTGGCCGGCGGCCGGATCCAGGTCCTGCTGGCCCCGCGCGCCGCCGCGGCCGGCGGCGCGACCGGGACCGCCGGTGCGGGCACCGGCGGCAGTACCGTGCCGACGGCCCCGGCGACCGGGACCACCCCCGGCGCTGCCACGGCCCCCGTGCCCCCGACCGGGGCGGGTGGCGCCTGATGGCGGTGATCGCGGTGGCCGGCGGCCCGGGCGCGCCCGGCGCGACCACGGCGGCCCTGGCCCTGCTGCTGGCCTGGCCGCTGGAGTCCGGACGGCGGGTCCTGCTGGTGGAGGCCGACCCGGACGGCGGCGCGGTGCTCGCGGGCGCCCTGGAGGGCCGGGTCGACGCGGTGTACGGGCTGCGCAACCTGGCCGTCGCGGACCGGCGCGGACTGCTCGCCGAGACCATCTGGGAGCAGCTGATCGACCTCTCGCCCGAGGGCACCGCCGAGCGGCTGCTGCTGCCCGGGCTGACCGACCCTACCCAGGCCCCGGGCCTCGCCTACACCTGGGAGCCGCTCGTCGACCTGCTGCACGGCCTCGAACCGCAGGGCTACGACGTCATCGTGGACCTCGGCCGCTCCGGCGCCACCGGCGTGAGCGCCGTGCTGGCCCGCCGGGCGGACGTGGTCGCGGTGACCGTCCGCACCACGCTGCGCGGCCTGAGCTCGGCCCGGCCCCGACTGGCCGCGCTCGCCGAGGACCTCGCCACGGCCGGCACCGGGGTGGACGCGCTCGGACTGCTGCTGGTCGCCGAGGGGCCGTACTCGGGGCCGGAGGTGGCGCGCGAGTTCGGCCTGCCGGTGCTGGGGCTGCTGCCGCACGCCACCCGCACCGCCCGGGTGCTCTCCGACGGCGGTGACATCACCGACCGGCGGTTCATCCGCTCGGAGCTGATGCGGACGGCGCGTTCGGCGGCGGACGAGGTGCAGCTGCTGGTCCGCCGCCGTCGCCAGCGGCTCGCGCCGACCGTCGCGCCGGTCCCGGCCCAGCTCACCGCCGCGGCCCGGACCGGGACCCCGGCCCAGCCCCCGACCGCGGTTCACGCCCAGCCCCCGGTGCCGACCCCGCAGGCGGCTGCGCCGACGGCGTACCGGCCGGTGGAGGGGGAGCAGCCCTCGTACACCCCGCCGCAGCCGGTCGGGCCGGTGATCACCACCGGCCCGGTGGCGCCGCTGGCCGGGCTGGCCCCCCAGCCGGCCGCTCCGGCCCCGTTCCCGGGGCACGTCCAGCCGCAGCCGCAGCCGCCGTACGGGCCGCAGGCCGGCTACGTCGCGTACGACCAGCAGGGCGGGTCCACCCCGTACGACCAGCAGGTGGGGGCCCCGTACGGCCAGCAGCCCGGGTACGTCCGCCCGGAGCCCGAGGACGACGGCCGCTACCCGCTCCAGCAGCCCGCCGTGACACCTGATCAGGCACACCCGAACGGTCCGCAGCCGTACAACCCCGGGGAGGTGCTCCGTGCGCGGTAGCCCCCTGCACCAGCACCCCGCGGCCGACCCGGCCGCGCTGCCCTGGGCCACCCAGGCCCAGGCCCAGACGCAGACACAGGCGCAGGCGCAGGCGCCGGCGGCCGCCCCGCCCCAGGCCTACCGGCCGGGCCCCGTCGCCCCGCAGCCCGCGCCGCCGCCGTACGTCCCGGCGGGCGGCGCGGCCACGCCCACCGCCGTGCCCTCCCAGCTGCCCTCGCTCGACCTGCGCGGCGCCGCCACCCGGCCGGCCGTCGACCCGCAGGTGGCCCGCGAGCTGAAGCGCCAGGTCGCGGCCGAACTGCACCAGCAGATCACCCGGTTGACCGCCACCTCGGGCGCCGAACCGGACCGCGCCACCCGCCGCCAGCGCGGCCGCGCGCTGATCGAGGAGGCAGTCGCCCGCTGGTCCGACGCCTACGCGCAGACCCACGGCATCCCGCCCACCCGGGAGCAGGACCGCGCGCTCGCCGAGGCCGTCTTCGACCTGCTGTTCCGGGCCGGGCGACTCCAGCCCTACCTGGACGACCCGGAGATCGAGAACATCCTGATCAACGGCTGTGACGACGTCTGGGTCTCCCGGGTGCACCAACCCCTGCGCCAGGTACCGCCGGTGGCCGAGAGCGACGCCGAACTCGTCGAACTGCTCCAGGACCTGGCCCGTCAGCACGGCGGCGGCGAGCGCAGCCTGTCCACCGCCAGCCCGACCCTCGCACTGCGCCTGGAGGGCGGCATGCGCCTCCAGGCGCTCACCGAGGTGACGCCCCGCCCGTACGTGGCGATCCGGCGCCACCGGGTGGCCTCGGCGACCCTGCCGGAGATGGTCGAACTCGGCACCCTGGACAGCACCTTGGCCGCGTTCCTGGCCGCCGCGATCCGGGCCCGGAAGAACGTGATGATCACCGGCACCCAGGGAGTCGGCAAGACCAGCCTGCTGCGCGCGATGGCCGCAGAGATCCCGCCGGACGAGCGGATCGGCACCCTGGAGTCGGAGTTCGAGCTGTGGCTGCACACTCTCGGCCACCTGCGCCAGGTCGTCCCGATGGAGGCCCGCGAGGGCAACGGCGAACGCGTCGAAGGCCGCCTGGCGGGCGAGTTGACGATCGGCGACCTCATCCCGGCGGCGCTGCGGATGACGCTGTCCCGGATCATCGTCGGCGAGGTCCGATCCGGCGAGGTCGTCCCGATGCTGCGGGTCATGACCAACGGAGAGGGCGGCTCGATGTGCACCCTGCACGCCCGCGGCCCGCACATGGTCGTCGACCGCATCGCCGAACTCTGCCTGGAGTACGGCTCGCACATGACCGACTCGCTCGCCTACCGGCTCACCGCCAACGCCCTGGACCTCATCGTGCACGTCACCATGGTCGACGAGACCGCCGTCGGCGGACGCCGGCACCGCTTCGTCTCCCACGTCCTGGAGGTCGCCGGCCTCGGCGAGAGCGGCCGGCCCGCGCTGAACACCGTGTTCGGCCCCCGGGTGGACCTCGGTGAGCCGCGGGCCGTCCCGCACACCCCGCCGCAGTGCCTGGACGACCTGCGCAGGGCCGGCTTCGACGCCGCCCTGCTCGGCTCCCGCTACGGCGGCTGGGCCACCCCGCTGCAACTGCGGATCGGCGGTGGCGCGCGATGATGCTGCTGTTCGCCCTGTGCGGGCTGGCCGTCGCGGGCGGGTTGGTCGCCCTGGTGGCCTGGGCCCGCGGCAGCGACCCGGCGGACGAGGACGAGACCCCGGAGCGGAGCAACCCGCTGGCCGGCCGCGCCCACGTCTTCTGGTACGGCGCCCCCGGCGCCGCCTCGGCCCGGGTCGCCCGGCTGCGCCGGATCCAGCTGCCGCTCGCGCTCGCCGGCGCCCCGCTCGCCTGGCTGTTCACCGGCATCCCGCTGGCCGCCCTGCTGGTGCCGCTGGCCGTGTTCGGCCTGCCCTGGCTGTTCGACACCACCCGCCCGGACACCCGTCGGATCGAACGCCTGGAGGCGCTGTCCGAGTGGACCCAGCGCATCGCCGACGTGCTGCTGCTCGGCGTCGGCCTCAACCAGGCCATCGTCACCAGCCGCCGCACCGCCCCCGCCGCCCTGGAGGAGGAGATCGGTGAACTGGCCGCCCGGCTCCAGGCCCGCTGGCGGCCCGAGGAGGCGCTCCAGGCCTTCGCCGACAGCGTCGCCGACGCCACCGCCGACAAGGTGCTCGCCGCGCTCGTGCTGCGGTCCGGCGACAGCGGCCCCGGCCTGGCCCGGGCACTGGCCGACATGGCCGACTCGGTGCGCGAGGAGGTCCGCCAGCGCCGCGCCATCGAGGCCGACCGGGCCAAGCACCGCACCACCATCCGCTGGCTGGTCGGCATCATCGTGCTGGTCGTCACGGTCGGCTCCTTCAACACCGAGTACACCCGGCCGTACGGCACGCTGCTCGGCCAGATCGTGCTCGCCGTCGTCGCCGCCCTGTTCGTCGCGATCATCGCCTGGATGCGCGCCCTCGCCTCGCACCCGCCGGTGCCCCGGCTGCTGGCGCCCGACCGGCGCGGCAAGGCCGGGCGCCGCGCCCCGGTGCGCGAGGACGAGGCGCTCCAGCAGCTCGGGGAGGTCCGGTGATCTCCCCCTGGTCCGTGCTGGCCGGGGCCGTCGCCGCCGGCGGCGTCGCCCTGCTGATCGCCGAACTGCGGCCCGCGCCGCCCGACCTGCGCCAGGCCCTGGACCGGCTGCACCGCACCCCCGCCGAACGGGCCGCGGACCCGGACGAGCGGCCGCGCTGGTACGACCGGATCGGCGAGCGCTCGATCGGCCTGCGCGGAGTGTCCCTGCCGCACCGCGAACTCGCCCTGATCGGCCGCGCCCCGGCCCGGTTCATGGTGCACAAGCTGCTGTTCGCCGCGATCGGCCTGCTGCTGCCCGCCTACCTGGGCGCGATGGCCGCGCTGATGGACATCGGCCTGCCCTTCGCCCTGCCGCTGCTGGCCGGGCCGCTGCTGGCCGGCCTGCTCTGGTTCGTCCCCGACGCCATCGTGCGCGGCGAGGCCAAGGAGGCGCGCACCGAGTACCTGCACGGCATCGCCGCCTACCTCGAACTCGTCGCCCTGGAACGGGCCGCCGACTGCGGGCCGGCCGAGGCGCTGCGCCGCGCCGCCGCGGTCGGGCGCGGCACCGTGTTCCGGCGCATCCGCGACGCCCTCGACCGCGCCGCCACCGACCGGCTCCCGCCCTGGGCCGGACTCGACGCGCTGGCCGAGGAGTTGGGGCTCAGCCCGCTGCAGGACGTGGCGGACATCATGCGGCTGTCCGGCACCGACGGCGCCGCCGTGTACGACACCCTGCGGGCGCGCGCCAAGGGCCTGCGCGGTGAGCTGCTCGCCGAGGACCTCGCCCGCGCCAACGCCGACAGCGAGCGGATGGTCGCACCCGGAGCCGCCCTCACCCTGCTGATGACCGTCCTGATCGTCTTTCCCGCACTCCACCAGATGCTCAACTGACCCTCCTCGCAGGGCATCTGGCACCACACCGCACTCCACCCCCGGGAGACCCGAATGACCGTCCGACTCGTCCACCTGGCAGGCCGGCTGATCCGGCCCGTCCTGCTGCCCGTGCAGTTCGCCCTGCTGCTGTTCACCCTGCGGCTCGGCCGGCTGCGGGCCGCCCGCGCGCGCGGCGACCGCGGCGCGATCAGCATCGAACTCGCCCTCGCCATCATCGCGTTGGTCTTCGTCGCGGGCGCCGTCGCGACCGCGCTGTACCTGCTGAAGGACAAGGTCGTGCAGAAGGTCGAGCAGGACCCGAACATGCCGGGTGCGGGCGCGGGAGGCGCCACCAAGTGACGTACCGACCTCGCCGCCGCGGCGACCGGGGGTCGATGAGCGTGAGCCTCGCCATCGTCTTCCCGGTCGTCCTGGTGCTCCTGATGCTCGTCGTCCAGGCCGCGCTGCTGTGGTACGACCGCCAGCTCGCGCTCACCGCCGCCCGCGAGGGCGTGGACGCCGGCCGGATCCAGGGCAACGCGACGGACGAGGTGAAGAACGAGGCGGCGCGCCGACAGGCCAGGGACTTCCTCGACCGGCAGGGCGTGCACTCGTACACGGTGACGACCGACGGCAGCACGCCCGAAGTGGTCCGGGTCACGGTGGCGGTACGCCCGCCGCTGCTGATACCCGGGCTGTCGGCGCCCGCCCTCACGCAGTTCGCCGAGGCGCCGCGCGAGCACTTCGTCCCGCCGGTGGCGGTGGCGCCGTGAGACCGCGGACCCGGGCCGATCGGTGGCCGGCGCTCCGCGCCGAGCGCCGTTCCGAGGGCCGTTCCGAGCCCCGCGCCGCGCGCCGACCCCGGTGGTGGCCGGTCCGGCGGAGCGACGGCGGCGCGGTCGCCATCGAGGCGGCGATCGTCGTGCCCCCGGTGGTCGGGCTGGTCCTGGTGGCCATCGCCGCCGGGCGGGTGCAGACCACGGCCGGTACGGTCGAGGCCGCCGCCCGGGCCGGCGCCCGCACCGCCTCGCTGCAGCGCAGCGTCGACGGGATGACGCAGCCGGGCCGGGACTCGGCCCTCGCGACGCTGCGCCAGCAGGGCGTCTCCTGCCGCAACGGGGACGTCCAGGTCGTGCCCGGCCAACTGGACCTGCCCGGCGGCGCCGTCACGACCGTCAAGGTCACCGTGGTGTGCGACGTCGAACTGGCGGACCTGCTCGGCGGACCGTCCGGCGTACCCGTGACGAAGCACCTCGTCGGCGAGTTCACCTCCGTGGTGGACCGCTACCGGGGCACATGACGACCCGGGGCGGCACCCGGCGGGACACGGGCCACGACGGGGGATTGGGGACGGCCCGCGCGGGGGAGACGCAAGCGGAGAGCGCACGGGGGATGACACGACGGGACCGGCCGGCGCCCGGTGGGGGCCGGTGGGGAGGACGAGGGGCGGGAGGGGCAGGGGGGATGGGAGTGCCTGTCAGGGCGCGGCGCCGGCGCCGCTCCGACCGGGGCGCGGTCGCCCTCTTCGTGGCGATCTGCGCGGCCTACGTCGTGCTCGTCATCGCCCTGGTGATCGACGCCGGCGGCCGGTTGCGGGTCGCCGAACGCACCGACGCCTACGCCCAGGAGGCCGCGCGGGTCGGCGGACAGCAGCTCGACCAGGCCGCCGTCCTCCAGGGGAAGGGCTTCAAGGTCCAGCAGGACTACGTTCGGCAGGCCGCCGACGCCTACCTGGCCCTGTACGGCCTTCAGGCGGGCGAGGTCGAGTTCTCCGGCGACGGCAAGGTCGTCACCGTCACCGTGCGGGCCGACTACCGGCCCGTCCTGCTGGGCGCGCTCGGGGAGCGGAAGGTAACGGGCAAGGGCAGTGCGACCCTCGTCCACGGAGTCGAGAAAGCGGAGACCGACTGATGGCCGCGCCACGTGCCAAGGACCAGGCCCGAACCGCCCCGGGCCGGGCTCGAACCGCCAAGGGCCGGAGCCCCGGCGCCAAGGACCAGGCCCGGGGCGCCGACGGCCGGGCCCACACCGGACACCGGGCCGCGGGCCGCCCCGCCGCCCCGGCGCCCCGCCCACCGCGCGGGCGCGGCCGCGGCGCAGCCCTGATCGCCGCGCTCGCCGCGCTGGTCACCCTGCTCGCCCTGCTGCTCGGTGTCCCCGCGCTGCTGCTCTACGGCACCCGTGCGGTCGCCGCGATGGGCGACGTCGCGCCGGAGGGCGTCGGCCAGGCGCTCACCGGCCCGGACGACGGACGGCTGTTCCTCTGGCTGCTGGTCGTGGTCGGCTGGCTCGCCTGGGCCTGCTTCGCGCTCTCCGTCCTGCTGGAGATCCCCGCGCAGCTGCGCGGCCGGATCGCCCGCCGCATCCCCGCCTTCGGCTGGAGCCAGCGGATGGCGGCCGGCCTGGTCGGCTCGGTGTTCGCGCTGATGCCGGTCGCCGGCTCGGCCTTCGCCGCCACCCCGGCCCACACCGCCACCGCCCCCGCGCAGTTGGCGGCCGGCGTGCAGCGCGCCGCCCTGCCCGCCGCCCAGGCCGCGCCCGCCCTGGCGCCCGCCGCCGAGCAGAACCCCACGTACACCGTGCGGGACAGTCGGCCCGCCGACAGCCTGTGGTCCATCGCCGAACGCCAACTGGGCTCCGGTGAACGGTGGGTGGATATCGCCAAGCTCAACGACGGCCGGGTGATGGACGATTCCGGCATCCGCTTCGACGCCGACCGGCCGATCCAGCCGGGGTGGGCGCTGCTGATGCCGGGGGACGCGAAGGCGGACGGGTCGGCGCCCGCGCCTGCTCCTGCGCCCGCTCCTTCGTCCGAGCCTGCCCCCGCCCCCGCTCCCGCTCCCGGTGCCGGGTCGGCCCAGGTGCCGCAGGCCGGGACGGAGCCGGGTGCGGGCGGGCATGCGACGGTGACCGTCCAGGGCGGGGACAGCCTGTCCGCCATCGCCCAAAGGGAGTTGGGGGACGCCGAGGCGTGGCCGAAGCTGTTCGAGGCGAACAAGGGCGCCCAGGCGCCGGACGGGGAACGGCTGACCGATCCGGACGTGCTGGTGCCCGGGATGGTGCTCACGGTGCCGGGGGCCGCCGCTCCCGCGCCTGCTCCTTCGTCCGAGCCCGCTCCCGCTCCCGCTCCGGCGCCGCAGTCGGCGCCGTCGACCGGCCAGCCGCCGGCCGATCAGGCGCCCGCCACCCCCGCCCCCGCGCCGACCCAGGCCGCGCCGACCCCGGCCGCGCCGACCCCGGCCGCGTCCAATCCCGTCACCCCGGCGCCCACCCACGCGCCCACCCACGCGCCCACCCATGCGCCTGCCCCCGCCGCGCACGCCGAACCGGCCGCCGGCGACGACTACTCCATCGCCCTCACCGCCTCCACCGTCGGTGTCCTGCTCGCCGCCGTCATGGTCGGCACCGTCGCGCACAAGCGCGGCACCCAGCTGCGCGCCCGCCGCCCCCGGCACCGCATCACCATGCCCGACGCCGAGGCCGCCGCCTTCGAGAACGAGCTCAGGGCCCGTCAGGACGACGCGGGCCTCGACCTGCTCGACCGCGCCCTGCGCACCATGGCCCGCAACACCGTGCGCGGCGGCAAGCGCCTGCCCGCCATCGTCGCCGCCCGGATCACCCCCGGCCACACCATCGAACTGCACCTCTCCGGCCCGGCCACCCCGATCGCGCCGTTCCGTGCCGCGCACGCCGCCAACGTCTGGTGGTGCAGCCTCGACTCCGGCGACCTGCTCAGCGCCGCCCAGGCCCGCAAGACCGCCGCGCCCTACCCCGCCCTGGTCACCCTCGGCACCTCGCCCGACGGCTCGGTCGTCCTCGCCGATCTGGAGGCCGTCCGGCTGCTCCACCTCTCCGGCCACCCCGACGACGCCCGCGACATCCTGCGCACCCTCGCCATCGAACTCGCGCACAGCCCGCTCGCCGACCGGCTCCACCTGCACCTGGTCGACCTCGCCGAGGAGGTGCCGATCAGCGGCCCGGCCGCCGAACGCATCCACCGCCACCCCACCCTGGAGGCCGCGCTCGCCGCCCTCGGCCCGCGCACCGCCAAGGCCCGCGCCACGCTGGTCGCCGCCGAGGCCGCCAGCCCGCGCGACGCCCGCAGCCGGGGCCAGGCCGACGAGTCCTGGACCCCCGAGATCGTGCTCTGCGCCCAGCAGCCCGGCGGCGAGGTCCCCGCCGAACTCGGCCGCCTGCTCGATGCCCGGCCGCGCACCTGCGTCGCCGTCATCACCCGTGCCCCCGAACGCGGTACCGGCCCGGTCGCCCGCTGGACCCTCCCGGCCACCGGCCAGGCGGCCATCCCCGGCCTGCACCTCACCGTCGAACTCCAGCGGCTCAGCGACCAGCAGTACGACCAGGTCGCCGAACTGCTCCGCGCCGCCGACGACCTCACCCAGCACCCGGCCCCCGCCTGGACCCTGGACGGTCCCGGCCTCGACCCCGACGCGGACGACGACGCCGACACGGCCGAACTGCCCGCCGCCGTACCCGTACTGGCCGCCGTCGGGGCCCCCGCGGCCGGCGTGCAGGGCGGTACGGACACGGCCGCCGGGCCCCGGCTGCTCGCCCGGGTCATCGGCACCGGCGCCAGCCCGTTCGCGGGCACCGACCCGGCGACGCCGGTGCCGGCCCCTCCGGCCGGGCCGGGGCGGTACGCGGTCAACGGACAGGGGCGGCAGGCCGCCTCCGCCGAGACCGAGACCGAGGTCGAGACCGAGGTCGAGGTCGAGGTCGGGAGCGGAGCCGGTACCGGGAGCGGGATCGGGACCGAGGAAGAGCTCGTGGTCGGTCAGGTCGTTGACGAGGCCGCGGACGAGGCAGCGGACGAGGCCACCCGGGACCTGCGCCGCCCGGACGCGGTGGCGGGGGACGCGGCGGAGGCACCGCAGCAAGCCCCCGCGGCGGTCCTCGCCGTGCCGTCCGTCCAGCCCGTGCTGTCCGTGCCGTCCGTGCCCGCCGTCCAGTCCGTCCAGCCGGTCGTGCCGCCGCCGCCCGTCGAGCCGGCCCCGGTCCACCAGCCCGCGCCCGCGCCCTCCGGCGTCGACCCGCGCGTCCCGTCCCGGCCGGAGCCCTCGCCCGACCTCGTGCCCGGCACCGAAGCCGAGGCCCCGGCCGAAGCCGGCTCCCAGGCCGATTCCTACGCCGAGCCCGGGCTCGAACCCGGATCCGAGCCCGGCCCCGCCGCCGCCCCGGTCGCCCAGACCACCCCCGGGCGCAGCGACAGCGACGACCTGCTCGCCATCCTGCGCTCCCCGGAGGCGCACGCCGCCCGCAACGCCCCCCGGATCCGCCTGCTCGGCCCGGTCGACGTCGCCGGAGCCCTCGGTGCCGCCGAACCCGGCGCGCTGTCCCGGCTCACCGAACTCGCCGTCTACCTCGCGCTGCGGCCCGGCGCCGACCACCACGCCCTCGACCACGACCTCCACCCCGGCGCCGCCCACCTCGACCCGCACCCCACCGCGGCCGACGCCAAGAGCCCGCTCCCCGGCAAACTCGCCGACCTGGCCGCCTGGTTCGGCACCTCGCCCGAGGGCCGCGCCTTCCTGCCGACCGACACCACCGACGGCTACTCCTTCACCCCGGTCGTCACCTGCGACTGGGACGAGTTCCGCAGCCTCTACCGGCGCGGCATGCGCAGCACCAGCGCCACCGCCGACGCCGCCCTCGCCCACGCCCTGGCCCTGGTGCGCGGCGCCCCGTTCGCTGAGGCCCCGCCCGCCTCCTACGGCTGGGCCGAGGCCGAACGCCAGGACATGATCGCGGCGATCGTCGACACCGCCCACGAACTGGCCGCCCGCCGCCTGCAGTACGGCGACCACCGTAGCGCCGAGGCCGCCGTCTTCCGCGGCCTCGCCGTCGCCCCGGACGTCGAACTCCTGCACCGGGACCTCTTCTACGCCTACGCCTCGGCCGGCGCCCGCGACCAACTCCTGCGCGCCGTCAACCGTCTCGACGCGCTCAGCCGCCGCACCGGCCGTGACCTGGACGCCGACACCGTCGCCCTGCTCCGCGATCTGCTGGCCGGTTCCTGACGTCCCCTGCATGCCGCTGCCCGGCCGCCCCTCGGGGTGACCGGGCAGCGGCATGCAGGGCAGGGCCGGTGGGGTCGGTCAGGTCGGGCAGACGCACCGGCCGTCGACGGTGCGTTCGGTGGCGGTGTGGACGTCCCAGACGGCGGCGACCGGGACGCGGGCCACGGTCACACCCACCCGGTCGGGTCCGCCGGCGTCCGGGCGACGACGTCGACCTGCCCCTGCTCCGCCACGGTGGCCCGGGCGAGCACGCTGAAGACGTACGCCCCGCCCTCGACGCCGTACCCGTCCGCCCACAGCTCGACCACCGCCCCGCCGTCCAGCGTCAGGCGCCAGGGCAGGGGCGGTCCGGCGGCGTAGTCCACGGTCCGGGAGTCTAGATGGTCGGGGAGTCCAGGGCGCGTCGAGTCGGTAGTGCGCGCAACCAGGCGTCCAGGGTGGCGAAGTCGGCTGCGGTGAGGCCGCGTTGGGGGTCGACGCGGTGGAGGAGTGCGGGGGCGGGCGAGTGGGCCGCGATCCAGCGGCGGTCGGTGGCGGTGATCTCGTCGTCCACCCAGACGAACGGGCGGCCGGCAGCTCGGGCGACCAGCGCGCGGGTCTTCCCGTGCAGGCCGGCCGGTTCGTCGCCTTCCGCCACCGGCCAGTCCACGATGGGTAGTTGCGGCAGTCCGAGCCAGGGGGAGAGGCACTCGTTCGCATCGGACATCCACGTCGTCGCCCACACCAGTTCGCACGGCAGGCTCAGCAGGCGCCCGCCGAGTGCCGGATCGACGCGGGCCAGCAGGGGGTTGACGCCCGGACCGGGTGCGGCGGCGGAGTCGCCGCGGAAGACGGGGTAGCCGCCAGGGGGCGGCGCGCCGAAGGGGATGAGTGGTCCGTCGACGTCGAGGAACAGGAGAGGTGTACCGGGGCCTGCCATGACGGCACGATAGCGGGCCGCGTGGCGCGCCGATCGGAGACCCGGCCTGGATCGGGTGTGCCGGGATCTCGTAGGGTGGCGCGACGGGAGTGGTGGTAGGCACCACCCAGCAAGGGCATCAGACGCCGCGAAGCGGCGGGGTGGGCGGTGACCAGAAGATGGCGGAGACGACAGCTGTCCCCGGAGGCCCCGAACCGGCAGCGGACTCGGGCCCCTGGGACGCCGTACCGCCGCCGCGCACCCCGGCCGAGGAGCACCCGCCCGGGCCCGCCGCGCTCTACGAGCCGCCGCCCGTGCCCCCGCTCCCGCCGTCCGCTCCGGCAACCCCGCCGACGGCTCCGGCCGCGGTGCCGGGCCCGCCGCCGACCGCGCCCACCGGATGGACCGTCACCGGCATGCCCGCCGTGGGCGCGCTGCCGTCCACGGCCACGCCGCTGTCCTTCCCGGCCCCGGGCGTGAGCGCTCCCGGTACGGGCGGACTGGGGGCGGCGCCGCGCGGACGGATCCTGGTCGTCGAGGGCGGGTACGGCAACTCCGGGCGCCGCACCTGGGGTCGGGGCGGTCCCGCCCAGGCGTCGGTGCTGTCCGCGATGCTCGCGGCCGTCTCACCGCAGGTGCTGCTCGCCGCGGACGCGGTGGACGCCGTCCACCTCCCCGGCGCCAGTGACCCGCACACCGTCCTCGCCCACCTGCGCGCCGCGTCCCGCCATCCGGGGCCGCTGCTCGTCCACTTGGGCGGTCACGTGGTCGCCGACAAGCGCGGCGGACAGCTCCAGCTCACCCTGCGCGACTCCAAGCAGGACGGCCTGCCCTGGCAGGCCGTCGCCGCCGAGCTGAGCCACCGCCCGGCCGAGTGGCAGACCCTCGTCGTCGCCGACCTCAGTGCCGACCAGAACGCCTGGCCGTACCTCCAGGGCGCCGCCTCGCCGCTCAGCGAGGGCATCCCGCTCTGGGCGGTCGTCAGCCCGGACCCGGAGCAGATCGGCACCTTCACCCGCGCCCTGATCGAGGCGCTGCACGGCGGCCGCCCCGGCGCGGGCGACGTGCTCGCGCCCGAGCAACTGCGGCAGCAGGTGTACTCGGTGCTGCGGCCGGACGTCGTCATCCTGGCCACGCACGCCCCGGACCGCCCGGTCTTCCGCAACACCGCCCGCCGTGGCGACGGTCCGCCGGCCGACGTGTCGGCGTCGGCCGACGCGGTGCCGCCGGTCGATGCGGTGCCGGTCGATGCCGTGCGCGCCGATGTGGTGTCGTCCGGGCCGCCCGCGCTGTCGGTGCCGCCGGTGCCGGGCCGGGCGGAGTCACAGGACGCCGTCGTCGAACCGCCCGTGGCGCCCACGGCTCCGCCGCCGTCGGCCTCCCCCGCTCCCACGGCCGAGGCCGGTCCGGTGAGCCTGGTCAAGCCCGGCGTGCCGCCCACCCCGCCGAGGCCGGCCCGCCCGGTCAGCCTGCTGAAGGGGCAGCCGGCCGGTCCGGCCGGCGTGACCCTGCACAAGCCCGCTTCGGCGGACGCGACGCCCGAGGTTGTCGAGCCGTCCGCAGGCGTGACGCTGGCCAAGCCCCAGCAGCCGGAGATGGAGCCGGAGTCGGAGCGGGAGCCGGAGCAGGCACCGGCGGACGCCGCCACGCTGACGGCGGAACCGCAGGACGCCGTCCCGGCGCAGGCCCCTCCGGTGGACGAGGCCCCCGCCGACGCGGTGCCGACGGCGGAAGCGCCGGACGGCACGGCCCCGACCGACGACGAGGCCCCCGTGGGCGAGGCCCCCGTGGACGCGGTCCCGGTGGCGGAGGCCCCGGCGGACCCCGTCCCGGCGGACGAGGTACCTGCCGATGCGGTGCCCGTCGACGCTCCGGTGTCCGGTCAGCCGCGTGCCGACTACCGGGAGGCCATCGGCCGGATCGTCCGCAGCGCGGACGCCGGAGAGCACGGCGCCGCCACCGAACTCGCCTTCGCCCTCGAACTGGAGGCGATCGCCGAGCACGGCGCCGTCTCCGAACCGGTCCTCCAGGTGCGCCAGGTCCGGGCGCACGTGTGCCGTCTCGCGGGCCGGTCGGCCGAGGCCGCGGACATCTACCGCGAGGTGGCCCTGGCGCTGCTCCGTTCGCAGGGACCGGACCACCCGGAGACCCAACAGGCGGCCACCAACGCCGAGGCCTGCTGGCGCTCTGTCCCCGATCGTGCGGCGGCCCTTCGGATCGCCCCGGAGATCATCGAGCTCCGCGCCTACCTCCCGGGCCCCGACGGCCGCAAGCTCCGCGCCGCCGAGCGCTACCTCGCCCAACTGGCCGCCGCCCCGGAGCCCGCCGCGACGCCTGCTTCCGCCCCGGCGGACCGCGTCTGACCCTTCGCGCCGCGCGCGGCTGGGCCGGACGACCGGTACCTGGCCGCGAACAGATGACAGAGAACAGCGAACAGATAACAGATTTCGAAATCTGTTATCTGTTCGCTGTTAGTTGTTACCTGCTACTCACTGCGGCCCGTCAGCGACCGGCGATGGCGTGGACGAACTTCGCGCCGTCGATGGTGCCGAGGCCGCTGGAGAGGTCGTAGCCCTCGGTGGCGGTGTAGCCGGTGACGCTGCCCCAGGAGTTGTCGCCCTCCTTCACGTCCGTGATGCCGCTCCACGCGCTCGGGAGCAGGTTGAGCCCGTACAGGCGCCAGTTGAGCTGGCCGAGGCGGTGGCCGGCGAGCTGGTCGGCGAGGGCGACGACGCCGGAGAACAGCGGGGTGGCCTCGCTGGTGCCGCCGGTGAGGTGCCAGCCGACGGAGGTCGGGTCGTAGGACTCGTAGGTCCAGGCACCGCCGTCGACGGCCGCGCTCATGCTGATGTCGGGCGTGCCGCGGTGGTTGCCGGTGACGTTGGCGACGCCGGCCTGGTACCACGGGCGCTCGAAGATGCCGGAGACGCCACCGCCGCCGGCGCCGGACTTGTCGTGCCACACCTTGTCGGGCGCGGTGCGCGCGCCGTTGTCGTCCAGGGTGAGCTGGGTGCCGCCGATGGAGGTGACCAGCGGGTCGGAGGACGGCCAGGAGTTGACCTTGTACGGGTACAGGTCGGTGCCGTTGGCCTGCGAGTCGGTGGCGCCGTTGTCGCCGGAGGCGGCGAGCACGGTGACGTTGTGGTCGGCGGCGGCCTGGAAGGCGTAGCGCAGGTCGGTGAGCGACTTGAAGTCGCCCTTGTCGTAGCCCGGGAAGGTGTTCTCGGTGGCGCCGAAGCTCTGCGAGATGACGTCGCCGCGACCGGCCTTGATGAGGGCCTTCTCGGCGTCCATCATCTCGGGCAGGCCGGTGGTGCCCTCGGTCTCGGCGACACCGGTCTCGACCAGGACGATGTGCGCGTCGGGGGCGATGGCGTGGGCGTACTCGACGTCCAGCGTGGTCTCGCCGGCCCAGCCGGTGTGGTCGGGGTTCTTGGGGTCGAAGGCGGGGACGTTGCCCCACTTGACCACCTCGACGTTGGTGTCCTGGATGCCCCACTGCTTGTCGAAGACCTCCAGGTCGTGCTGGATGGTCGGCGAGCCGAAGGAGTCGACGATGACGATCGTGCGGCCCTTGCCGGTGATGCCCTCCTGGTACAACGGGTTCAGGTTGTAGGCGTTCCGGTACTGCAGCGGCGAGTAGCAGTGGATGCCGATCTGGCTGACGCACTGGGTGGTGGTCAGCGGGGCGGTGCGGCCCTGGGCGTTGTGGTGCCCGAAGGAGGCGGGGCGGACGTGGACGCCCGTGAGGTCGTGCGCGGGGGCGGCGGTCGCGGCGCCGACCGCCGGGACGGCGATGGTGCCGGCCGTGAGGGCGGTGGCCCCGACGGCGAGCAGAGCCAGGGCACGGCGAAGGGGGGCGGGGCTGCCCATGGGACTCCTTGGGGCGCAGGGCCCGACCTGGTCCGGTCGGGTCGGTCCGGCCATCCCATCGACTGCCGCATGATCATGCCATAGTCATTTGGTGGGGTCGCCTGATCAGAGGCATGGTCATGCTCGGCCACGCGAAAAGGTAAAGGCCGTCCCAGGTGAAGGTAACCCCACGCCCGAGACGGCTATGTGACAACACGTCAGTATTATCGTACTAATGCTGAAGGGTCCTTGAAGGTCCCTGCCCGGGCTAGACCTACCGCGCCCCGCCGTTGACGTACAGCGTCTGCCCGCTGACGTACGAGGCGTCCTCGCTGGCCAGGAAGGCGACCACGGACGCGATCTCCTCCGGCTGTCCCACCCGGCGCAGCGGGGTCCGGGCGGAGACCTCCGCCTGCTGGTCCTCGGCCGTGCTGCCGACCCGCTCGGCGGTGGCCGCGGTCATCGCGGTGGCGACGTACCCGGGGGCGACGGCGTTGACGTTGATGTTGAACGGCCCCAGCTCGATCGCGAGGGTCGCGGTGAGCCCCTGGATGCCGGCCTTGGCGGCCGCGTAGTTGGCCTGTCCCCGGTTGCCGAGGGCGGAGCGCGAGCTGAGCGAGACGATCTTCCCGTACTTCTGCGCCACCATGTACTTCTGCGCGACGTGGCTGCAGTTGTACGCGCTGGTCAGATTGACGGTCAGGACCGCGTCCCAGTCGGCCTTCGGCATCTTGAAGAACAGGTTGTCCCGGGTGATCCCGGCGTTGTTCACCAGGATGTGCACCCCACCGAGGTCCGCCGCGACCTGCGCGAACACCGCCTCGACGGCGTCGTAGTCGGCCACGTCGCAGCCGTACGCCCGTGCGGTGCCGCCCTTGGCGGTGATCGCCGCGACCGTCCCGGCGGCCCGTTCGGCGGTGAGGTCGACGACGGCGACGGCCGCGCCCTCCTCGGCGAGCCGGTGGGCGGTGGCCGCGCCGATGCCCTGCGCGGCGCCGGTCACGACGGCGACCCTCCCCGCGAACCTGCCCGCCAGGCCCGTCACTTCGGCCACTGCGGCTACTTCAGTCATTCCCGGTGCTCCCTTGAACTCGGACGTGAACTCAGACGTGAACTCGAACTCGGACGTGAACTCGAACTCGGACGTGAACGCGAACCCGGACGTGAACGCGAGCGCGAACGCGGGCGCGCACTCAGTCAACGTTCTCGACGAGGACGGCGGTGCCCTGACCGACCCCCACACACATGGTGGCGAGGCCGCGCCGGGCGTCGGTGCGGCGCATCCGGTGCAGCAGGGTGGTGAGGATGCGCGCGCCGGAGCCGCCCAGCGGGTGGCCGAGCGCGATCGCCCCGCCGCTCGGGTTGACCAGTTCGTCGGCCTGTTCGGGGGTGAATCCGATGCCGTCAGCGGAGGCCAGGGCCTGGGCGGCGAAGGCCTCGTTGAGCTCGGCGGTGTCGAGGTCGGCCAGCGACCAGCCGGCCCGGCCGAGCACCTTGCGGGTGGCCGGCACCGGGCCGATGCCCATCACGTCGGGGTGCACCCCGACGGAGGCGCCGGCGACGTACCGGCCGAGCGGGCGCAACCCGAGGTCGCGCAGCGCCTCCTCGCCGACCAGGAGCAGCCCGGCCGCGCCGTCGTTCATCGGCGAGGCGTTGCCGGCCGTGACGGTGCCGCCGGGGCGAAAGGCGGGCTTGAGGCGGGTGAGCTTCTCCAGGCTGGTGTCCTCGCGGATGCCCTCGTCCTGGCTGACCATCACGCCGTCGGGCCGTTCGACCGGGATCAGCTCGGCGTCGAAGTGGCCGTCCTTGCGGGCGGCGGCGGCCCGTTGGTGGCTGCGCAGCGCGAAGGCGTCCTGGCGTTCCCGCCCGATGCCGTACCGGCCGGCCACCTCCTCGGCGGTCTCGCCCATGCTGAGCACGCCGTGCAGTTCGGCCATCCGGGGGTTGGTGAGCCGCCAGCCGAGCCGGGTGTCGTAGGTCTCGATCCGGTGCGGGAGGGCCTCGTCGGGGCGGGGGAGGACGAAGGGGGCGCGGGTCATCGACTCGCAGCCGCCGGCCAGGACGACGTCGGCCTCGCCGGAGCCGATGGCCCGGGCGGCGAGGGTGACGGCCTCCAGCCCGGAGGCGCAGAGCCGGTTGACGGTGGCGCCGGGGACGGTCTCCGGCAGGCCGGCCAGCAGGACGGCCATCCTGGCGGCGTTGCGGTTGTCCTCGCCGGCCTGGTTGGCGGCGCCCCAGTAGACGTCGTCGATGCGGGCGGGGTCGAGGGCGGGGACGTCGGCGAGCAGGGCGCGCAGCACGGTGGCCGAGAGGTCGTCCGGGCGGACCGTGGCGAGCGCTCCGCGCAGCCGGCCGATGGGTGTGCGGCGGGCTGCGGCGAAGTAGACGGGACGCACGTCGTCGGGCTCCTATCCGGTTGAATCCGAGTGATCTCAGTGATCCGAGTGATCCGAGCAGTCGGGGTGATCCGAGCAGTCAGGACGGTCCGGGTGGTCCGATTGACCCGTCCTGGCTGATCGGATGGGATGAACGGGCTGGTCAGAAGGCGTTGACCCCAGTGAGGGCGCGGCCGATGAGCAACTGGTGGATCTGGCTGGTGCCCTCGTAGAGGGTCATGACCCGCGCGTCGCGCAGGTACTTGCCGACCGGGTACTCGTCGATGAAGCCGTAGCCGCCGAACACCTGGAGCGCGTTGTTGGCGGCCCGGACGGCGGCCTCGCTCGCGTAGAGCTTGGCGACGGAGGATTCGGTGGCGAACGGCAGGCCGCGTTCGATGTGGTCGGCGACCTTCCAGGTGAGCAGCCGGGCGGCCTCGACGTCGACGGCGATGCCGGCCAGCAGTTCCTGGACGAGCTGGTGCGAGGCGATCGGGCGGCCGAACTGCTCGCGCTCGCCGGCGTAGCGGACGGCGGCCTCCAGGCAGGCACGGGCGATGCCGACGCAGCCCGCCGCGACCGACATCCGGCCCTTGGCGAGCGCGGACATCGCCACCCGGAACCCCTTGTCGACCTCGCCGAGCCGTGCGCTGTCGGGCACCCGGACACGGTCGAGGGCGAGTTCGGCGGTGGCCTGGCCGCGCAGGCCGAGCTTGCCGTGGATCTCGGTGCGGGTGAAGCCGGGCAGGTCGGTGGGCACCAGGAAAGCGGTGATGCCCTTGTGGCCCTGCCGGTCGGGGTCGTCGCCGCCGGTGCGGGCGAAGACCAGGGCGACGTCGGCCCAGGTGCCGTTGGTGATGAACATCTTGGCGCCGCTGATCAGCCAGTCGTCGCCGTCCCGGACGGCGCGGGTGCTGAGGTTGGCCGCGTCGGAGCCGGTGCCGGGCTCGGTGAGCGCGAAGCAGCCGAGCGACTCGCCCGAGGTGAGCCGGGGGAGCCAGTGCCGCTTCTGCTCTTGAGTCCCGTAGCCGTTGACGGACTTGGCGACCAGGCCGAGCGTGACCGAGACGATGCCGCGGACGGCCGAGTCGCCGCGGCCGAGCTCCTCCAGGACCAGGCAGTACGCGAGGTGGTCGCCACCGCTGCCGCCGTACTCCTCGGGGATGGTGAGGCCGAGGAAGCCGAGCCTGGCCAGCTTGCCGATGATCGCGCGGTCGACGGACTCGGCGCGGTCCCACGCGGCGGCGTGCGGAACGATCTCGCGGTCGGTGAAGGAGGCGGCGAGGTCCCGGACGGCGCTCTGCTCCTCGGACAGCTCCAGGTTCACGGCGGCGGCTCCAGATCCATTAAACTAGCGCTGCAAGTTTTATGGAGGGACTGTAGCCCCGGCCGGCCCGCGCTGGGAAGGGGCGCCTGCCAGGATCGGTCCCCGCCCCACCCGACCGGAGGAACCGGAGGCAGCACCCCGATGGCCCGCCCGCGCACCCCGCTGCTCAGCCGCGAGCGCATCGTCGCCGCTGCTCTGCGGCTGATCGACGCCGAGGGCCTGGCGGCCCTCTCCACCCGCCGCCTCGCCACCGAACTGTCGGTCAGCGGTCCCTCGCTCTACAACCACGTCGCGACCAAGGACGAACTGCTGGACGCGGTGGTGGACAGCGTGATCGGCGAGGTCGACTTGTCGATGTTCGGCACTCCCGACGGCACTCCCGACGGCTTGCCCGACGGCACTCCCGACGGCGCGCCCGACCGCTCGCCCGGCGGTAGGCCGACGCCCTGGCCGGACGCGCTGCGCGACTGGGCCCGCTCCTACCGCGCCGCCCTCGCCGCCCACCCCAACATCGTGCCGGTGCTCGCCCAGGGCCCTGGCCGCCGGCCGAACGCGCTGCGCCTGGCCGACGCGGTCTTCGGCCACCTGGTCGAGGCCGGCTGGCCGCGCGGCCAGGCCACCCGGATCGGCGCGCTGATGCGCTACTTCGTCACCGGCTCGGCGCTGGCCTCCTTCGCGGCCGGCTTCCCCGCGGACGCCGAGGTGTACGACGCGGCCGACTACCCGCACCTCGGCGAGGCGCACCGGCTGGCCGGGCATCGTGGGATGGTGGACGAGGGCGCCTTCGAGACCGGCCTGGAAGCGCTGCTCGACGGGCTCGTCCTGCGCTTCGACCGCCTCACCGAACGCTCCTAGACTCCGCCGCCGGCCTTCCCCCCGTCCCGCTGCTTCCGCTGTTTCCGCCGTTCCCTCCCCCGCCGCCTCACCAGGGCTCGCGCGGCAGGAAGGCCGGCCGCAGCGACGGGTCCACCGGGTCGTAGTACCGGTGGTAGACGGCCGTGAGCCCGCCGGAGACCGGGGGCACGATCCAGCTCCAGTCCGCCGGGGTCGGCCGGCCGAGCCGCTTCTCCTGGGCGACGTGCCGGAGGAAGCGCTCGGACTCGGTGTGGTGGTCGGCGATCGTCACTCCGGCCTCCTGGAAGGAGTGCAGCACCGAGACGTTGAGTTCGATCAGCGCGCGGTCGCGCCAGAGCGTGCGCGCGCTGGAGGTGTCCAGGCCCAGGCGCTCGGCGACGGTGCCGAGCAGGTCGTAGCGGTCGGCGTCGGCGAGGTTGCGGGCGCCGATCTCGGTGCCCATGTACCAGCCGTTGAAGGGCGCGGCCGGGTAGCGGACGCCGCCGATCTCCAGCGTCATGTCGCTGATCGCGGGCACCGCGTACCAGCGCAGGCCCAGGCCGGCGAACCACTCGTACGCGGGGTGGGTGAGCGGTACCTCCAGAGTGGTGTCGTCCGGCAGCTCGTACCAGTGCGGGCGCTCGCCGGGGTGTTCCTGGACGAGCAGCGGCAGCACCTCGAAGCGGTCCTCGGCACACTTCCAGCCGAGGTCGCGGGCGCGGGCGGCGAGTTCGGTGCCGGCCGGGTCGCCGACGACGGCGTCGCCGACCCGGTGGCCGGCGTAGCGGACCAGCTGCTGGTTGACGATGCGGGCGGCCGGGCGGCCCGGGCGGTCGGGGGCGAACACCGAGACCACCGGGCGGATCCGTCCGCCGTTGCCGGCCAGCCGCAGGTGCTCGAAGCACTCGGCGGCGATGTCGTCGGCCGAGCCGAGGTGGCGCAGGTCGCGCACCACCAGACTGCGCCAGTACAGCCGGCCGATGCAGCGGGCGGCGTTGCGCCAGGCGAGCTTGGCGCCGTAGGCGAGTTCGGCGGGGGTGTGCTCGTAGCTGCCGGTGCGCTCGATCTCGTCGAGGACGGCCCGTATCCGGGTGTCCGGGGCCCCGGTGGCGGGCTGCTCGTGATGGAAGCGGCGGATGAACTCGGCGGCCTGCTCCGGGTCGGTGAACGGTGGTGGGGACGGCGGCGGGGATGACGGCGGGGGCGACGGTGTGGGCGACGGCCGGGCCGCGGCCGGGGAGTGGGTGTGGGCGTGGGTGTGGGCGTACGGGCAGCCGGCGGTGGCGGTGGCGGTGACGGCGGCTGGTCTGCGGGCGCGGAGCCGGTTGAAGATCAAGGACACATCCCTCCTGGCGAACAGGAGTACCGGAGGTGTCCGGGCCGCCGCAGGGAGTGAACGATTCGGCCCCCGCACCCGCGATGATCGCGCTAGGGTGCGGGGGCCGATGGTCGGACTGTCGGATCAGCCCATGTCCTCCAGCCGGACGCCCTTGGTCTCCTTCATGAACTTCGCCACGAAGACGATCGACAGCGCCGCGAACGCCGCGTACACCAGGTAGGTCGCCGACAGGTTCCAGCGCGACATCGACGGGAACGACACGGTGATCGCCCAGTTGGCGATCCACTGCGCGGAGGCGGCGACGGACAGCGCGGCGGCCCGGATGCGGTTCGGGAACATCTCGCCGAGCATCACCCAGACGACCACGCCCCAGGACATCGCGAAGAACAGCACGAAGGCGTTGGCGGCGACCAGCGCGACGGTGCCCTGGAGGTCGGGCAGCGTGACGTTGTCGCCGCTGCCGGTGGCGGAGGAGAACGCCCAGCCGGCCGCGCCGAGCGCGACGGCCATGCCGGCCGAGCCGATCAGGGCGAGCGGCTTGCGGCCGATCCGGTCCACCAGCAGGATCGCGACCACGGTGCCGAGGATGTTGATGACCGAGCCGACGAAGCTGATCAGCAGCGAGTTGCTCTGGTCGATGCCGACCGACTGCCACAGGATCGACGAGTAGTAGAAGATCACGTTGATGCCGACCAGCTGCTGGAAGACCGACAGGCCGATGCCGACCCAGACGATCGGCAGCAGGCCGAAGCGCCCGCCGAGCAGGTCGCCGAAGCGCGGGCGGTGGTCGGAGGCGATCAGCCCCTGGACCTCGGCGATCCGGGCGTCGGTGTCGACGTCCTGGCCCTCGACCTGGGCGAGCACGGCGCGGGCGTCGTCCAGCCGGCCGGCCTGGATCAGGTAGCGCGGGGACTCGGGGATCACCGAGGCGAGGGTGAAGTAGACCGCGGCCGGGACGACGCAGATGCCGAGCATCCACTGCCAGGCCTCCAGGCCGAGCAGCTGGCCGCGGGTGTCGCCGCCGGCCGCGTTCGCCAGCAGCCAGTTGACCAGCTGGGAGATCGCGATGCCGAGCACGATCGCGGCCTGCTGGAAGGAGGCCAGCCGGCCCCGGTACTTGGTGGGCGCGACCTCGGCGATGTAGGTCGGGGCGATCACCGAGGCGATGCCGATGGCCGCGCCGCCGAGCACGCGCCAGAAGGCGAGGTCCCAGGCGGCGAAGGGGAGCATCGAGCCGATCGCGCTGACCGCGAACAGCAGCGCGCCCGCCTTCATGACCTTGATGCGGCCGTAGCGGTCGGCGAACCGGCCGGCCAGTGCGGCGCCGATCGCCGAGCCCAGCAGGGCGGAGGAGACGATCAGACCGGTCACGCCGTCGCCGACGCCGAACTTCTCCTGGATCCCGGAGACGGCGCCGTTGATCACGGAACTGTCGTAGCCGAACAGGAACCCGCCGAGGGCTGCGGCGGCGGTGATGAAGACGACGAAGCCGAGGCGGCCGGGCGCGGAGGCCTCGACCGCCCCGGAGGGCTGCTTGGTGACGCTCACGATCTTGACTCCTGGTACTCAACGCTGAGCTCGGTAGCCGAGATCGTAACCCTTATTCGTTTAAGTCTTGTACACCGGAAACCTCAATTTTTGCTCTGAGGATTCGTAAGGTGAACAAGCAAATTCAGCTGCGCCGACCGTGCCTACGCCGGGGCGGACAGTGACAGCCCGAACCGGCCCTCCTCGTCCGTCCACCAGTGGCTCAGCCGCAGCCCGGCCGCCGCCAGCTCGGCGGACACCCGCTCCCGGCGGAACTTGGCGGACACCTCGGTGCGCAGCTCCTCGCCCCGGTCGAAGTGCACCGGCAGGTTCAGCGCCGGGATCTTCACGGTCTGCGCGCGCAGCGAGCGCAGCCGCATCTCGATCCACTCCCGATCCGGGTCCCACCGCGCGACGTGCGCGAACGCGGTCGGGTCGAAGTCGGCGCCCAGCTCGCGGTTGAGCACGTTGAGCACGTTGAGGTTGAACTCGGCGGTCACCCCGGCCGCGTCGTCGTAGGCGGCGACCAGCACCGACGGGTCCTTGACCAGGTCGGTGCCGAGCAGCAGGAAGTCGCCCGGGTCGAGGGAGGCGCGCAGCCCGCGCAGGAAGGCCGCCCGCTCCTCGGGCAGCAGGTTGCCCAGGGTGCCGCCGAGGAAGGCGACCAGTCGGGGGCCGCCCTCCGGGGGCAGGCCGAGCCGGGCGGTGAAGTCGGCCAGCACGCCGTGCACGGCGAGCCCGGGGTACTCGGCGGCGAGCGCGACGCCGGCGGCGGTCAGCGCGCTCTCGCTGACGTCCACCGGGACGTACGTCTCCAGGGTGCCGAGCGCGCGCAGCGCGTCCAGCAGCAGCCGGGTCTTCTCGGAGGAGCCGGAGCCCAGCTCGACCAGCGTGCGGGCCCCGGTGGCGGCGGCGATCTCGCCGGCCCGGGCGGTCAGGATGGCCCGCTCGGCGCGGGTCGGGTAGTACTCCGGCAGCCGGGTGATCTCCTCGAACAGCTCGCTGCCCCGCGCGTCGTAGAACCACTTCGGCGGCAGCCACTTGGGTTCGGAGGTCAGGCCGTGCTGCACGTCGTGGCGCAGCGCGCTGCTGAAGTGGTCGGCGGGCAGCAGCCGGGTGAGATCAAATGTGTCCATGACAGGGTGGGTCCTCTGTTCAGAAGATGAAGGGGCGGTGGAGGATCAGTAGCGGCCGAGGAGCTGACGGACGGTGACGCCGCGCTCGTCGACCACCACCAGCGAGCCGTCCGGGACGGCCGTCCAGCCGGGAGCGTCGTCGTACGGCTCGGAGGCCACCACCGTGCCGAGCCCGGGCAGGTCGCGGTGGTGCAGGGTGTCGCCCCAGGCGGTCGCGGCGAGTGTGCGGCCGTCGGTGAGCAGCAGGTTGAGCCGGCCGGTGGTGTGCGCGGTGACGTCCGCGACGGTGCCCGCCAGCGCCTCGCCGAGCCCGGCCCCCGCCCGCAGCCGGTGCAGGACCAGGGCCCACAGCAGCGCCGAGTCGGAGCGTGCCTCCAGCTCCAGCAGCTCGGCCGGCGGGAGCAGGGCGGCCAGCGCGTCCAGCTTGCCCGGCCAGCCCGCCACCGCGCCGTTGTGGCTGAACAGCCAGCGCCCGGCCGCGAACGGCGCCGCCGCGCTCTCGCCCGCCGCGCAGCCCTCGGTGGCGGAGCGGACCGCCGCCAGCAGCGCCCGGGTGCGGATCACCCGGGCGAGGTCGGCGAACGCGGCGTCCGCCCAGATCGGCCCGTCACGGCGGTAGCGGGCCGGCACCTCGTCGCCGTCCGCGTACCAGCCGAGGCCGAAGCCGTCCGCGTTGACCGTGCCGTACTGCTGCGCCCGGGGTGCCCAGGACTGCCGGTACAGGCCGTGCGGCGGGTGCACCAGCAGCTCCCGTGGCGCCACCGGCCCACCCAGGTAGGCGAGGTGGCGGCACATCAGGCCACCTCCAGGTCGCGGGCGGTGCGGAACCCGGCGAAGATCTGCCGCCGGACGGGGTAGTCCCAGTTGCGGAAGGTGCCCCGGCAGGCGACCGGCGCCACCGCGAAGCAGCCGCCGCGCAGCACCTTGTACTCCGGTCCGAAGAAGACCTCCGAGTACTCCTGGTAGGGCCAGGCCCGGAACCCGGGGTAGGGGCGGAGGTCGCTGGCCGTCCACTCCCACACGTCGCCGATCAACTGCCGTACGCCGTACGGGGACTCGCCCGCCGGGTAGCCGCCGGCCGGGGCCGGGCGCAGGTGCCGCTGCCCGAGGTTGGCGTGCTCGGCTCCGGGGGCCTGGTCGCCCCACGGGTAGCGGCGGGAGCGGCCGCTCGCCGGGTCGTGCCGGGCCGCCTTCTCCCACTCCGCCTCGGTCGGCAGCCGCCGTCCGGCCCACCGGGCGTAGGCGTCCGCCTCGTACCAGCTGACGTGCAGGACGGGTTCGTCCGCCGGGACGGGCTCCACCGTGCCGAACCGGCGCCGCAGCCACTGGCCGCCGTCCAGGCGCCAGAACAGCGGGGCGGTCAGGTCGGCCCGCCGCCGGTGCTCCCAGCCCTCGGGCGTCCACCAGCGCGGCTCGTCGTAGCCGCCGTCCGCGATGAACCGCTGGTACGCGGCGTTGGTGACCGGCGTGGTGTCCAGCAGGAAGGCGGGCAGCTCGACCACGTGCGCGGGGCGCTCGTTGTCCAGTGCCCATGGCTCGGTGTCGGTGCCCATCGTGAACGGTCCTGCGGGGACGAGCACTTCGGCGGGCAGCGCGGCCGCGTCCGCCGGGGCGGGCGGCGGCGGGGGAGCGGCCAGCGCAGGCTCCCCCGGGCGGAGCTGGTGGGTGATCAGCATCGTCTCGTCGTGCTGCTGCTCGTGCTGGGCGATCATCCCGAACGCGAACCCGGCGTCCAGCAGCGGCGCCCCCTCCAGCGGACTGGCCGCCAGCAGGTCCAGCACCCGGCCGCGCACCTCGTGCGCGTACGCCCGGGCCTCGGCGGGTGCCAGCAGCGGCAGGCTCGGCCGCTCGGCCCGGGGGTGCTGGAAGGCGTCGTACAGCGGGTCGATCTCCGGGTGCATCGGGTCGCGGCCGCCGACGTTGCGCAGCAGCCAGAGTTCCTCCTGGTTGCCGATGTGCGCCAGGTCCCAGACCAGCGGGGACATCAACGGCGAGTGCTGGGCGGTGAGGTCGCCGTCCTCGACGCAGTCGGTGAGCGCGGCGGTGCGGGCGCGGGCGGCCAGCAGCTCGGCCGCGATGGTCTCGCGCAACTCCTCGGTGCCCGCCGCCGGGGCGGCAGGGGGGCGGACGTCGGTCATGGTGCGGCCTCCTCCGGAGGAGTGCGTCGGGTGCCGGAGCGCAGGGCGTCCAGCTGGTCGTCGGCCGGGCAGCGGCCGCGCGCGGGGTAGCGCTCGGCGAAGTCGGCGACGGCGGCGCGCAGCCGACCGGCCCCGGGCAGGCGGCCCAGCGCGGCGTCGGCGGCGGCGAAGCAGGTCAGGGCGGCGCGGCGCAGCTCGGGATCGGCGACGGCCAGCGTCGCGGCCCGGCGCCAGACGTCGCTGCGCGGCGGGCGCGGACCGTCCGGGCGGCCCAGCGGCTCCAGCGCGGCGAGCGCGGCCTCGGCGGCCGGCACGTCGTCCAGCAGCGCGGTCACCAGGGCGGTGGGCACCACCCAGCCGTCCCCGGGCTGGGCGTCGATCATGCGCAGCTCCAGGTGGCCGTGCGGGCGCACCGGCGGGAACAGGGTGGTCCGGTGGTAGTCCAAGTCGCCCAGCGTGGGCGGGCGTTCGCCGCCGCCGCGGACCCAGTCGCGGAAGGTCAGGCCGGGTGGGGCCGTCCACGGCAGCCCCTCGGGGCGGCGCACGCACAGCACCTCGGCGTCCAGCACGTACTGCGCCCAGGCCTCGCGGGGGTCGCCGTGGTCCGGCTCCGGGGCGAGCGTGCGGGTCGGGTCCATCCGGGACCAGACGGTCTGCCGGGTGGAGCGGTGACCGGTCGGCCTGCCGTCCAGCAGTGGGGAGTTGGCGAAGGCGGCGACCAGGACCGGGCCGAGCAGGTGGGTCAGTCGCCAGCGGCGCTCCACCGCGTGCGGGCCGTCCGCGTCGCCGGCGTCCAGGCACACCTGCACCGAGGCCGTGCCGGTCATCATGATCCGGCCCCAGGGGCCGGCGGAGTCGAAGAACCGCTCCATCGCGAGGTAGCGGGGGTGGTCCAGGACCATCAGGCGGGGGCGGGCCAGCGGGTCCGTCCCGGTGCCGGTGAGGCGCAGGCCCTGCGCCGCGAAGGCGGCCCGCAGGGCGGTCAGATCGCGTCGGGTGTCCTCGACGCAGGCCAGGAGGCCGGTGGCGGGCGGGGAGCTGAGCTCGACCTGCCCGCCGGGTTCGAGCGTGAGCCGCGAGCCGGAGGGGAGCGAGGCTCCGTCCGGGCCGCCGAGTGGCAGCGACTCCAGTGCGGCGTGGACCAGTTCCGGTCGGACGGGCTTGCCGGGACATCGGTCGTCGTGGACGAACCACTCGACCTCGACGCCCACCAGCCGGGGCGGTCCGATCTTGAAGCAGACGCCCGACACGTGGCTGAGCGCCCCCGACTCGGTCAGCGGGGTCACCCCCGGCGGGGGCGCTGGGGGGCTCTGCCGGTCGGGCGGAGTGGTGCGGGATGTCGGTATCACCGGACTTACCATCCTCGGGGTCAGGATTGCGGCCCGAACTACCCTGCCCAGTCTGCTACGGAGCATGCGGGGGCGCTTCGCAAATATCGTGTGAACGTTCGTTTCTGCAGGTCAGGGGTGGCGCGATCGGGTGAATCCGGGGATCCGGGCGGCTTTCCGGGCGTGCGCGGGGGCGCCGGGCGGGACGTGCGCGGGGCTGCCGGGCGGGGTGGCCCGGTGGTTCGGTCACCGCCGGTCGAGGCGCTCCAGGACGGCGTCCAGCACCGGGCCCGGCAGGGCGTAGTTCAGCCGCAGCGCGCCCCGGCCGCCGGGGCCGAACTCGGCGCCGTCCGAGGCCTCCAGGCCGTAGCGCTCCAGCAGCGCCCGGCGGGCCCCGTCCGGTGGCAGCCCCAGGGCGGCGGCGTCCAGCCAGAGCAGGTAGGAGGACTGCGGCGCGGAGCGGACGGCGGGCCCCAGCCGGCCGGTGAGCCGGGCGCGGGCGGCGGCGAGGTGGGCGAGCAGCGCGTCCAGCCACGGCCCGCCCTCGGCCAGCGCCGCCCGCTGGACGGTCTGCTCCAGCAGACCGCCCTCCCAGAGGCCGAAGCCGGCCAGCACCTCGGTGAACCGGGCGCGCAGGCCCGGATCGGGGACGAGCGCGAAACTGCTCGGCAGGCCGGAGCAGTTGAAGGTCTTGCCGACCGAGTTCAGCGTGACCACCCGGGGCCGGAGCGCCGCGTCGACGGTGGCCACCGCCACCGGGTGGACGTACCCGGGGTGGGTGAGATCGCCGTGCACCTCGTCCGAGACCAGCAGCGCGCCGGCCTCCGCCGCCCGCTCGGCGAGGGCCCGCAGGTCGGCGGCCGGCCAGACCCGGGCGGAGGGGTTGTGCGGGCTGCTCAGCAGGACGGCTCCGGCCGGGTGGGGGAGCGGACCGTCCGGGAGCCGGTAGCCGTCCGGGCCGGCGGTCAGGGGCAGTTCCCGGTACGGGAGGCCGGCCGCCCGGCACAGCTGGGCGAAGCCGCCCCACTCCGGCGTCGGGAACAGCACCGGCGCCTGCGGGCGCACGGTCTCCAGCAGCAGGCGCAGGGCGGTGCGCGGGCCGCAGGGCAGCAGCAGCACCCAGTCCGGATCCACCTCGACGCCGTGCCGCGAGCGGTACCAGCGGGCCACCAGCGCCCGCCCGGCCGGGTCGCACACCGTGTACCCGTACGCGCGGTGGCGGGCCCGGTGCTCCAGCGCGGCGGCCACGGCCGGCGGTCCGGGCAGGTCCATGTCCGCCAGGCCCATCGCGATCACCCCGGGCGCCCCCGCGCGGGCCCACTTGCTGCTGCCCGTCCCGGTCCGGTCGAAGGGGGCCGCGAAGCCGAACGCGTCCGGTGCGGTGGTGGGCATCACGGCCTCCGGTGGTCGGGGGTGCGCCGCCACGCTAGAGCCGGACGGGTGCCGGCCGCCACCGGCCGCGTGGTCACCCGTTCGCCGGCCCGCTCCCGCTGCCCAGGTGTGCCGCCAGCCCCCGCCGCCCCCGGCGCATCATCACCGCGTGGTTGGCCCGGAAGAGCGGGTGCAGGGGCAGGGCGAGGCGGCGCAGCAGGGGTTTGCCGGGGCGGGTGTCCTCCTCGAAGAGCACGCGGCTGCCCGGCCCGTCCGAGGTGACGGTGAACCGTGACCACCCGGTGAGATCGCCCCGCATGACCGCCTCCAGCACTCCGGCGGCCCGGTCGCGCCGTCGCGCCTCCAGGCGGATCACCAGCCGGTACGGCAGCAGCGCGCGCACCACGAGGTCCCCGGACTCCTCGCCGGTCTGCCGGACTTCGAGGACCTCGGGCCACCACAGCGGGTAACTCCGCACGTCCTCCAGCGCCGCGTACACGTCGGGGGCCGGCGCCGCGAGTCGCCACATGCCCCGGAAGCGGTAGTGGTTGGGGTCCACGCGCCCCACCCTAGAGCGCCCCGGTCCGGGGCCGGCCCGTTTCGGTCGGGTTCCCTCGTCGACGGCCGGGCCCTACGGTGGCCCGGCCGTCGGCGGGACCGGTTCCGGTGAGACGGGAGGGGAACGCTCCGTAAACGTCGCATGCCAGGAGGGAGGTGTTCCGCTTGCAGCCGTTCGGGGTGCAGGGGAGGATCTTGTGTGCTTGTAGTCTCGTCTGTCACAGCAGTTGTCGCGAGGCACTGCATCCCCGGAAAACGGAGTGAAGGAGTCACAGGCATGCGGCGACCGAGCTGGGTACCGGAGGGCACGGACCTGGACAAACCGAACGCCGCGCGGGTCTACGACTACTACCTGGGGGGCTCGCACAACTTCGAGGTCGACCGGGAGATGGCGCGCAAGGCGATGGCCCTGTGGCCGGAGCTGCCGCAGATCATGCGCTCCAACCGGGCCTTCCTGCGGCGGGCCGTGTCCTACCTGGCCGAGCGCGGCGTCACCCGCTTCCTGGACATCGGCTCCGGCATCCCGACCTTCGGCGCGGTGCACGAGATCGCCCGCGCGATCCGCCCCGAGGCGACGGTCCTCTACGTGGACCGGGACCCGGTCGCCGTCGCGCACAGCCGCCTGCTGCTGGAGGACGACCCCGGCAGCGAGGTCGTCCAGGCCGACCTGCGCGACGTCCACGACCTGCTGGCCCGCCCCGAGGTGGCCGCGCTGCTGGCGCAGGGCGAGCCGGTGGCCGTCCTGCTGGTCGCCGTCGCGCACTTCGTCACCGACGACGAGGACCCGTGGAAGCTGATCGGCACGCTCCGTGACGCGCTCCCGCCCGGCAGCGCGCTGGTCCTCTCGCACGCCTCCCTGGAGGGCCGCCCGGACCAGGCGGAGGACCACCAGGAGCTCTACCGCAAGACGCCGACCCCGCTGACCATGCGCACCCACGAGCAGATCAGCGGGATGTTCGCCGGCTTCGAGCTGGTCGAACCGGGCGTGGTCTACCTGCCGCAGTGGCGTCCGGACCAGCCGGAGACGGTCGGCGAGCACCCCGAGCGGATGACCGGGGTGGCGGGCGTGGGGTTCCGCCCTTGAGCGGACGGATCGGGCGAGTGACCGACGGCCGCGGGCTCCGCGAAGCGGCCGCCGGTCCCCCCACCGTGCCCGCCGCGCGGACCACTGCTCACCCCACCGTGCCCGCCGCGCGGACCACTGCTCCCCCCGCCCGGTCCGCTGCCCGCGCCGACCACCCCGCAGCGGTGACCGCGCGCACCCGGGTGGACGCATGAGCGCCGCCCCGGTGTCCGGCAGCGCCGAACGGTTCCACGAGGCCTGGACGCGACTGCTCTCCGCCGACCACGGCACGGCCGTCCACCCCGGGCTGCTCGGCCGCCTCACCGCCCGGACCGCCGCCCTGCTCCACCGCGCGCAGCTGGGCGAGCCGTTCGAGCCCCGGCTGGCCGAGCAGGCCGGCGCGGAACTGGTCGACGCGCACTTCACCGACCCGGTGGTGCTGGCCCGGGCGGTGGAGCTGCTCCAGGCGCAGCCGCTCGGCGACGACCGCGGCCCGGCCCTGACCGGCGCCTTCGCGGCCGGCTGGGCCGCCGCCCTGCGCGAGCGCACGCTGCGGGAGCAGGAGGCGATCCGCACCGCCGCCGACACCGCCCGCAAGGAGGCCGAGCGGGCGCTGCGCGCCTCCGAGGCCCGGTTCCGGGCGCTGTTCGAGAGCGCCGCCATCGGGATCGGCATCGGCGACACCGACGGCAACATCCTGGCGGTCAACAAGGCGCTCCAGGAGCTGTTCGGCGCGAGCCCGGAGGACATGACCGGCCGCCGGGTCGGCGATCTCGTCCACCCCGAGGACACCCCGGGCGTGTGGGAGGCGTACGAGGAGCTGATCAGCGGCAAGCGGGACTACTTCCAGTTCGACAAGCCGTACTACCGCCAGGACGGCGAGGTGGTCTGGACCCATCTGACCGTCTCGCTGATCCGCGACGACGACGGCGTCCCGCAGTACCAGGTCGCGATGCTGGAGGACGTCACCGACCGCTACCGGCTCCAGGAGCGGCTGCGCCACCAGGCCACCCACGACCCGCTGACCGGCCTGCCGAACCGGGCGGCCTTCTTCGAGCGGCTGGAGAAGCTGTTCGAGGATCCGGATCCGGGCGCCAGGTTCGGCCTCTGCTACGTCGACCTCGACGGCTTCAAGGTGGTCAACGACAGCCTCGGCCACGACACCGGGGACCAGCTGCTGTCCGCCGTGGCGGCCCGGCTGAAGGCCGCGCTCAACCCGCTCGGCCACCTGGTGGCCCGGCTCGGCGGCGACGAGTTCGTGGTGCTGCTGGAGAACTGCCGGGGCGAGCAGGAGGCCGTCGCGGCGGCGAAGACGGTGCTCAAGGCGCTGGCCGGGCCGGTGCTGATCGGCGACCACAAGCTGGCCGTGGGCGCGAGCGTCGGCGTGCTGGAGCGGCGGGTGTCCACCACCACCCCGGGCGCGGCCGTCCGGGCCGCCGACCTGACGCTGTACCGGGCCAAGGAGGCCGGCCGCGGCCGCTGGACGCTGTTCGACCCCAAGGAGAACGCCCGCGCGGTCAGCCGCTACGCGGTGTCGGTGCGGATGCCGGCCGCCCTCGACCGGGGCGAGTTCTTCATCGACTACCAGCCGCTGTACGCGCTGGCGGACGGCCGGCTGGCCGCGGTGGAGGCGCTGGTGCGCTGGCGCCACCCGCAGCTCGGCGTCCTCGGCCCGGACGAGTTCGTGACCACCGCCGAGGAGACCGGGCTGATCATGCCGCTCGGTCGCTGGGTGCTGGAGCAGGCCTGTGGCCAGGCCGCGGACTGGGTCAAGCGGTTCGGCGACGCCGCGCCGCAGCTGAACGTCAACCTGGCGGTCCGCCAGGCGCGCAGCGCGGCGCTCGTCACCGACCTCGGCCGGATCCTCGACACGACCGGCCTCGAACCGGCCAGGCTGCAACTGGAGATCACCGAGTCGACCGTGGTCGGGCCCGAGGACGAGGCGCTGCGCACCCTGCACGGGCTGGTGGACCTCGGCGTGTCGCTGGCCGTGGACGACTTCGGCACCGGCTGGTCCAACCTCGCGTACCTGCGCGACCTGCCGGTCTCCGGGCTGAAGATCGCCGGTTCCTTCGTCGGAGACCTGCACGATCCGGAGAAGGACGAGTCCACCGGGTGGCGGATCGTCAGCGGCCTGGTGTCGATGGCGCACGCACTCGGGCTGACCGTCACCGCCGAGGGCGTGGAGACCCGCAAGGACGCCGAACGGCTGCGGACCATCGGCTGCGACTGGGCCCAGGGCTGGCACTTCGGCCGCCCGGTGCGGCCGGACGAGATCGCCCGCCGGATCGCCGAGGAGCCCCGGGGACGCCCGGTCGGGGGCTGACGCGTCGGGGGTGTCGGCTCCGCGGCCGAAGGGGACAGGGCCGGGCAGGTGGGGGAGGCCCGCGGCGGCGTTCGGCGGCGTTCGTGCAACCGCTCGGTCGCGTTCCGGAAAATCGGCCAACACCACGGCCCACCATGCGGGATGATGGCGCGTCAAAATCACCACCCGGGGCCGTGCGGCGCGCGGCTACGGCCCCGCGCCGGCCCCGGGAAGCGGGGAGGAGAGCGCCGCCATGGCCACACCGGAGGACGCCGGCCCAGCCGACGACGACCGACGAGGCCCCTGGCCGGAGAGCGGCCCCGGGGTCCGGCCCGAGCCCCCGACCAGGGCGGACCGGCGGCCGTGGGGGCGGCGCCTCGGTGTCGTGCCGGACCGGCCGTCCCGGCTCGGCGCCGTCCCGCGCACCCGGACGGACCCCGACGCCGCGACCGGGCGGGAGCCGGACGGCGGGGCCCGCTTCGACCCGGAGGCGCCGACCAGGGTCCAGCGGGCCGCGCCGGAGCGGGTCGACCCGGAGGCGCCGACCAAGGTCCAGCGGCGCGCGGGCACCGGGCGCGCCGCCGCCCCCGGCTGGGCCGACAACGTCGGCCCCGGGCCCAGCCGGAGGGGCGAGGGCCCCGTGGGCGGGGTGTCAGGGGGTGGGATATCGGCGGGCGGGGCGCCGGAGGGTGCGGGGCCCACCGGCGGACGGTTCGCGGGCGCTTTCCCGGACGCCCTGCGCGGCCGCTTCGACCCGCTCGGCGTGGCCGGCTCCGGCACCGAGGGCACCGTCTGGCACGTCCGGCGCACCGACGGCGGCGGCGAGGCCGCGGTGAAGGTGACGGCCGCCGGCCAGTCCATGGACGCCGACCTGCTCGGCTACCTGCGCAACGACGACTACCGCCGCCACGTCCCGCACATCGTCGACTTCGGGCGGGTCGGCCACCACGGCGCCGAACTCGACTGGGTGGCCATGGAGTACCTGCCGGTCACCCTCGCCGACCACTTCGCCGAACTGCGCGAGCGCGGCCGGTACACCGACCCGCGGGAGGCCGAGCGGATCGTCTACGAGCTCGTCGCCCTGCTCGACTTCTGGCAACGGCGGATCGAGCGCAACCCGCTGGACTTCAAGCCGGCCAACGTGCTGGTCCGCCCCGGCCGCGCGCCCGGGGAGTTCGTGATAGCCGACTTCGGCGGCGTCGCCCGGCTCACCGCCAGCCGCCGCTTCACGCCCGAGACGATCGTCACCATCCCGTACATGGCCCCCGAGCTCCTGGCCGGCCGCAATCACGAGGCCGGGCCCTGGTGGGCGCTCGGCAACGTCCTGTACGAGCTGTTCACCGGCCGCCCCCGCTTCCTCGGCGCGGACGGCCTGCTGATCAGCGACGAGGTGCTGCAACTGGAACTGGTCCTGGGGGACGAGGTCGACCTCTCCGCCCTCGCCGACCCCCGCCAACTGCTGCTCCTCCAAGGGCTGTTCACCAAGAACCCGGAGGACCGCTGGACCGCCCCGCAGGTCCGCAGCTGGCTGGCCGGCGGCAGCCCCGCGGTGGTCCGGCGACAGACCCGGGCCGACACCGGCCGCACCCACCGGCCGATCACCTTCCTCGGCTCCCCCTTCACCGATCCGGCCAAGCTCGCCGAGGTCCTGCTCAGGCGCTCCGGCGACGCGGCCCGCTGGCTCTCCGCCGGGGGAGCGGAGCGGCTGCGCGACTGGCTGCGCGACGACGTCCAGGACAACATCTTCGACCTGCACCACCTGACCGACGTCGCCCGGGCGCCCGGCTCCCGCCGCGACGCGGCGGGAGCCCTCGCGGTGCTCGCCTTCGGCGCCGCCTTCGCCCCCTCCGCCACCCCCTACTACCTCGACCGCCCGATCGACACCCCCGGGCTGGAACGCATCGCCACCGAACCGGACGGCGCCGTGTTCATCGACGCGCTGGTCCGGGGCGGCGCCCCGGCCGTCGCCGCCCGCTACGACTGCTTCCACCCTGAGTGCTCCGGCGAACACTGCTCCCGACTGCTCGCCCTGGCCCGGCTCCCGGACGTCCTGGCCGAAGTGGACCGTGCCGCCCGCACCGTCGGCGGCGGCCGGCGGGGCGGCGACGGGCTCAGCCCGCAGGAGCGCGAGGAGGCACACCGGCTGGTGGTGTGGCTGAGCGTGCGCCCCGAGGAGCGCGACCGGCTGCTCGGCCGGCTCTCGCCGCTGCCCACCGCCCTGCACCGGCTGCCGCTGCCCGAACGGATGGCGGAGCTCGCCGCCCTCGTCGCGGCGGTGGTGGTGGACGCGGCCCTGGCCGCCGGCTCCGGGATCCGCACGGCCGTACGCGCCGCGGTGCGCCGGCCCGCGCCGGACCCGACCGCCGCGCCGGAGGCGGTCCGGCGCCGCTGGTCGGCGTTGCGGCGGCGGGCGGTGGGCGCCGACCCGGGGGACGACGCCGGGCGCGCGGCCCTGGTCGCCGCCGAGACGCTGCGCCCGCGCGGCCGGGGCCGGGGCGAGCGGCCCGACGACGCGGATGGCCGGGAGGGCGGGGCCGGGCGGGAGAGCCGGGCCGGCCGGGACCGGTGGCTGGGGCGGCTGTGGCAGGGCGGGCGTGGACGGACGCCGGTGGACTGGGCGGCCCGGCTGCGGGCGTGGTGGCCGCACGCCCGGACCGGCCTGCCGCGCCGGGCGGGCGCCGTGCTGCTGCTGTTCCTCGCGCTCGGGTTGCTGCTGTGGGCGGGGGCGGTGTTCCGCTACCCCGTCGAGGCCGGGGTCCAGCTCAGGATCTCGCCGGACGGCGCCTTCGGCGGGCCGTTGAAGAAGGCCGGCGAGCACGCGGCCCAGCAGGTGGTCGGCCAACTGGGGGCGGCACTGGTCGCCGCCGCCGTCCTGGCCTTCTTCCCCGCCCGGGTCGGCCTCGGCACGGCGGCCCTGACCGGCGTCGGGGCCTTCGCCATCGGCTACCTGCGGCTCGGACCGCCGATGACGGGCCTGGAGATGCCGAGACCGGTGGCCGAGCGGGTGGTCATGTTCGAGGGCGGGATGGGCAGTTGGGCCGGCTTCGCGGCGGTGGCGGCGATCGTGGCGTCGTTCGCGCTGATCGAGCGCGCTGCGGACCGGTTGCTGAAGCCCGCGCACGAGGCCCGGCGGCAGGTGCGGGAGGCCTGGCGGCGGCTCGCCGGGCGGGGCGCGGCGGCACGGTGGGACGGCAAGCAGTGGCGGACGGGCCCCGTGGGCGCCCGTGACCGCGTGCTCTTCGCGCTCGGGAGCACCTGTGTGCTGGCCCTGCTGCTGTGGGCGGCGGTCGAGGTGCGGCTGGCGGCCACCGGGCACCACCCGACGCCGGACTCCTGGGGGACCGGCCGGACCGGCGCGGCCTACCAGTCCGGGTTCGTCGTCCTGCTGGCCGTCGTCTCCCTCGCGAGCACCCTGGGGACGCCGGGTACCGCCCGGGCGCTCCTCGGCTGCTGGATCCCCGCCACCCTGGTGCTCGGCGCCTGGCCCGGACCGCTCGGCCCGGTCGAGGCGCTGCGGATCCCGGTGTTCAAGGGGCAGCTCGCGGCCGTCGCGGAGTTCTGGGGGCACGGCGCGTTCTGGGCCGCGCTGCTGGTCGCGCTCCCGCTCGCGGCGTACGGGGTGCTGCGCACGGTCCGGGCGCGGGGGGCGGGTGCGGGGGTGGACGGCTGACGGCTGACGGTCCGGCCGTCATCCGGTCCGGCCGTCATCCGGCTCAGCCGACCAGCCGGGACAGTTCGATCGAGTGCCCGGTCCGCTCCACCTTCGCCCGCAGGTAGCGCACGTTGCTCGCGGACAGATGCACGCCGGTCGGCACCCGCCGCCGCACGGTGATCCCGAGGTCGGCCAGCTGCTGCGCCTTGTCCGGGTTGTTGCTCAGCAGGTCGATGCCGGTGGCGCCGAGGGTGGTGAGCATCTGGGCGGCGGCGGTGTAGTCCCGGCCGTCCTCGGGCAGGCCGAGCGCCGTGTTGGCGTCGTACGTGTCCAATCCGGAGTCCTGCAAGGAGTAGGCCTCCAGCTTGTTGTAGAGCCCGATGCCCCGGCCCTCCTGCCGCAGGTACAGCAGGTAGCCGCCGGCCTCGGTGATCCGCTCGACCGACTCGCGCAGCTGCGGGCCGCAGTCGCAGCGGTCCGAGCCGAAGACGTCGCCGGTCAGGCACTCCGAGTGCAGGCGCACCAGTGGCGTCCCGCCCTCCGGCACCTCGCCGAACGCGAGCGCCAGGTGTTCGGCGCCGTCGGCGAGGTCGTGGAAGGTGAGGGCCTCCGCCTCGGCGCGGTAGCCGTCGGAGAAGGTCAGCGGGATGCGCACACGCGAGCGCACCGTGGCGGGACCGGGCTGCGGCATGGGTGGGCCTCCGTCGATGAGGAGATGGGTCGGCGAACCGACGAACCGATGGGGTCGAGAGGGGCGGACCGGGTGGCCCGGGGTGGAGCGGATGTCGATGACCGTACTCGGTAGTTCCAATTTGAACAACTAAATACCGCCCGTGCCCGATGCGACTACGGACCGTGGTTCAGCCGGGCTCCGTGCGGACGCGAGGGCGCTGGTGGATCGTACGGTCCGCGAGGCGTGGGGGTTTCAGCATGTGGATGCGTCGGGAGCCGGACTGTGGACACTGCGAGGATTCCCCCGTTTCCTGGGCACGGGAATGCCTCGCGAACGAGCACCGACGACCACGGAAGGTCCTGATCAGATGCCCACAACCCCTCCCGCCGCCACCTCCCCGACCTCCTTCGACGCCGAGCAGCGCGTGATCGAGGCGCTCTACGCGGACGTGGTCCGCCGGAACAGGGGTGAGACGGAGTTCCACCAGGCGGTCCACGAGGTCCTGGAGACCCTCGGGCCGGTGCTCGCCCGCCGTCCCGAGTTCGTCGACGCCCGGATCATCGAGCGGATCTGCGAACCCGAGCGGCAGCTCATGTTCCGGGTGCCGTGGACGGACGACTCCGGCGACATCCACGTGAACCGGGGCTTCCGGGTGGAGTTCAGCAGCGTCCTCGGCCCGTACAAGGGCGGGCTGCGCTTCCACCCCTCGGTGAACCTCGGCATCGTCAAGTTCCTCGGCTTCGAGCAGATCTTCAAGAACGCGCTCACCGGGCTGTCGATCGGCGGTGGCAAGGGCGGCTCCGACTTCGACCCCAAGGGCCGCTCGGACGCCGAGGTCATGCGGTTCTGCCAGTCCTTCATGACCGAGCTGTACCGCCACCTCGGCGAGCACACCGATGTCCCCGCCGGGGACATCGGCGTCGGCGGCCGGGAGATCGGCTACCTGTTCGGCCAGTACAAGCGGATCACCAACCGCTACGAGACCGGCGTGCTCACCGGCAAGGGCCTCGGCTGGGGCGGCGCGCAGGCCAGGACCGAGGCGACCGGCTACGGCTGCGTGCTGTTCACCGCCGAGATGCTGCACAGCCGCGGCGAGAGCCTGGACGGGCGCCGGGTCGTCGTCTCCGGCTCCGGCAACGTCGCCATCTACGCGATCGAGAAGGCGCAGCAGCTCGGCGCGACCGTGCTCACCTGCTCCGACTCCACCGGCTACGTGGTGGACGAGAAGGGCATCGACCTCGCGCTCCTCAAGGAGGTCAAGGAGGTCCGGCGCGGCCGGGTCGCCGACTACGCCGAACTGCGCGGCAGTCACGTCCGGTTCGTCGAGGGCCCGGGCGTGTGGAGCGTGCCCTGCGACGTCGCGCTGCCCTGCGCCACCCAGAACGAGCTGACCGAGACGGACGCGCTGGCCCTGGTGCGGGGCGGGGTGCTGGCGGTCGCCGAGGGGGCCAACATGCCCACCACCCCGGAGGCGGTCCGGGTGTTCCAGGAAGCCGGGGTGGCCTTCGGCCCGGGCAAGGCGGCGAACGCGGGCGGCGTCGCCACCAGCGCCCTGGAGATGCAGCAGAACGCCTCGCGCGACTCCTGGACCTTCGCCCGCACCGAGGAGCGGCTGGCCGGGATCATGAAGCACATCCACGACTCCTGCTTCACCACCGCCGAGCGCTACGGCCACCCGGGCGACTACGTGGTGGGCGCGAACATCGCCGGCTTCGAGCTGGTCGGGGACGCGATGCTGGCCCAGGGCCTGATCTGAGCCCTGCCGCCCGCCACCCGGCGATCGGTACCCGACCGGATCGGGCACCGATTGTCGGGTGCGGCAGGGTGGGTCCTTCCTACGGTGGTGATCAGTAAGGGAAGGACGGGGTCGGAGTGCTGGAACACCTGAACCGGGCGATGGATCACATCGAACGGAACCTGGACCAGGAGGTCGAGGTCGCCGAGCTGGCCCGGATCGCGATGACGTCGGAGTACCACTTCCGGCGGCTGTTCTCGATGCTCTCCGGGATGCCGCTGTCGGACTACGTCCGGCGCCGGCGGTTGACCGTCGCCGGGGCCGAAGTCCTCGGCGGGGAGCGGACGTTGCTGGAGGTCGCGATCCGGTACGGCTACACCTCGGGGGAGGCGTTCGCCCGGGCGTTCCGGGCGATGCACGGGGTCGGGCCCGGTGAGGCCCGGCGCGAGGGCGCGGTGCTCAAGTCCCAACCCCGGATGTCCTTCCGACTCGTCGTGGAGGGAAGCAGCAGTATGGAATACCGGATCATCGAGCAGCCGGACTTCCGGATCATCGGTCGGCGGGCTCGGGTCCCGCTGGTGCACGAGGGGGTGAACCCGGCCATCGCCTCGTTCATCAAGGGGCTCGGCCAGGAGACCGTCGACCGGATCTCGGCGCTCTCGGGCCGTGAGCCGGAAGGCATCCTCTCGGTCACCGAGTTCTTCTCGGAGAGCCGCGAAGAGGGTGTCGAACTCGACTACTACCACGCGGTGGTGGCGGACGCGGGCACCGTCGTCCCGGACGGCCTGGACGTTCGGGAGGTGCCGGCGGGGACCTGGGCGGCCTTCTCCAACACCGGGACCTTCCCGAAGGCCCTCCAGGAGATGTGGCGGGACGTCTTCACGCAGTGGTTCCCGTCCAATCCGTACGAGTTCCGGCCGGGGCCGGAGATCCTGCGTACCCGGTTCCTGCCGGACGGCCAGGCGGAAGCCCAGCTGTGGATCCCGGTGGCACGGGCGCCGCGCTGACGGACGGCCGTTGACAGCTGACAACTGACAAAAAACAGATGACAGATAACAGATTTCGAAATCTGTTATCTGTCATCTGTTTTTTGTTCGCCCGCCAATGCCCGCCAACGCCCACTGCCGCCGCCCGCCGCCCCGCCCGCCCCCGTTCGGCCCAGCAGCGCCCGCACCCGTCCTCCCCCGCCCGCATGCTGGGGCGGGGGAGGACGGGGGATCGCAGCCGCTACCCGAGGAGTGGGATCACCGATGGCCAAGGCATTCGGCTTCGTCGACTACGGCGGGCCGGAGACACAGGAGTTCCTGGACCGCCCGGCGCTGGAGCCCGGCCCCGGGCAACTGGCGATCGCGGTCGGTGCGGCCGGGGTGAACCCGGTGGACTGGAAGATCCGCACGGGCCTGCTCGGCCGGGAGCGCGAACTCCCCGCCGTCATGGGCCAGGAGGCCTCGGGCGTGGTCCTGCAAGTCGGCCCCGGGGTCACCGGGTTCACCCCGGGCGATGAGGTGTTCGGCCTCGCGGCCGCCGGTGCCTACGCCGAACAGACGCTGATGCTCGCCGAGTTGAGTGCCCTCAAACCCGAGGGTGTCGGCTTCGACCAGGCCGCCGTCCTGCCCGTGTCGGCGGCCACCGCGGACGACGCCGTCCGTGACCTCGGCCTCGGCGCCGGCCGGACGCTGCTGATCCTCGGCATCGCCGGCGGTGTCGGCAGCGCGGCCGCCCAGATCGCCCGCAGTCGCGGCCTGACCGTTCTCGGCACCGCGAGCGACGCCAATCACGCGTACGTGGAGTCCCTCGGGGCGGTGCCGGTCCGCTACGGCGACGGCGTCGCCGAACGGATCGCGGCCGCGGCGCCCGACGGCGTCGACGGCATCCTCGACCTGGTCGGCGGCGACGCCCTGCGGGCCGCCGCCCCCGTGCGCACGGACCGTACGGAACTGGTCAGCACCGCCGACCCGGCCACCGTGGCGGAACTCGGCGGCCGCTACATCACCCGCTCGACGACGTCCGAGACCCTGTCCGCGCTGGCGGCCCTGGTCGCCGCCGGTGAGCTGGACCCGCACATCACCGGCCGCTACCCGCTGGCCCGGGCCGCCGAGGCGCTCGCCTTCGTCGAGTCCGGCCACGCCAGCGGCAAGGTGGTCATCGAAGTCGCTTGACTCGAATCAAGAGTGACGATCAGTCAGTGAAGACCGAGAGATCGAGAACCGAGAGAAGAAGTCGAGAGAAGAAGCCATGAAGCAGAACTCCGTGACCATCGGCGGCCCCTGCTGGGTCGAGCTGGGCACCTCCGACCCGGCCGCCGCCAGCACCTTCTACAGCGAGTTGTTCGGCTGGCGGGCCGAGGCCGATGTGCGCCCCGAGGCCAACGGCTACACCCAGATGTTCCTCGGCGACGCCCCGGCGGCCGCCGTCAGCCCGCGGTTCGCGCCGCAGCAGCCCATCGCCTGGTCGACCTGCTTCGCGGTCACCGACACCGACGCCACGGTCGCGAAGGTCGAGGACGCCGGCGGCAAGGTCCTGAAGGAGCCCACCGACGCGTCCGACCTCGGCCGCTTCGCGGTGGTCGGGGACAGCTCCGGCGCGGTCTTCCTGCTCTGGCAGGCCCGCGCGTTCGCGGGCGCCGGTGTGTTCAACGAGCCGGGCTCGCTCGGCTGGGTGGAACTGCTCACCCGCGACCCGGCCGGTGCGACCGCCTTCTACCCGGCGGTCTTCGGCTGGTCCGTCAGCCTGTCCGAGCAGTACACCCAGTGGGGCCTGGGCGGCGAGGACTTCGGCGGCATGCTGGTGATGGACGACCGCTTTCCGCCGCAGGTGCCGCCGCACTGGCTGCCGTACTTCTCGGTCGCCGACGTCGACAACACCGTCGCCCGGGCGAGCGGCCTCGGCGCGGACGTGCTGATGGCGGCCACCGACGTGCCGGGCGGCCCCCGGATCGCCGTGCTGCGCGACCCGCAGGGCGCGTCGTTCGGCGTCTACCTGGCCGGCACCGAGGGCTGACCCGCCGGAGGCCACGCCCCTGCCCACGCCCCTGCCGACGCCCCTGCCGAGGACCCCGCCGCCCTCACGCCGGGCGCAGCCTCCGCCCTCACGCCGGGCGCCGACTGCGGCTGGAGCGCCACGCCGCCGCCGTCGCGCCCGCCGTGACGAGCAGCGCGCCGATCGGCACCACGTCGCCGATCCGGTCGTACCAGGTCAGCGTCCCGGGCTCGGTGAGCGGCAGTCGGACGGTCAGCGCTCCGGTGCCGTCGGTACCGAGCCGGGCGAGCTCGCGGCCCTGCGCGTCGAAGGCCGCCGACACCCCGGTCAGCGAGGCCTGCACGGCCGGCCGGCCCGTCTCGGCGGCCCGGATCGCCGCCAGCGAGACGTGCTGTTCGGGTGCCCAGGTGTGCTGGAAGGTCGAGGTGGAGGACTGGTAGACCAGCACCCGGGCGCCGTCCCGCGCGGCGGTGCGGGCCAGGTCGGGGAAGGCCGACTCGAAGCAGATCAGCGCGCCGACCGGCAGCGGCCCGCCGGCCCGGTCGGTGGCCGGCAGGACGTGGAAGGCGGTGCCGGGCGCCCGGTTCTCGCCGGCCGCCCGGCTGACGCCGGCGATCCAGCCGAGCACCGGCCGCAGCGGGATGTACTCGCCGAAGGGCACCAGCCGGATCTTGCGGTAGCGGTCCAGCACGCCCGCGGGGGAGACCAGCACCGCGTCCTTGGAGATCCGCCCGTCCGCCTTGCGGGCGTCCTCCCCGGCGATGATCTGCGCCCCGGTGACGGTGGAGAGTCGGCGCAGCCGGTCGAGCGCGGCCGGGTCGCGGTCGAGGTCGGCGGTGGTGCTGCTCTCGCCCCAGACGACCAGGTCCACCGGCTGCCCGCCGAGCGCGGCGGTGGCCTGGGCGCTGGCCTCGAACCGGGCCTGCGGGTCGTCCACGATGCCGGGCTGGACCAGCGCGACGGTGACCGCCCCGGCCGGGGCGGGGGCGTCGCGCAGCGCGAACAGCAGCGGGCCGGCGGCCAGGACCAGGACGGTGGTCAGCGCCGCGAGGGCGCGCGGCCGCCGGTGCACGGCGGTCAGGACGATCAGCACCCCGGTGTTGGCGGCCGCGACGGCCGCGCTGACCAGCCAGATCCCGCCGGTCGAGGCCAGCCCGAGGATCGCCGGGTGCTGCCACTGGGTGGCGCCGAGCAGCGCCCACGGCCCGCCGAGCGCGTCCCAGGAGCGCGCGTACTCGGTGGTCACCCAGACCGCCGGGACGACGAGCAGCGCGAGCAGTGCCCGACGGCCGGTCAGCGGCGGGTGCAGCAGCCGGTGGACGGCGTACCCGAAGCCGCCCTGGAGCGCCCCGAACAGCACGGCGAGCACCGGTAGTCCCGGCCCGATGGACGGGACCAGCCAGTACATCGCGATCAGGATGAAGCCCGCCCCGAACCACCACCCGCGCACCGCCGCCTCCCGCCCGCCGGGCGCGCGCTGCATCAGCAGCATCCCGGGGACGAGCGCGACCCATGCCAGCCAGGCCTGCCCCGGTGCCGGGAAGGCGAGCACCGGTACGGCCCCGGCCGCCAGGGCACCGAACCGCGCGCGGTAGCGGTGCGGGCGCGCCTGCGGGTGGCCGCCGTTTCCGGGGTGCCCGCCGTGTTCGGGGTGCCCGGGAGGTTCGGGGCGCCGGGGGTGCCCGGGATTCGAGGAGTGTCCGGAGTGCCCGGGGTGATCGGGGTGCGAGGAGTGCGGCGTGCGCCGGGCGGGGCTGGTGAGGGCGAGGCGGCGGGGCATGCCCCGTATTGTCCGCTTGGACGGACTACGCCACCAGTGTTCCTGTCACCCGAATGGGCTACGGGAACACTGGTGGCCACCCCCGTGACTCAGCCCTCGTCGCCCTCCAGGTCCCCCTCGGTCTCCAGGAACGCGGCCTGCAACTGCGCGATCAGCTCCGGGTCGGGCTGCTCCCACAGCCCGCGGCTGGCCGCCTCCAGCAGCCGCTCGCTGATCCCGTGCAGCGCCCACGGGTTGGCGCCGGTCAGGAACTCCCGGTTGACCGGGTCGAGCACGTACTCCTGGGTGAGCTTCTCGTACATCCAGTCCGCGACCACGCCCGTCGTGGCGTCGTAGCCGAACAGGTAGTCCACCGTCGCGGCCATCTCGAACGCGCCCTTGTACCCGTGCCGGCGCATCGCCTCGATCCAGCGCGGGTTGACCACCCGGGCGCGGAAGACGCGGGCGGCCTCCTCGGTCAGCGTCCGGGTGCGGACCGTCTCCGGGCGGGTCGAGTCGCCGATGTAGGCGGTCGGCGCCTTGCCGGTGAGCGCCCGGACGGTGGCCACCATGCCGCCGTGGTACTGGAAGTAGTCGTCCGAGTCGGCGATGTCGTGCTCGCGGGTGTCGGTGTTCTTCGCGGCGACGGTGATGCGCTTGTACGCGGTCTCCATCTCCTCGCGGGCCGGCCGCCCGTCCAGCCCGCGGCCGTAGGCGTAGCCGCCCCAGACCGTGTACACCTCGGCCAGGTCGGCGTCGGTGCGCCAGTCCCGGCTGTCGATCAGCTGGAGCAGGCCCGCGCCGTAGGTGCCCGGGCGGGAGCCGAAGACGCGGACGGTGGCCTTGCGCTCGTCGCCGTGCACCGCGAGGTCGGCCTGGACGTGGGCGCGTACGAAGTTCTGCTCCGCGGGCTCCTCCTGGGCGGCGGCCAGGCGCACCGCGTCGTCCAGCAGGGCGACCACGTGCGGGAAGGCGTCGCGGAAGAAGCCGGAGATGCGCAGCGTCACGTCGATGCGCGGGCGGCCCAGCTCGGCGAGGGTGATCGGCTCCAGGCCGGTGACCCGGCGCGAGGCGTCGTCCCAGACCGGGCGGACGCCGAGCAGGGCGAAGGCCTCGGCGATGTCGTCGCCGGCGGTGCGCATCGCGCTGGTGCCCCACAGCGACAGCCCGACCGAGGGCGGGTAGTCGCCGTCGTTGTCGGCGGTGTACCGCTCGACCAGCGAGGTGGCGAGCGCCTGGCCGGTCTCCCAGGCGAGCTTGCTCGGGACGGCCTTCGGGTCGACGGAGTAGAAGTTGCGGCCGGTCGGCAGCACGTTGACCAGGCCGCGCAGCGGCGAGCCGGACGGCCCGGCCGGGACGAAGCCGCCGCGCAGCGCGTGCAGCACGGCGTCCAGCTCGTCGGTGGTGGCGGCCAGTCGCGGCACCACCTGGGTGGCGGCGAAGGTCAGCACCTCGTGGACGGCCTCCGGCAGCCCGGCGGCGACCTTCTCCACCGCCTCGACCGCCCAGTCCTGCGCCTCCATGGCCTCGACCAGGGCGCGGGCCTGGGCCTCGGCGGCGTCGGTGGCCCCGAGGGTGAGCGCGGCCTCGTCCAGCCCGAGCGCCTCGCGCAGGCCCGGCAGCGCGCTGACACCGCCCCAGATCTGGCGGGCGCGCAGGATGGCGAGCACGATGTTGACCCGGTCGGTGCCGGCTGGCGCCTGGCCGAGGACGTGCAGGCCGTCGCGGATCTGGGCGTCCTTGATCTCGCACAGCCAGCCGTCGACGTGCAGCAGGAAGTCGTCGAAGCCGTCGTCCTCGGGGCGCTCGTCCAGGCCGAGGTCGTGGTCCAGCTTGGCGGCCTGGATGAGGGTCCAGATCTGCGCGCGGATCGCGGGCAGCTTGGCCGGGTCCATCGCGGCGATGTTGGAGTGCTCGTCCAGCAGCTGCTCCAGGCGGGCGATGTCGCCGTAGGAGTCGGCGCGGGCCATCGGCGGGACGAGGTGGTCGACCAGGGTGGCGTGGGCGCGGCGCTTGGCCTGGGTGCCCTCGCCCGGGTCGTTGACCAGGAACGGGTAGATCAGCGGCAGATCGCCCAGGACGGCGTCCGGGCCGCACTCGGCGGACAGCGCGGCGGTCTTGCCGGGCAGCCACTCCAGGTTTCCGTGCTTGCCGAGGTGGATGACGGCGTGCGCGCCGAACCCGCCGTCGGCCTGCGCGGCCTCGATCCAGCGGTAGGCGGCCAGGTAGTGGTGGCTCGGCGGCAGGTCGGGGTCGTGGTAGATGGCGACGGGGTTCTCGCCGAAGCCGCGCGGCGGCTGGATCAGGACGAGCAGGTTCCCGGAGCGGATCGCGGCCAGCACGATGTCGCCGTCCGGGTTCTGCGAGCGGTCGACGTAGAGCTCGCCGGGGGCCGGGCCCCAGTGCTCCTCGACCTGCTCGCGCAGCGCCTGCGGGAGCGTGGCGTACCAGCGGCGGTAGTCGGCGGCGGGGATGCGCACCGGGTTGCGGGCCAGCTGGTCCTCGGTGAGCCAGTCCTGGTCGTAGCCGCCGGCGGCGATCAGGGCGTGGATCAGGGCGTCGCCCTCGTGGGAGGCGTCGAGCGAGGAGTCCTGGGACGCGTCGTGGGAGCCCTTGCGGGAGCCGTCGGAGGACGCGTCGTGGGAGCCGTCGTGGCCGTCCCCGTTCGTTCCGTCCACCCCGGGGAGGTCCGAACCCAGGTCCATGCCCTCCGCGCGCAGCCGGTTCAGCAGGCGGATCGCGCTGGCCGGGGTGTCCAGGCCGACGGCGTTGCCGACCCGGGCGTGCTTGGTCGGGTAGGCGGACAGCACGAGCGCGAGGCGGCGCTCGGCGGCCGGGATGTGCCGCAGCCGGGCGTGCTTGACGGCGGTGCCGGCCACCCGGGCGGCGCGCTCCGGGTCGGCGGCGTAGACGGTGAGGCCGTCCTCGTCCAGCTCCTTGAAGGAGAACGGGACGCTGATCAGCCGGCCGTCGAACTCCGGCACCGCGATCTGGGTGGCGGTGTCCAGCGGGGACAGGCCGTCGTCGCTGGCCTCCCACTGGGCGCGCGACCAGGTGAGGCAGAGCGCCTGGAGGATCGGCCGGTCCAGGGCGGCGAGCGCGCCCGCGTCCCAGGCCTCCTCGTCGCCGCCGGCCTGCGCGTCCGCCGGGCGGGTGCCGCCGGCGGCGAGCACGGTGGTGACGAGCGCGTCGGCCTCGCCGAGCGCGGCCAGCAGTTCGGGCTCGGCGCCGCGCAGCGAGGCGCAGTAGTAGGCCCTGGCCTGCGCGCCCTGGTCCTCGATCGCCCGGCAGAGCGTCTCGACGAAGGCGGTGTTGCCGCTCATGTGGTGGGCGCGGTAGTAGAGCACCGCGACCGTCGGGCCGTCCTGCGTACGGGCTTCGCGCTCCAGCGGCCCCCAGGCCGGGGCGGAGGCGGGCGGGGCGAAGCCGTGGCCGGTCAGCAGCACGGTGTCGGAGAGGAAGGCGGCCAGCTCGGCGAGGTTGGCGGCGCCGCCGTGCGCGAGGTAGGCGTGCGCCTCGGCGGCGATGCCGGCCGGGACGGTGGACAGCTCCATCAGCTGGGCGTCGGGGGCCTGTTCACCGGTCAGCACGATCACCGGGCGGGGGCCGGCCAGCAGCGTGTCCAGGCCCTCCTGCCAGGCGCGGCGACCGCCGAGCAGGCGGACCACGACGAGGTCGGTGCCCTCCAGCAGCGCGGGCAGGTCCTCGGGGGTGAGCCGGGCCGGGTTGCCGAGCCGGTAGCGGACCGGGCCCTCGGCGGCGCGGGCACTGAGCAGGTCGGTGTCGGACGTCGACAGCAGCAGGATCATGCGAAGGCCCTCCCGGCCTCGGAGCCGCCCCGAGCCGAAGGGCGCGCCGGCGTGGAAAGTGACGAGTGACGAGCGACGGACGAAAACGCGTGGTGCGCGGCGGACGAAGGCGCGTGGCATCTGGCGGACGAAAGCGGGCGACGGCGCGTGGCCGGCGACCGAAGGAGCGCCGAGGCGTCGGCGAAGCGCCCGGAGTCGGGCGGGCGTGAGGCGCCCGGGGACCCGGGCGCGGGCATGCGGCAGCGCATTGCTCTTCGAGCCTTCCTCGGGGTCCGCGCCCCGGGCCGGTGGAGGACGGCAGGAGTTCCTGGCTCCCGCGGCCGTCCGGTCTCCCGGTGAACCGCGGTCACAGTGGCGGGACCGCACCGGGCTTGCACCGGTTTCCTCCCCTGCGCCGTCGCTGGCGTGCGGACGGCCCGCGGGGACCGTCCGCCAGCATCGTACGGGGTGCGGCTGACCTGGGGGAGGGCGATCCCGGGGAGGCCGCCCGGAGCGCCCGGGGTGTGAGGCGACGGACAAAGGCAACCGATCGGATCATCTGTATGCTCGCGGCCATGCCACCGACACCCGACGCCACCGCGCCGGGCGCCGCGGTGCCCGACCGGGGGCGCGCGGACGCCTGCCCAGGGGCCCTTCGTCTACACCCGGCCGACGACGGCGCCCTGGCCCGGGTCCGCCTGCCCGGCGGCCTGCTGACGGTCCGTCAGGCGCTGGCGCTGGCCGACGCCGCCGAGGCGCTCGGCGACGGCGAACTGGAGACCACCTCCCGCGGCAACGTCCAACTCCGCGGCCTGGCTTCGCACTGCGGGGCCGAACTCGCCGAACGGCTGCGCGCCGTCGGCCTGCTGCCCTCGGACACGCACGAACGGGTCCGCAACATCGTGGCCTCCCCGCTCGCCGGGCTCGACGGACACGGCTTCGCCGACGTGCAGGCCTGGGTGCGGGAGCTGGACGCGCGGCTGTGCGCGAGCGACTGGGCGGCCGGACTCTCCGGCAAGTTCCTGTTCGCGCTGGACGACGGGCGGGGCGACGTCGCCGCGTTCGACGCCGATGTGACATTGATCGCAGGCCCGGACGGGTCGGCGCTGCTGCGCCTCGGACGGGCCGCCCACGGGCGTCCGGCGCCGGCGGGGCAGGAGGTGACGGCCGTGCTCGACGCGGCCCGGACCTTCCTGGACGTGCTGCGGGAGAGCGGGCGCAAGGCCTGGCACCTGCGCGAGGTCCCCGAGCTGCTGCCGGCCGGGCCCGTGCCGGTGCCCGCTTTCGCCGGGGCCGCGCCCGCGGTCGGCGTGGTCCCTACGGCCGGTGCCGTCCGGACGGTCGGCCCGCTCGCCACGGCGGCGGGCGGGGCCGTGGCGGGCGGGCTGTCGGTGGGCATGCGCTTCGGCCGGGCCGGTGCCGCGCAGTGGCGGGAACTCGCGGGCGCCTGCGCCGGGGAGATCCGGCTGACGCCCTGGCGCGGCGCGGTGCTGCCGGGGGCGCCGGCCGACCGGCTGCCCGCGCTGGCGGCGGCCGGGTTCCGGACCGCGCCCGGCTCGCCCTGGGAGCGGGCCACCGCCTGCACCGGGCTGCCGGGGTGCGCCAAGTCGCGGGCCGACGTCCGGGCCGACGCGGCGCGGGCGCTCGATGCGGCGGCCGTCGCCGGGAGCCCGCCGGTTACGGGCCTTCCGACCGCCGGTCTCCCGGTGCACTGGTCGGGGTGTGAACGGCGCTGCGGTCATCCGGCCGGGCGGTGGGTGGACGTGCTCGCCACCGGGCAGGGCTACCGGGTGACGGTGAACGGTCCGGCGTCCGCCGGGGCGGCCGTGGACGTGACGAACGAGGAGATGGCCGAGGCGGTCGCCGAGGCCAGGAGGACCACGAAGTGATCGAGTACGAGAAGGACGGCGCGTCCATCTACCGCCAGTCCTTTGCCACCATCCGTGCGGAGGCCGACCTGGCCGCCCTCCCGGCGGACGTCTCCCAGGTCGCGGTGCGGATGATCCACGCCTGCGGGATGGTCGACCTGGTCGAGGACCTGGTGTACTCGCCGGGCGTGGTCGCCTCCGCGCGCGCGGCGCTGCGGGCCGGGGCGCCGATCCTGTGCGACGTGAACATGGTGGCGAGCGGCGTCACCCGCAAGCGGCTGCCCGCCGACAACGAGGTCGTGTGCACCCTCACCGACCCGTCCGTGCCGGAACTCGCCCGGAAGATGGGCAACACCCGCAGCGCCGCCGCCATGGAACTGTGGCTGCCCCGGCTGGAGGGCGCGGTGGTGGCCGTCGGCAACGCGCCGACCTCGCTGTTCCGGCTGCTGGAGATGATCGAGGCCGGTGCGCCGCGCCCGGCCGCGGTGATCGGCGTCCCGGTCGGCTTCATCGGCGCCGCCGAATCCAAGCAGGCCCTGGCCGAGCACCCGTCCGGCCTGGAGCACCTGGTGGTGCGCGGCCGGCGCGGTGGCAGCGCGATCGCCGCCGCCGCCGTCAACGCGATTGCGAGCGAAGAAGAGTGACGGATCGTCAGACCCCTGGTGTCGGCCGGCTCTACGGCGTCGGGCTCGGCCCCGGCGACCCGTCGCTGGTGACCGTCCGGGCAGCCGAACTCATCGGCAAGGCCGACGTGGTGGCCTACCACAGTGCCCGGCACGGCCGGTCCATCGCCCGTTCGATCGCCGAGCGCTATCTGACGGGTGGTCAGGTAGAGGAGAAGCTGGTCTACCCGATCACGGTCGAGACCACCGACCACCCGGGCGGCTACCGGGGCGCGCTGGACGACTTCTACGAGGAGGCCGCCGCCCGGCTGGCCGCCCACCTGGACGCCGGCCGCGACGTCGTGGTCCTCGCCGAGGGCGACCCGCTGTTCTACGGCTCGTACCAGCACATGCACAAGCGGCTCGCGCACCGCTACCCGACCGAGGTGGTGCCGGGTGTGACCTCCGTCAGCGCCGCGGCCGCCCGGCTCGGCCAGCCGCTGACCGAGGCCGAGGAGACGCTCACCGTCATCCCGGGCACGCTGCCCGAGGAGGAGCTGACGGCGCGGATCGCCGCCGCCGACTCCGCCGTGATCATGAAGCTGGGGCGCACCTTCCCGGCCGTCCGGCGGGCGCTGGAGCGGGCCGGACGGCTCGACGACGCGCAGTACGTCGAGCGCGCGTTCATGGACGGGGAGCGCATCCTGCCGCTCGCGGAGGTCGAGGGCGAGACCGTCCCGTACTTCTCGGTGGCGGTGCTGCCGAGCAAGGTCGCGCCGCTGGAGCCGGTGGAGCGGCGGACGGACGGTGCCGGCGCGGTGGCCGTCATCGGCACCGGTCCGGCCGGGCCGCTCTGGCTCACCCCCGAGGCGCGCGGCGTCCTGGCCGAGGCGACCGACCTGGTCGGCTACACCACCTACCTGGACCGGGTGCCCGAGCGGCCGGGGCAGCGGCGGCACGCTTCGGACAACAAGGTGGAGTCGGAGCGCGCCGAGTACGCCCTCGAACTGGCCCGCCGCGGGCACAAGGTCGCGGTGGTGTCCTCGGGCGACCCGGGCGTCTTCGCGATGGCCACCGCCGTCCTGGAGGTCGCCTGCGAGGAGGCCTACCGGGACGTCCCGGTGCGGATCGTCCCGGGGATGACCGCGGCCCACGCGGCCGCCTCCCGGGCCGGCGCCCCGCTCGGGCACGACTACGCGGTGGTGTCGCTGTCGGACCGGCTCAAGCCCTGGGACGTGGTGGCCCGCAGGCTGCGCGCGGCGGCCGAGGCGGACCTGGTGCTCGCGCTCTACAACCCGGGCTCGAAGTCGCGCACCACGCAGGTCGCCCTCGCCCGGGACCTGCTGCTGGAGTACCGCGCGCCCGAGACGCCGGTGGTGATGGCGCGCGACGTCGGCGGGCCGACCGAGCGCGTGCGGATCGTCCGGTTGGGCGAGCTGGATCCGGCGCTGGTCGACATGCGGACGATCCTGCTGATCGGCTCCTCGCAGACCCAGGCGGTCGAGCGGGGCGGCGGCGTGGAGGTCGTCTGGACGCCGCGGCGGTACCCGGAGGAGTAACGGGCGATGACTGACAGATGACAGCTAACAGATTTCATCATCTGTTAGCTGTCATCTGTTTTCTGTTACTTGTTCGCCGCCGCCTCCGTCACCGTGTCGGCTTGGTGATCACCAGCTCCGTGTTGTGGTCCTCGCCCGCGCCCAGCAGCGCCGCCGGCCGGCCGTTCGGGTCGTTGTACGACAGTTCGCGGTACAGCGCGGCGAGGTTGGCGTCCGAGGTGCTGCCGAAGTCCGTGCCGTACGGTGCGGAGGACTCGATCAGCGTCGTGAACAGGGAGAGCGTGCCGTCCCCGTTGTCCGCGATCTCGATGATGCGCCCGTGTTGCGGGTAGTCGATGTGCGAGGCGGTGTTGATCTCCCAGAACGCCCGCTCCGGCACGGCGTGGCCGTGCGCCGTGACCTTGTTCATGTGGGTGTGCCCGTTCACCCACGCGATCACGTTCGGGTAGCGCTGGAGCAGCGCCACCAGTTCGTTGCCGTCGTGCCGCTTCTCGAAGATGTTGCGCGGGTCGGGCAGCAGGTTGCCCATGGTGGTGCTCGTGTGGTGGCTGAACAGGAGGATCACCTCGTCCGTGCTGCCGCCCGTCACCTTGCGTCCGTCGGTGTCGTACCAGTGCCCGCTGTGCGCCTTCAACTGCTGCTCCAGCCAGCGCAGTTGCGCGGTGCCCAGTGAACCGTCCGCGAATCCGGCCTGGTTGGTGGTGTCCAGGCTGATGCCGACCACCTTCTCCGAGATGCGGAAGGTGTAGTAGAGCTTGCCGCTGCCCATCATGTCCGAGGTGAAACCGTGCCCGTACGGGCCGGCGCCGGTGTGCGCCGGGTTCAGGTGGGCCTTGGCGAACTCCTTGAGCGTGAACGGCCGTCGGCGCTCGTCCGGGGTGATCCGGCGCACCGCGTCGCCGCTCGCGAGCAGCTTCGCGAGCAGGAGCGCGGCGCCGGCCGGGTCGCGGCGCAGCGAGTCCATCAGCTGGGCCGCGTCCGCGTCGTTGCAGCCCTCCAGCTTGTACTGGCCGGTGTAGAGGTCGTTCAGCAGCCCGAGGTCCGGCAGCGAACCCTCAAGGCTGTCGTCGTGGTTGCCGACCGTCGTGTACCAGGGCGTACGCAGGCCCGGCGCGTCGAACGGCCGGCCGGCGGCGTCGAGGAAGCCCGGTATCTGCGGGAAGCCCTTCGCCTTGTAGCCGTCGCTGTAGGCGAGTTCGGGGTTCCAGTAGGCGGCGTTGCCCGAGTTCTGCACGCCTTCGTAGCGGTTCGGGTCGCCGGTGTTCTGGGCGAGTCGGCCGCCGCCCATGACGGTGAGGTACCAGTCGAGTTCGGCCTGCTCGTGGTTGTCGGTGTTGTCGCCGGTGGCCATCACCATGCTGAACGGCATCCCGGTGTAGGGGCCGCCGTCGAGCGCGTTGACCCGCTCGACGAGGGCCGAGACGCCGCGGGCGTTCAGGGCCTCCTGCGGTCGGTACGCGCTGCCGTTGAACCGGGCCAGGTACTCGAATCGCACCGGGGACTCGGTGTCCACCAGGTGCAGGTCGCTGAACTGGACGAAGCTGGCCAGCCCGGTCCGCCGGTCGTCCCGCCCGGTGCCCGGCGCCGCCAGGTCGCCGCGTACCACCAGCGGCCAGCCCGGCCCGGCCGTCAGTCGCTTGTACCCGCCGGTGCCGACGGGCGTGGCCACCTGGTCGAGCGTGGTGCCCGTCGTCCTGACCGCCCGCGCGGCGGTGGCCGCCAGTGCGCGCTCGCGCTCCGCCGCCGAGGCGAACTGCCCGCCGCCCAGCGACAAGGCCGACCAGGCGGCGGCCACCGACGTACCGGTGAGGAACGTACGCCGACTCATCCCTGCCACAAGAACCCCCACATGCTGATGGCCCGGCCGGACAACCCGGACACCGGACCCCGTGTCATGAACCCGCCTCTGGCGGACCGCCAGATTACTCACTGGTAGGCGCGAGGTGCGAGGCCCGTGCGGAGAACTCTTCGGGAACGCGGGGCAGCGGCCGCTCCCCGACTCGGACACCGGGTCGCGGGGCCCTGCTGACCGCCCCCGGTCGGGGCGCGGTCAGGCGAATGGGGGAAAATCGGTACCGACGGTCGGTGCGGCCGCACCTCAACGGAGTCGGAAGCGAGACGCAGGTGGCCAAAGCGGGAGCCGAAGCGGGAGCCGAGGCCGGAGCCGAAGCCGGAGCCGAAGCCGGGGGCCGGGCCGGCCAGCTGAAGAGCAGCGGCCTGCGGCACGGCTGGACCACGGGCGCCTGCGCCACCGCCGCCACCAAGGCCGCGTACACCGCGCTGCTCACCGGCGAGTTCCCGGACCCGGTGACCATCACCCTCCCCAAGGGCCAGCAGCCGGCCTTCGCCCTCGCCGCCGAGGAGCTCACCGCCGAGGAACTCGCCCCCAGGGCCGGGGGACTGGCCGCCGGGGTCCTCGCGGCCGGAGGTCGAGCCGCCGTCCCGCCCGAGCCGGCGAGCGCGATGGCCGCCGTGGTCAAGGACGCCGGCGACGATCCCGACGTCACCCACGGCGCGCTGATCCGCTCGACGGTGCGGGCCGGCGAGCCCGGCGCCGGAGTGGTGTTCCGGGCCGGACCGGGGGTGGGGACGGTCACCAAGGCGGGCCTGCCGCTGCCCGTCGGCGAGCCCGCGATCAACCCGGTGCCCCGGCAGATGATCCGCGACGCCGTGGCGGAGGTGGCCGCCGCGCACGGCGGCAGCGGGGACGTGGTGGTCGAGATCTCCGTGGACCACGGCGAGGAGATCGCCCGTTCCACCTGGAATCCACGGCTGGGCATCCTCGGGGGCCTGTCCATCCTCGGCACCACCGGCATCGTCGTCCCCTACTCCTGCTCCGCCTGGATCGACTCCATCCGCCGCGGCGTGGACGTGGCCCGGGCGGCGGGCCGCACCCACGTGGCCGGCTGTACCGGCTCGACCTCCGAGAAGGTCGCCGTCGCCGTGCACGGACTGCCCGAGGACGCGCTGCTCGACATGGGCGACTTCGCGGGCGCCGTCCTCAAGTACCTCAAGCGCCACCCGGTGCCCCGGCTGACGATCGCGGGCGGCTTCGCCAAGCTGTCCAAGCTCGCCGCCGGTCACCTCGACCTGCACTCGGCGCGCTCCCAGGTGGACAAGGGGTACCTGGCAGAACTGGCGCGGCGCGGCGGGGCCGACGGGGTGTTGGCCGAGGCGGTGGCCGCCGCCAACACCGGGTTGGAGGCGGTGCAGTTGTGCCGGGCGGCCGGGGTGCCGCTGGGCGATCTGGTCGCCGAGGCGGCGCGGGCGACGGCGCTCGGCGTGCTGGTCGGCTCGCCGGTGGCGGTGGACGTCATCTGCATCGACCGCGCGGGCACCGTCGTCGGCAGGGCGGAGCCGCTCGGGCCGTGACGCTCTCACAGAATCGCGGCAATACCACCTGGTGATGTGAAGATCTGACGTTCATGCGGGGCGAGAAACGGACAAAAGGAGTGTCACACCCACCCCCGGCTCTGTTGTCATCTCAACCATGAGATATGGTCTGGCGAGTGACAGGCGACTACCTCACCCGTATCGGCACCCTCATCCGTACCGCCCGCCAGCACCGCGGCTGGTCCCAGGCGCAGCTCGGCGAGGCCCTCGGCACCAGCCAGAGCGCGGTCAACCGCATCGAGCAGGGCAAGCAGAACGTCAGCCTTGAGATGATCGCGCGCATCGGCGAAGCCCTCGACAGCGAGATCGTCTCCCTCGGCTACTCCGGCCCGATGCACCTGCGGGTCGCCGGCGGCACCCGACTCTCCGGCGCCATCGACGTCCGCAGCAGCAAGAACGCCTGCGTCGCGATCCTCTGCGCCTCACTGCTGACCACCGGACGCACCACGCTGCGCAGCGTCGCCCGGATCGAAGAGGTCTACCGCATCCTCGAGGTGCTCACCAGCATCGGCGTCAAGAGCCGCTGGACCAACGACGGCCGCGACCTCGAACTCACCCCGCCCGCCGAGCTCGACCTCGCGGCGATGGACGTCGAGGCGGCCCGCCGCACCCGCAGCGTGCTGATGTTCCTCGGCCCGCTGATGCACCGCGCCAGCCGCTTCGCCATCCCGTACGCGGGCGGCTGCGACCTCGGCACCCGCACCGTCGAGCCGCACCTGACCGCGCTGCGCCGCTTCGGGCTGGAGGTCGCCACCACCGGCGGCGCCTACCACGCCTCGGTCGAGCCGGGCACCCCGCTGGACCGTCCGATCGTGCTGACCGAGCGCGGGGACACCGTCACCGAGAACGCCCTGCTGGCCGCCGCCCGGCACGACGGCGTCAGCGTCATCCGCAACGCCTCGCCCAACTACATGGTCCAGGACCTGTGCTTCTTCCTGGAGAAGCTGGGCGTGCGGATCGAGGGCATCGGCACCACCACCCTCACCGTCCACGGCGTCCCGGAGATCACCTGCGACGTCGACTACACCCCGGCCGAGGACCCGGTGGAGGCGATGAGCCTGCTCGCCGCCGCCGTCGTCACCTCCTCCGAGCTGACGATCCGCCGGGTGCCGATCGAGTTCCTGGAGATCGAACTCGCGGTGCTGGAGGGGATGGGCCTCGACTACGACCGGACCCCCGAGTACCGGGCCCACAACGGCCACACCCGCCTGGTCGACCTCACCGTGCGCCCGTCCAAGCTGACCGCGCCGATCGACACCATCCACCCGATGCCGTTCCCCGGCATCAACATCGACAACGTGCCGTTCTTCGCGGCCATCGCCGCGGCCGCCCACGGCACCACGATGATCCACGACTGGGTCTACGACAACCGTGCGATCTACCTCACCGAGCTGACCCGCCTCGGCGCCGACGTCAAGCTCCTCGACCCGCACCGCGTCCTGGTCCAGGGCCCCACCCGCTGGCGCGCCGCCGAGATGATGTGCCCGCCGGCGCTCCGCCCCGCGGTCGTCATCCTCCTCGCGATGCTCGCCGCCCAGGGCACCTCCGTCCTGCGCAACGTCTACGTCATCAACCGCGGCTACGAGGACCTCGCCGAGCGCCTCAACTCCATCGGCGCGCAGATCGAGACCTTCCGCGACATCTGATCCGATCCGGATCCGAATGGCAGTCGGATGGCCGACCGGCCCCACGCGTTGGGGCTGGTCGGCCGTTTCGGTTACTCGCCGGTGGTGCCGTCGAGGTGTTCGCGCAGGAGGTCGGCGTGGCCGTTGTGGCGGGCGTACTCCTCGATCATGTGGGTGAGGATCCAGCGCAGCGAGAAGACCTCCTCGCCGTAGTGCCCCAGAACGTCCAACGACTCGGTGGCCGCGACGAGTTGCCGGGCGTGGTCGCACTCGCGGCGCCAGACCGCGAAGGCCTCGTCCGGGTCGGCGGTGTCGGCGTCGAACTCGGCGAAGGAGCCGTCGGGGTTCTTCCAGAAGCCGGGCCGGGCCTCGTCGTTGAGGACGTTGCGGAACCAGCTGCGCTCCACCTCGGCGAGGTGGCGGACCAGCCCGAGCAGGGAGAGGCCGGAGGGTTCGAGGGCCCGGATGCGGAGCTGTTCGGGGGTGAGGTCGGCGCACTTCAACGCGAGCGTGTCGCGCTGGTAGTCCAGGAAGCTGGCCAGGGTGGCCCGTTCGTCGGCCGTGCGCAGGGTCGTGGTGCGGTGATCGTCTGCCATCGGCCCATCCTGCCGGTGCGGCGCCGAAACCCGCCCGGTAATTTCTCGCGGCCCGGTCGGCCCGGTCGGCCCGGTCGGCCCGGTCGGTCCGCCCGGGCCCGGTCGGTTCGGCCGACCCGACCCGCCGTTCTAGCGCAGGTGCTGCAACCACCGCACCGCGCCCGGTACGTCCGGGGCCACCGGTACGCCGTCCGGGACCGGCGGACGCCGCACGATGACCACGGGCAGGTGGAGTTCGCGTGCGGCGGTGAGTTTGGGTGCGGTCGCGGCGCCGCCGCTGTCCTTGGTGACCACGACGTCGATGCGGTGCTCGCGCAGGAGTGCCCGTTCGCCGTCGAGCGTGAACGGCCCCCGGTCCAGCAGGACTTCGAAGGACGGTGGCAACGGGGGCTCGGGCGGGTCGACTGACCGGGCGAGGAAGTGGACCCCGTCGAGGTGGGCGAAGGTGGCGATGCCCTGTCGCCCGGTGGTGAGGAAGACCCGTCGCCCGAGGCCGGGCAGGAGTTCGGCCGCGGCGGCGAGCGAGGGGACGGGGAGCCAGCGGTCCCCGGCGACCGGTGCGAAGCCGGGGCGGCGTAGCACCAGCAGCGGTACGCCGGTGGCCGCCGCCGCGAGGGCCGCGTTGCGGGACATCCCGGCGGCGAACGGGTGGGTGGCGTCGACGACCGCGTCGACCCGTTCGCCGCGCAGCCAGTCGGCCAGCCCCTCGGGGCCGCCGAAGCCGCCGATCCTCACCTCTCCGGCGGGCAGCCGGGGTTGGGCGACCCGGCCGGCCAGTGAACTGGTGACCCGCAGGGACGGCGGCTCGGCGAGTGCGGCGGCCAGCGCCCGCCCCTCCGTCGTCCCGCCGAGGATCAGGACGTGCCGGGTCATGGGGTTCACGCCCCGCAGGGCTCGTGCGGGCGCTCGCGCTCCGCCGAGTAGAGGTGGCTGTCGCGGAACTGTTCGGCGGCCAGTGTCCGTCCGACCAGGATGACGGCGGTGCGCACCACGCCCGAGGCCTTGACCTGCCCGGCGATGTCGGCGAGGGTGCCGCGCAG